>CAZRKS010000135.1:0-7314 GCA_964600315.1 uncultured Steroidobacteraceae bacterium | reverse complement strand
AGCCCATAGCCCATAGCCCCGAAACAGTGTGCCAGAATCGACACCCGACGCACGGACCGGAGGATTCCGCGATGCAGCTCATGTCCTCGAGCTTCGGCCACCGACAGCCCATTCCCGAGGAGTTCGCGTTCGGCGCGCCGGATCCGGCGCAGCACGTGCGGCTCGCCGCCAACCGCAATCCCCACCTGCGCTGGAGCGGCGTGCCCTCCGGCGCGAAGTCGCTCGTGCTCCTGTGCGTCGACTCCGACGTGCCGACGCGCCCCGACGACGTGAACCAGGAAGGACGCAGCGTGCCGGCGAGCCTGCCTCGCGCCGATTTCCACCACTGGGTGCTGGTGGACATCCCGCCTGCGGTGGACGAAATCCTCGCCGGCGCCTGCGCCGTCGGCGTCGTGGCGCGTGGCCGGCAGTCCCCGGCCGGACCCGCGGGCTCCCGTCAGGGCCTCAACGACTACACGCTCTGGTTCGCGGGCGACGCCGACATGGGCGGCCAGTACTTCGGCTACGACGGACCCTGCCCGCCATGGAACGACGAGCGACTGCACCATTATCACTTCGTGCTCTATGCGACGGATCTCGCACGCTGTCCGGTCGAGGGCGCCTTCACCGGTCCTGAGGTCGCCGCGGCGATTGCCGGCCACGTTCTGGCCGAGGCGAGGCTGACGGGGACTTATACGCTGAATCCCGCGGTGCGCTGAACCCGGCTCAGGGTGCCGCGAGCAGTTCGGGCGGACCAAAGACGAACACGGCGCCCACCGCCACGAGGAAGGCGGCCAGCAACAGCAGGGTGACGATGACCGGACCCGCCTGCAGCCGCGCCACCGCAAGCAGGTCCTCGCAGTCGTCGAGCCACTTGAGCAGGCGTTCCATTTTCGGAGTCGTGCAGCGGGCCGCTCGAGGCGGCGGGCACATTTCTATGATACCGCCGCCGGCCGCGCGTGGCGTCACTTGGGTTTGTCGAATGCGCCCTTGGCCTTGTCGGCCCAGTTCTTGTAGCTCGACACGCTGTAGAGCGCCTTGGCGATGACCGCCTGCCGCGACGTCGGCGACGGCTGCTGTCGCACGCGGTCCAGCCAGGTGTTGTACGCGTCCCAGCCATCGGCCGCGGCCCCGAACTTGGAGCGTCGGCCCAGCGCGCCGGGCGCGTCGGGACGGGGCTCGGCCGGCTGGCCGACGATGTTTTTCGGGTCTGTCATGGGTGCCACCGCTCGCCTCGGCCGCAAGCTACGGCAGCGGCAGCACCGCGTCCGGTACTGAGTCACAGTTGCGGGAAGTCAGGCGCGGACGCGATAGCAGGGCCGGTAGTCGCCCGCGATCTTCATGCGCCGCTGCCGGACGAACGACGCCAGCAGCGCGTCGAGCGGCTCGAGCAGCTCGCGGTCGCCGTGCAGCTCGAACGGCCCGCGCTCCTCGATGCGCCGGATACCCTGCTCCTTCACGTTGCCGGCCACGATGCCGGAGAAGGCGCGGCGCAGCTCGGCCGCCAGCCGGTGCGGCGGGTGGTCGCGACGGATCTCGAGCGCCGCCATCGCCTCGTGCGTCGGCTCGAACGGGCTCTGCAGCTCGTGGTCGATGGCGAGCGTCCAGTTGTAGTTGTAGGCGTCGCGGGTGCGGCGGCGGAATTCGCGCACCGCGTCCATGCCGCGCAGCATCTCGCGCGCGACCTCGGCGGGATCGTCGATGACGATGCGATAGCACTGCGCCGCCCGCGGGCCGAGCGTGGTGGCGAGGAACGCGTCGATCTGCTGGAAATAGCCCTCGCTGCCCGGCGGCCCGGTGAAGACGACCGGGAAGGGCTGCGGTTCGTTCGCGGGATCGAGCAGGATCCCGACGAGATACAGGATCTCCTCGGCCGTCCCGGCGCCGCCGGGGAAGACGATGATGCCGTGGCCGGTGCGCACGAACGCCTCGAGGCGCTTCTCGATGTCGGGCAGGATCACGAGCTGGTTGACGATGGCGTTCGGCGGCTCCGCAGCCACGATGCCGGGCTCGGTGAGCCCGATGTAGCGCCCGTCCTGGATGCGCTGCTTGGAGTGCCCGATCGTGGCGCCCTTCATCGGGCCCTTCATGGCGCCCGGCCCGCAGCCGGTGCAGACGTTGAGGCCGCGCAGGCCGAGCTCGTAGCCGACCCGCTTCGTGTAGTCGTACTCCTCGCGGCTGATCGAGTGTCCGCCCCAGCAGACGATGATGTCGGGACGCACCCGCGGTCGCAGCAGGCCGGCGTTGCGCAGGATCCGGTAGATCGCGTCGGTGATCCCCTGCGACTCCTTCAGCTCGATGCTGCCGTGCTCGTAGACCTCGCCGTGGATGTAGAGCACGTCGCGCAGCACGGCGAACAGGTGCTCCTGGATGCCGCGGATCATGCGGCCGTCGACGAAGGCGCCCGGCGGGGCGTTGCGCAGCTCGAGCTTCACGCCCCAGGCCTGCCGCACGATGCGGATGTCGAAGTCGGCATAGCGCTCGAAGATCGCGCGTGCGTCGTCGGTCTCGCCGCCGGCGTTCAGCACGGCGAGCGAGCAGCGCCGGTACAGCGCGTAGAGGCCGCCGCGCGACGAGTCGAGCAGACGGTCGACCTCCTGCTGGGAGAGATTCTCGAGGCTGCCGGTCGGCGTGACCCGCGCATCGACGGACTCCGGTTCGTCGGTGCCCTCGGGCGGCACCTCGGCCCGTCGCATCACGGACGGATCTCGATCGGCGTGCCGACGCCGGTGCGCATCCAGATGTCGACCATGTCGGAATTGCTGACCGCGATGCAGCCGTTGGTCCAGTCGAAGCTCGCGTAGTACTCCGGCGACTTGCGCAGGACGTTCGGCTGGCCGTGAATCATGATCAGCCCGCCGGGCCGCACGCCGAGCTTCTTCGCGCGCTCGCGATCCTGCTCGTTCGGGTAGGAGACCTCGAGCGACATGAAGAAGTCGCTGCGCGGGTTGCGGCGCACCAGCTCGTAGGTGCCCTCGGGCGTGCGGAAGTCGCCCTCGCGCGTCTTCTGCCCGGTCGGATTGAGGCCGAGGCGGATCGGGTATTCGGCGACGATCTCGTTGGCACGCATCAGGTAGAGACGCCGCTCGGACTTCTTGACGAGCACGCGATCGGCGGGTGAATAGGCCGAAGGCGATGGTGGGGTATACGCCGTGCCGAACGGTACGGTCGTGCCGAACGGTACGGTCGTGGCGACCGTCGCCGGCGGCACGACGGGCGGCGTCGGCTCCGGTGCCGCCTGCGTCTCGACTGCCGGTGCGGGAGCACCCCCGCTGCTGAACGCGGGCAGCACGGCAGGAGCGCTCGCGACCGGAACCACGGTCTCGGACGGCAGGCGCGCGCCGCTCGAGACCGAGTTGAATCCCTGGGCACGGGCGACATTGGCACCCAGGAGGAGCGAGGCCGCGAGGACGGCCGCAAAGCGTCTGCTGCGGATCATGCGGCGCGGATTATAGCCGCGGACCGCGTGCCGTCACCTAGCCGCCCGGCCCGGCCGCACGGCGATCGCGCGTCTCGTCCTCGAAAATCCCGACGATCTGCACCTTTTCGTCGCCGCGCAGCGACTCGCCGCCCCGCACCACCACGCGCTCGCCCGCCGCGAGCGGCCCCTCGACGGCGATCCAGTCGCCGTCGGCGAGGCCGGCCTTGACGTCGACACGTTCGGCGCGCAGCCCGGGCGTGACGCGATACACGTGCAGCCCCTCGGCCCGGATGATCAGGGCGTCGCGCGGCACCGCGAGCCGGCGCTGCGGGTCGCCGAGCGGCAGTTCGACCTGGACCGTGTCGCCGGAAGCGAGCAGCCCGTCGACGGCCGGCGCCTTCACCAGCACCTCGAACGACTGCGTGCGCGGATCCCCGGCCGGAACGATGCTGGTGACGGCCGCCGTGAAGCGGCGGCTCTCGGTCGCGACGTTGACCACGTGACCGGGGTGGATGGCCCGGACGTGGCGCAGCGGCACGAACAGGCGGATCTCGAGTTCGTCCGGATTCACGATGCGCGCCACGATCTCGCCACGCGCCACTTCCTCGCCGGCCCGGCGCACCCGGTCGGAGACGACGCCCGAGAATGGCGCAACCAGCCGCGAGCGGGCGAGTTGGTCGTCGGTCTGTGCCAGCAGTGCGCGCGCCACCTCGAGGTCCGCCGCCGCGAGATCCCGGTTCGACTGCGCCTGGTCCACCGCGTAGCGCGACACGGCATTGCCGGACGCGCGCAGCCGCTCGACCTCGCGCTCCAGGCTCTTGAGGTTGACGCTGGCACGATTGACCCGCGCGGCCTGCTCGGCGCGGGCCAGCGTCAGCTCGCGCGTGTCGAGGCGCGCGACCGGCGCGCCGGCCTCGACCCGCGTGCCTGCCTCCGCGACCCACTGCAGCCGGCCGGACACGGCCGCGGCGAGGTCCGCCGCCGCACGCGAGCGGACCAGCCCCGCGACCCGCACGGCCGGCGCGAGCTGGCGCATCTCGACCTGCGCGACCTGCACCGAGGCGGGCGGTCGATCCTCGGCCTGCACATCCGTGGCCGCGACCAGTACGGCAGCGGCACAGACGGTCGCGCGCCGCAGGCAATCTTTGATCATCGGGCAGCTTCCCCCTCGACAGCTTCGCCGGGCGCGTGCGCAGGCCGGGCGACGCGCTCCTCGCCGAGCCTGAGCAGGCTCGGCATCAGGATCCAGGTGAACACGGTGCCGACGAGCATGCCGCCGGTGACGACGGCCGCAAGCCCGCGATAGATTTCAGCCCCGAGGCCGGGCATGAAGATGAGCGGAGCCATGCCGAGCACGGCGGTGAGTGTCGACAGCACGATCGGCCGTGCGCGCGTCTCGAGCGCCTCCGCCACCGCCTGGCGGCGTGGCAGGCCGTTGCGCTCGCGGGCCCGCGTCTGGTCCACGAGCAGAATCGCGGCATTCACCACCAGCCCGAGCAGGATGATGAAGCCGATCATGGTGAGCAGGTCGAGCGCCTGGAATCCCGCGAGGCCCACGAGACGCAGCGCGAGGATCCCGCCCGCGATCGACACCGGCATCACCACCATCACGAGCAGGCTGTCGCGCAGCGAGCGGAACAGTGCCGCCATCAGCGCGAACAGGATCACGAGCGCCAGCAGGAAGTTCTGACCCATGGCGCGCAGGGCCTCGTGCAGGTCATTGGCGGAGCCGGCATAGGCGAGCTGCACCTTCGGTGCCATGGCAGCGCGGACCTTCGGCTCGACCGAACTGCGCAACCGGGCCAGCGCCTCGTCGAGCGTCATGTCGTCCGGCGGCTCGAAGTTGACGCTCACCGTGCGGTGGCCGTTGATGCGCACCAGCTGCGACGGTCCCACGGTCTGGCGCAGGCTCGTCAGCTCGCCGACGGTCTGGACGCCGGCCGCCGGCGTCACGAGCGGCAACTCGACGAGTTCCTCCGGCGTGGTCCATTCCTTCGACTTGACGATGATGTCGAGGCGGTCGTTGCCGTCGAAGTACTCGCCGGCCCACAGGCCGCCGGTCATCGCGCGGATGGCGGCCGCGACCTCGGTCCGCGACAGGCCCGAGCGCGCGACGCGCCACTCGTCCGGCACCAGCTGCAGCTCCGGCTGGTTCATCTCGAGCCCCGGGAACGCCTGCGGGTAGGTGCCCGGCAGGGATTTCGGCACCTCGTCCACGGCGACGCGCGCGGCCTCCATCAGCGCGCCGAGGTCGGCGCCCTGGAAGTCGAGCCGGATCTCGCGCGCGTTGCCGCCGTCGACGTTGAGCAGCGACCCGCGCTGGATGAAGACCGCGGTGTCGGGAAAGCCGACCATGATCTCCTCGCGCAGCACCCGCACCATCTCCTGGATGTCGCGCGGGTCGGCCGGATAGACGACCGCCGTGCCGCCGAGCCCGCCCCAGGCGGACAGGTTGTAATACTTGACCGCCGGGCGTTCCCGGCCTTCGAGATGCGGCCGCAGCCGCTCGATCACGACGGGCGCGAACTCGCGCCGCGCGGTCTCGATGTTGCCGCCGGGGGGCAGGCGCACGTTGTTCCAGATCATGTCGGTCTGCGCGACCGGCAGGTAGTCGAACTTCGGTGCGAGCAGGAGCGCGCACAGCACGCTGCCGGCCGTGATGCCGGCGATCCAGCCGAGGCGAGCGGCCGGACGGTCGGTGAGCCGGAGGGCGAAATCCGCCATGCGGCGCCACCAGTGGAGGTGCTGGTCCGCGGGTATGCCGCGCGCCAGCGCCCAGCGGTTCGCGGCGGGAATGACGGTGACGGCCACCAGCAAGGACGCCGCATGCGACACCGACATGGTGATCGCGAGGTCCTTGAAGAGCTGCCCTTCGAGGCCCTCCATGAACAGGATGGGCAGGAAGATGGCGACGCTGGTCAGCATCGAGGCCACCAGCGCCGGGAGCACTTCGCCCGCGCCCTCGATCGTCGCGTGCCAGGCGTCGCGCCCCTCCTGCATGAACCTGAGCACGTTGCCCTGCACGATGAGCGCCGCGTCGATCACGATTCCCGTCGAGAACGCGAGCCCGGCGAGCGACACGACGTTCAGCGTGCGCCCGAGCAGCTGCAGCGTGATCACCGCCACGCAGAGCGAGATCGGGATCGAGGCGCCGATGACGGCGAGCGCACGCGGCCCGCGCAGGAAATACCAGAGCCCGCCCACCGCGAGCAGGATGCCGATGGCGAGGCTTTCCTCGACGAAGCCGATCGCGCGGCGCACGTAGACGCTCGCGTCCCACGACATCTCGACCGTGAGCTTCTCGCGCGCGAGCGGCCCGGCGTTGAGTTCCGCGATCGCCACCTTGAGCCCGTCGATGAGCTCCACGGTGTTCGAGTCCGACGTGCGCTGCAGCGTGATGTAGTAGGCGGGCACGCCGCTGCGATAGGAGAACGAGCGGGCCTCGACGTGTTCGGTGCGCACGTCGGCCACGTCGCGCAGGTACAGCGGACGATCCTCGCTCCAGCCGACCACGAGGCCGCCGAGATCCGCCACCGGCTCGCGCCCGGTCACGCGGACGGTGAACTGCCGTCGCCCGACGTTGGCAAAGCCGGCGCTCACGTCGCGGGCGGCGACCACGGTCTGCGCGAGCCGCTGCGGGGTGATGCCGAGCGCCGCGAGCCGGTGCGGATCAAAGGCGACGTGCACCTCGCGGGGCCGCCCGCCCTCGAGGTTGACGCGCGACACGCCCGGCACTCGGGCGAGGCGCGGCTCGACCACCTCCTCGATGAACTGCTGGTACTCGACGGCGATGTCCGGCACCGAGTGGCCCGGGATCGGCCTCAGCAGCAGCGACGCCGCGTTCTCCGTCTGCCAGTTGTCGCCGCCGAACACCTGCGGCTCGTCGGCGTCCGGCGGCAGCGGCGGCAGCGTGT
>CAZRKS010000134.1:0-7339 GCA_964600315.1 uncultured Steroidobacteraceae bacterium | reverse complement strand
GGCGTGCCGGCGAAGTTCGCGCCACATGCCCGCTACATCGCGCACTTCGACGTGGACGCTTCGGAGATCAACAAGGTCAAGGCCGTCGACTGGCATTACGTCGGCCGCGTCCGCGAGGCGCTCGGGGCCCTGCTGGTCCAGGCGCAGCGCCGCGGATTCACCGCCGACTGGTCGCGCTGGCGCGAACACTGCGACGCGCTCAGGCGCAGCCACCCGATGGACTACGACCGCGACAGCCAGCTGATCCAGCCGTACTACGTGATCGAGGAGATCAACCGGCACACGCGCGGCGAGGCGATCATCACGACCGGCGTAGGCCAGCACCAGATGTGGGCCGCGCAGTACTTCGACTTCCGCTCGCCGCGCCTGTGGCTCACCTCGGGCAGCATGGGCACCATGGGTTTCGGCCTGCCCGCCGCGATCGGCGCGCAGTTCGCGCATCCGGAGCGCCTCGTCATCGACATCGACGGCGATGGCAGCATCCGCATGAACCTCGGCGAGCTCGAGACCGTGACGACCTACGACCTGCCGGTCAAGGTGGTCGTGCTGAACAACTTCGGCGACGGCATGGTCAAGCAGTGGCAGAAGCTCTTCTTCAAGGGCCGCCTGTCGGCGAGCGACAAGTCGCTGCACAAGAAGGACTTCGTGAAGGCGGCGCAGGCCGACGGCTTTCCCTTCGTGGCACGGCTCGACCGCAAGGAGGACGTGCCGCGCGTGGTGCGCGAGTTCGTCGAATTCGCGGGCCCGGCCTTCCTCGAGGTGATCATCGACCCGGACGCCGGCGTGTACCCGATGGTGGGCCCCGGACAGTCCTACGACGAGATGATCACCGGCGATTTCATCGAGGCGCGCGAGAAGCGCGGCGCGAGCGAAGCCGACGCGACGGGCATGTTCTGAGCGGCCGACGGCCGCGGCGGACGCGGCGGCGTCACTTCACCGCCTCCAGCGCGGCGTCGATGCGCTGCGCAAATTCCGCATAGGGCTTGGCGCCCGTGAGCTTCTCGCCGTGCAGGCCGCCCTCGACCGGCTCGCCGATGAGGAAGCTCGGCGTCGCCGTGATGCCGAGCGATTGCGCCCGCTCCACGTCCGCCCGCACCTCCGCCTCCGCCCGGCCGTCGCTGCGGCAGGACTGGAACCGCGGCAGGTCGAGGGCGAGCTGGGTCGCGACCGCATCGTACGGCGCCTGGGCGAGATCCGCCTGGCGGGCGAACAGGGCCTCGCGGAATTCCCAGAACCTGCCCTGGTCACCCGCGCAGCGGACCGCCACGGCGGCCGGAATCGCGTATGCGTGCATCGGCAGCGGCAGGTCGCGCGCAACGTAGCGCACCTTGCCCGTGTCGATGTAGTTGCGCTTCAGTTCCGGGAAGGTCTGCAGGGCGTAGCGCGCGCAGAACGGGCACTGCAGGTCGCTGAACTCCAGGATGACGACGGGCGCGTCGGCCCGGCCCAGGACGTTGAACCCGGCAGGAGCCACGGCGGCGGGCGTTTCCACCGCTCCAGCCGCCGCGGCGCGGCCGGCCAGCACGAGCAGGGTGGCGGCGAGTGACGGGGCGGGACTTACGTTCATTCGGGGCCTGATGCGGTCGGTCGTCGGGACGCGCAGGTTGCGCCGCCGGCGGGAGGCGAATCAAGGCCCGGCGCGTGCCGAGTGCGGCGGGCCACGCAAACCGGGCTAACATGCGCAGCCAGGGGGTTCGTCCCGGGAGCGCGAGCGCACATGAAGTACCTCCACACCATGGTCCGGGTCACGGATCTCGAACAATCCCTGCGCTTCTACTGCGATGCGCTCGGCCTGCGCGAACTGCGCCGCCACTCGAACGAGCAGGGACGCTACACGCTCGTCTTCCTGGCGGCGCCCGGCGACGAGGCCGCCCAGGTCGAACTCACGTTCAACTGGGACCCCGAGCCGTACGGGATCGGCCGTGCGTTCGGGCATCTCGCCTACGAGGTGGACGACGTCTACGCCGCCTGCCGCCGCCTGATGGAGCACGGCGTCACCCTCAACCGGCCGCCGCGCGACGGCCGCATGGCTTTCGTCCGCTCCCCGGACAGCATTTCGATCGAACTGCTGCAGAAAGGCGCCGCGCTGCCGCCGCAGGAGCCCTGGCAGAGCATGCCGAACATCGGTGCCTGGTGAGACGGCGGGAGGAGCGAACATGGCCACCGTGCTGATCACCGGCGCCAGCCGCGGCCTCGGACTCGAGATGGCACGCCAGTACGCACAGGACGGCTGGCGGGTGATCGCCTGCGCCCGGCGCCCGTCCGAGGCGACGGAACTCGCGGTCCTCGCGGCCGAGTCGGGCGGTCAGGTGACCGTCCACGAGGTCGACGTCACGGCTGCGGCTCAGGTCGAGGCGCTGGCGCAGGAACTGGATGGGCTGCCCATCGACGTGCTGATGAACAATGCGGGCTCGGCGGGCCGCGAGACCTTCGCCGCGAAAGGCCTCGCCATGCAGGGCTTCGGCCGGACCGACTACGACGACTGGATGCAGGTGCTGCGCGTCAACCTGCTCGCGCCGATGAAGTTCGCCGAGACCTTCGTCGAGAACGTGGCGGCGAGCGGCGAACGCAAGATCGTGACCCTGACCAGCGTCGTGGGCTCGTTCGGGCAGAGCCTGTTCGGCGGCCTCTATGCCTATCGCAGCAGCAAGGCCGCGGCCAACTCGATCATGAAGGCGCTGGCCGTGGACCTGAGGCCGCGCGGGATCATCGTCGCACCGCTGCATCCCGGCTGGGTGCGCACGGCGATCGGCGGTCCGCGCGGCGAACTCGACGTGACGACCAGCGTGACCGGGTTGCGCAAGGTGATCGCCGGCCTCACGCTCGCCGATTCCGGCCGCTTCCTGCAGTGGGACGGACGCGAGTTGCCCTGGTAGCGCCCGGGCGCCTTCAGAACACCGCGCCGACGATGCGCGGTTCCGGTTCGAGCTGGACGCCGAAGCGCTCGGCGACCGAATCCGCCACGCGGCGCGCGAGCGCGAGCAATTCGGCACCGGTCGCGCGCCCGTGGTTGACCAGCACGAGGGCGTGCTGTTCGGAGACGCCGGCATCTCCCGCGCGGAACCCGCGCCAGCCGCAGTTCTCGATCAGCCACGCCGCCGAGAGCTTGCGTCGGCCGTCGGCCGCCGCATAGACCGGCAGGCCGGGATGGGCCGAGCGGAGTGCATCGGCCGCGACCGAGGCGACGACCGGGTTCTTGAAGAAGCTGCCGGCGTTGCCGATCCGCGCCGGGTCGGGGAGCTTGCGGCGTCGCAGACTGCGCACCGCGGCGGCGACCGCGGCGGGCGTAGGCTGCGCGACCCCGAGCGCCGCGAGTTCGTCCCTCACGCCCGCGTAGTCGAGCGCGGGCCGGCGCTCTCGATCGAGGCGGAACTCCACGCCGGTGACCACCCAGCGCTCCGGCTCGCGCTTGAAGCGGCTGTCGCGATACCCGAAGCCGCAGTCGCCGCCGGCGATGCGCACCTGGCGGGCCGCCTGCCGGTCCCAGGCTTCGACCGCCGTGATGAATTCGCCGGCCTCGACCCCGTAGGCGCCGATGTTCTGGATCGGCGCCGCGCCGACGTGTCCCGGGATGAGCGCCAGGTTCTCGAGGCCGGGCAGGCCGCGAGCCAGCGTCCAGTCGACGAGCGCGTCCCAGCCGTGCCCGGCGCCGGCCTGCACGAGCGCCACTCGTCCGTCGTCCTCCGCCACGCGCACCGAGCGCCAGGCCGGCCGCAGCACCACGCCGTCGAAGTCGTCGGCGAACAGCAGGTTGCTGCCTTCGCCGAGCACGAGCAGCGACTGGCCGCGCAATTCCGGCCGGCCGAGCACGTCGGGCAGGACCGCCGGGTCCTCTACGGTCGCGAGCCAGCGCGCGGCCGCCGCGACCTTGAACGTGTTGAGGCCGTCGAGCCGCGCGTCGGGCAGGAGCGTGAAGGCAGGCGTCATGACCCGGCAATTCTCGCATCGGCGCCCGCGCTTGCCACTGTCGATGGGGTTCCGTCACTATTTCCGCGCCCCCGCGCCCGGCGGCCCGCCACGACCCACACACCATGAACCACAGCGACCCGGCCTCGCCCGCCGTCGTCCAGCCCGACGAGGCGCGCGCGTTTCTCGATGCCCACCCGGACATCGAGACGGTGCAGCTCGTCATCACCGACGCGAACGGCGTGGGCCGCGGCAAGAACGTCGCTCGCGAGGAGGTCGACGCGCTGTACCGCGCGGGACGCAACGTGGCGGGATCGATCCTCGGTCTCGACGTCACGGGCGAGGACGTCGAAGAGACGGGCCTCGTCTGGGAAGTGGGCGATGCGGACCTGGCCTGTCGCCCGGTGCCAGGCACGCTCAGCCGCGCGCCGTGGCTCGCGCGTCCCACGGCGCAGGTGCTCGGCACGATGTTCGAGCTGGACGGCCGGCCCGCGGGCGCCGATCCGCGCCACGTCCTGGTGCGCACGGTCGAACGACTGCAGGCCGCGGGATTCACGCCGGTCGTGGCCGTCGAACTCGAGTTCTACCTGCTGCAGCGCGATGCGGACGGCCGCCTGCAGCCCGCGCGCGGCTTGTTGACGGGACGGGCGTCCTCCGGCATCGACGCCTACGGGCTCGGGCGCCTCGACGACATGTCGCCGCTGTTCGATGACCTGTACGCGGCGGCCCGCGCGCAGGGCCTGCCCGTGCGCACGCTGATGTCGGAATACGCGCCGGGACAGTTCGAGATCACGCTCGAGCACCGCGCGGACGCCCTGCGGGCCGTCGACGAGGCCGTGCTCTTCAAGCGCGCGGTCCGCGGCGTGGCGCGCCGCCACGGTTGCATCGCCTGCTTCATGGCCAAGCCGTTCGCGGACCGCGCCGGCACGGGCATGCACCTGCACGCGAGCCTGGCCGACCCGCAGGGTCACAACGCGTTCGCGAGCGAGGATGCCGCCGGCACGCCGCAGTTGCGTCACGCGATCGGCGGCCTGCGCGCGACGCTCGCGGACGGCATGGCGGTGTTCGCGCCGCACGCGAACTCTTACCGGCGATTCCGCGCCATGAGCTATGCGCCCGTGGCGCCGACCTGGGGCGTCAACAACCGCTCGGTGAGCCTGCGCGTGCCGGCCGGGCCGCCGTCGAGCCGGCACGTCGAGCACCGCGTCGCGGGCGCCGACGCCAATCCCTATCTCGTCGCCGCGCTGGTGCTCGGCGCGATGCTGCGCGGCATCGAGGGCCGCGTGGATCCCGGGCCGCCGGTCGTCGGCAACGGCTACCAGCAGGCCGCCGCGTCGGGGCTGCCCACCGACTGGCACGCGGCGCTCGAACGTGCGGCCGGGTCCGAGTTTCTTGCGTGGGCGCTCGGGGAGGAATTCCTGCGCGTCTTCCTCGCGCTCAAGCGGCGCGAGTGCGAGAAGTTCGGCGCACTCGTCTCGGACCGCGACTTCGAGTGGTACCTCGACACGGCCTGAGCAGTGCGACATAAGCGAGGGCGCGGACGTGCGGCGCCGCCGCGCGCGCATTAAGTCGCGTCAATCGACCGTTTTGTGAGAGTTGAATCAACGTGACCCGGGACCGCGGCGCGGAGAATCGGCGCCGCACGATGACCACCGAGCCCGAGGTCCAGCAGCCGTGACAATCACCACCCGCAGCGCCGCACGCCATGTCAGTCTCTCCAGCAGGAAGTCCCCGCCCGTGACCGTCCATCTGCGCAGGATGTACGTCGACTGCCGCTACGGCCAGTTGCACGTGCACACGGCATTCCCTTCGAACGGCGGCTTCGACGAGCTCACGCCGCTGGTCTGCGTCCACCCGGCGCCGCTGTCCGGTCGGGTGTTCCGCAGCCTGTTGCCCGAGTTCGGCAAGGACCGCAGCGTCTATGCGCCGGACCTGCCGGGCTGCGGTGACTCGGACGCGGCCGCGACCGCTCCGTCCGTCGCGGAGTACGCGGCGGCGGTGGGTGACCTGCTCGACTCGCTCAGGTTGCGACGCGTCGACGTGCTCGGCTACCAGGGCGGTTCGCTCGTGGCGACGGAACTCGCGCTGGCCCGTCCGGAGCAGGTGCGGCGCGTCGTCCTCGCCGGCGTGCCCGTGTTCGACGTGAAGGAGCGCGAAGCGTTCGGCGCCCGTCCCTGGCCGCTGCGCGCCCGCGACGACGGCTCGCACCTCCTCGAGGAGTGGCAGCGGATCCGCCGCGCGCGCGGTGCGCGTGCCACGCTCGCGCGGCTCGGCGAGGACCTCGCGAGCGCGCTCATGGCCGGCGAGCATGCGGCCTGGGGCCCGGCCGCGGCGGCGGGCTACGCGGCAGGCGAGCGGCTGCCGCTGCTGCGGCAGCCGGCGCTGGTGCTGCGCGCTCGCGACGAGTTCTGGGAGATGACGGCACGCGCCGATGCGCTGCTGCGCGACTCGCGGCGCGTCGACCTCGATGAGCAGAACGGCGCGCTGCTCGACACGGGCGTCGCCGAAGTCGCGGGCTACGTGCGCGAGTTCCTGGACCGCTGAGCGCGGCTGCGCCCGTCAGGCGTGATCGTGCCAGGTCCGGGCGCAGAGCAGCCCGACCGCGACGCAGGTGACCAGCCACTCGATCGCGAGCACGGGCGCGAGACGACCGAAGCCGCGCACCCGCACTGCCAGGCCGCCCAGCACCGGCAGCGCAACCCCGGCCCACGTGAGCAGGCCGAACAGGGCGCCGGCCACGTACCAGGCCGGCTGCACCAGCGAGATCAGGCCCCAGCCCAGCCAGTAGAGGAAGCCGAGCGCCGCTCCGCCGCACGCCGACAGGAAGGCCGCGGCGGCGAGCCGCGCCGTCGTGTCCAGGTGCAGGGACTGCAGGCCGCCGGCTGAGCGACGCGCGATCCAGGGCGCGGACACGGCGACACCCCACAGCACGCCGAGCAGGCCGCCGCTCACCCCGGACAGCACGCTCAGCAGCAGTTCGATCGGCAGCATGCCAGGGCCTCGCTCCGGGCCGCCCGACGCGGCCCTTTCCTGCTAAGGTAACAGGTCCGCCCAGGTCCCCCTTGCCATGCACGAGAGCTACATCGAGCGCATCCTGAAGGCGCGCGTCTACGACGTCGCGGTCGAGTCGCCGCTCGAGGAGGCACCGCGCCTGTCGCGGCGGCTCGGCAACCGGGTGCTGTTCAAGCGGGAGGACCTGCAGCCGGTGTTCTCCTTCAAGCTGCGGGGCGCCTACAACCGGATCGCGCAGCTGCCCGAGGCGGTGGCGCGGCGGGGTGTCATCTGCGCGTCGGCGGGCAACCATGCGCAGGGCGTGGCGCTCGCCGGTCGCCGGCGCGGCATTCCGGCCGTGATCGTGATGCCGCAGACCACGCCGAACATCAAGGTGCAGGCGGTGCTCGACCTCGGCGGCGAGGTGGTGCTGCACGGCGAC
>CAZRKS010000133.1:0-7339 GCA_964600315.1 uncultured Steroidobacteraceae bacterium | reverse complement strand
GAGGATCCAGGGCATCGACTTCAGCATGTTCCGCACCACCAACTGGCAGGACCCGCAGACCTGGTTGCTGACCGCCACCTACAAGTGGTGAGCCGCAGCTGATTCGCCCCCGACAGGGGCGCCGACTCCGGTCGGCGCCCCTTTTTCTTGGCCGCTGTCACGCGAGGGCGTCGAACACATCGCTCACCGGGTGCGACTAAGGCGTCACGCCTCTCAGCCTGACGGGCTCGCATCGCCCGCCGCGGCGCCCTTCGGCCAGCTCCAGTCCGCGCAACAGGACGTTGCGCAATTCCCGCGGATCGATGACGTCGTCGTAAGCCAGGATGTTGGCCAGCTGGTAGGAGCCGCCCGATTGTTCGGCGGCAATGCGCGCCTGCGTGGCGGCGTCCAGCTTGGCCGACTCGGCCACGCTGGCCACCGGCATGGCGCCAAGAGTCACCGCCGGGAAGGCGACGGACAAGGTCTGCTGGTCGAAAGGGTTCATGGCCATCACGGAGGAGCCGAACCCAAAGGCCTTGCGCAGCGTGACGTGCAGCTTGGGCACCGTCAGCCGGTGCTGGGCGACGAACATGCGTGCCGCGTGCCGCAAGGTGCCCTCGCGCTCTGCCGCCGTGCCGCTCATCACACCCGGGTTGTCCGCCAGGAAGAGGACGGGCAGATGGAAGGCGCCCGCCACGTCCATGAAATGCGTGGCCTTGTCGGCACCGTCCCGGTCGATGGTGCCCGCCCGAACGCCGGGATCGTTGGCGACGATCGCCACGCTGTTTCCCCCCAGTCGGGCCAGCGCCGTGACGACGCTCGCGCCGAACTCGGGCTGGATCTCGAGCAGGCTGCCGGAGTCCACCATCAGGTCGAGCACGGGCCGCAGCTTGTACGGCACGCGCGGGCTCGGGTCGATCATGTCCAGGATCGAGTGCAGCGTCCGCGGCCCGACGTCCGGCCCTTCCTCACGCGGTGCCCGCTCCCACGCGTTGAGGGGAAAGTACGAGAGGTAGCGACGCGCCAGCGCGATGGCCGCCACATCGTCCTCCGCCCGGTTGTGCGCCACTCCGGATTCGGCGACGTGAACCTGCGGGCCGCCGAGCGTCTCCTTGCTGACGTCCTCGCCGATGGCCGCCTTGACCAGGGGCGGTCCGGCCGTGAACAACGCCGCCTGCTTCGTCATCACCACGAAATCGGCGAGGGGCGCGGTCAGGGCGCCGTGGCCCGCCGACGGACCCATCACGAGGCAGACGATCGGTACCTGTCCTGAGAGTTCGGCCAATCCCTGCAGGTCGTTGGGCCGGCGTCCGGCGTGAGTGTTGGTCAGCCGGTGGCCGGAACCCTCGAGCATGAAGACCAGCGGCACCCGCTCCTGGGCCGCAAGCTGGGTCAGACGATAGCGCTTGTCGGCGGCGGCATCGCCGATCGAGCCCCCCAGCACCGTGAAGTCCTCGGCGGCGGCGAGGACAGGACGCCGGTCCACCTTGCCGAATCCCGCGACCAGACCGTCGGCCGGTATCGTGTGATGACCTGCCGATGGCAGCGTGCCGGTGAGACCGCCAATCTCGTGGAAGCTGCCGGCGTCGAAGAAGCGTCCGATGCGCTGGCGCGCATCCAGCTTGTCGGCCGCGTGCTGTCGGGAGACCCGTTCCGCGCCGCCCATCGCCCGACTGTCGGCTCGGCGGCGCTCGAGTTCGCCCAGGATGGATTCCCAGCGGCTATCGCGCTCGGTGGTCTTCATGTTCACTTGCAATCTTCGCACGGGCCGATGCGCCTGCGCGAATCGATGCGGCTCGGCCCGGGTGCCATCGCCGACATAGTCCATTCAGACGATCCATTGGCGTACTGCGGATGCGCAAGATGCGTCGCGACACCTTCGGAGGCAATCATGGACACGAGGAATCATCCGATCACCAGGCTGCTGCTGGCGACGGCGGTCGCCGCTGCCTGCGCGCCGTCCGCCCGGGCCCAGGAAGGACTGGAAGAGGTCTTCGTGACGGCGCAGAGACGCGAAGAGTCTCTGCAGGACATTCCCATCGCCGTGAGCGCATTCGACTCCAGGCAACTCGAGAGCATCAATGCGTACGCGCTGGACGATCTGCAAGGCTACGTGCCCTCGTTCTACACGGCGCCTTTTGCCGCCAGTGTCGCGACGCCCGCCGTCTTCATCCGCGGCATGGGAAACGTCGGTGTCCAGACCACCAAGGACGGCGCCGTGGGCATTTACCTGGACGGCGTCGCCGTGGGCCGCGCGACCGGCCTGTCGCTGGACGTCGCCGATCTGGAGCGGGTCGAGGTCCTGCGGGGCCCCCAGGGCACCCTGTACGGTCGCAACACCACGGCGGGCGCGATCAACTACATCACCCGCAAACCCAACGACGAGCTGAGCTTCCGGCAGCGCCTGACCGTGGGCAACTTCAACCAGTGGGCCAGTCAGACCGACATCAACGTGCCGGTCAACGACGAGCTCTACTTCAAAGTCGGCTACATGATCACCGACGTCGATGGCTGGGTGGACAACCAGAACGACACCTTGCCAAAGCAGGTCGATCCGAACAAGAGCGACAATCAGGCCGCCACCGCCGCCGTGCGCTGGCAGCCGGTCGAAGCCTTCACGCTCGACTATGCCTTCGACTGGTCCGACCTCGATTACGGCAATGGCTGGTACGAGACCATCGTCGTGCCGCCGACCAACGTCGGGACCGCGTACACGACGAACAAGCGCCTGGACAAGGCCCCGCTGGCCAAGGGCATGGAAGAGAGCAACGTCAGTACCCAGGGCAACAACCTGACCTTGACCTGGAAATTCAATGACGAGCTGACGCTGAAATCCATCACCGGCTACCGGAGACTCGATAGCGATCTCTGGCAGAACTACCTGGACGGCGTCTACCTGCCCGAGTTGAATTTCGGCGAATTCATACAGATGTGGCCGCTGGAACAGGATCAGTTCTCCCAGGAATTCCAGCTCATCGGATCGACGCTCGGCGGCGGTCTCGAATATATCGTCGGCCTCTACTACTTCGACGAGGACGCCACCGAATCCAAGATCAGCGATTTCGGCGTCCCGGGCTACCCGTTCCTCGACGGCTACGTGATCCACGCCAATGCGAAATCCGAGGCCATCTACGGCCAGGCCACGTGGCGCCCCGACAGTCTCGACAAGCGTCTCGCTCTGACGCTGGGTCTTCGCTACACCAAGGATGAGCGCAAGGCCAAAAAGGAATTCGTCGAGACGGACCTGCTGGACGTGCTGGGCATTCCGGTTCCGGACGGACCGGTGAGTGGCGACGTCGACTATGGCGATACCAGCGGCCAGTTCATCGTCGAATACGCCCTGACCGACGCGATCAACAGCTACCTGAAGTACGCCACCGGCTACCGGTCGGGCGGATTCAACGCAGACGGCAAACCGGGCGACTTCGAGCAGGGTTTCGATCCGGAAACGGTGCAGTCGACCGAGCTCGGGCTGAAGTCCATGCTGTGGGAGCAGCGTATCACCGTGAATCTCGCCGCCTACTACAATACCTACGACGACCTGCAGATCGATGCGTTCGAGCCACCGTCGTTCAGCCGCACCGACAATGCCGGTGCAGCCACGATCAAGGGGGTGGAACTCGAGTGGGCGATGCGCCCGATCGACGAGCTGACCTTCGACGGCTTCTATGCGTACATGCACGCGAAGTTCGACAAGTACGTGCTGCCCGACGGCACCGACGTGGCGAACCTGCATCCGATGCCCAACGCCCCGGACAACCAGTTCAGACTGGGCCTGACTTACGATTTTCCGAAGACCTCCTTCGGCCGTTTCACCGCCCGGGTCGACTACCTCTGGGTGGACGAGACGTACTCCAACCAGGATCTGAGCAACCTGAATCAATCCTACGGTTTGTGGAACGCCCGGTTGCAGTTGCTCGAAGTGCCGGTACCCAGCGGTGAACTCCGCGTCGCGCTGTGGGGCAAGAACCTGGCCGACGAGAAATACACCATCATCACCACCGATTTCTCCGGTGGTTACGGTGCGATCGTCGGAGCCATGTTCGGGCAGCCGCGCACCTACGGCGCGGACATCGTTTACGAGTTCTGAACGGTCCGGCCGCGACGGCTACAGCGCCGCTATGACCTCGGGCGGGGCCTGCACGAGTTCGATCAGAACGCCTTCGCCACCGACCGGGAACTCGTCGTTGCCCTTCGGATGGACGAAGCAGATGTCGTAGCCCGCCGCGCCGCGGCGAATGCCGCCCGGCGCGAAGCGCAGGCCCTGCGCCGCGAGCCACTCGACCGCCTTCGGCAGGTCGTCGACCCAGAGCCCGATGTGGTTCAGCGGCGTCGCGTGCACGGCTGGCTTGCCGTCCGGGTCGAGGGGTTCCATCAGGTCGACCTCGACCCGGGTCGCGCCGGACCCGAGGCTGCAGATATCCTCGTCGACGTTCTCGCGTTCGGAACGGAACGAGCCGGTCACCGTGAGGCCGAACAGGTCCACCCACAGGGCGCGCAGGCGGTCCTTGCTGGGCCCGCCGATGGCGACCTGCTGGATGCCGAGGATGCGGAACGGCCTGCGCTGTGCGTTGCTCATTCGAACTCCAGGATCGGCTGATCGACCGCGAGGGTCTCGCCCTTGTTGGCAGTGACCCGGGCGACCACGCGGTCCTGCTGGGCAACGAGGATGTTCTCCATCTTCATCGCTTCGATGACCGCGAGTCGCTCACCGGCCAGCACCTTCTGCCCGGGCTTGACCGAGACGTCGACCAGCAGGCCCGGCATCGGCGACAGCAGGAACTTCGACAGGTCCGGCGGCGCCTTGAAAGGCATCATGGCCTCGAGTTCCGCCGCACGCCTGGGCAGCACGCGGGCGTCGATCTGCGCCCCGTCGTGAATGATGCGGTAGTGCAGGCCGATGCGCTCGATCTGCGCGGTGAAGGGCTGGCCGTCGATGTCGCCGGCCACGGCGATGTCGCGCAGGGCATTCGCAAACGTCACCCGGCGCGTGCGGTCGCCGATCGTCACGGGATAGCTGCCGTTGCCCGGCGCGACCCGGAGGGCCGTCTGCGTGCGCCGGCCCAGCTCGTCGGTCAGCACGGCGACGAACTCCTCGCCGATCTGCATCTCGTGGCCGGGCAACTGGCCGGTGATGCGCGCCGCCCGCTCGCGCATCGAGCGGTGGGCGGCCCCGGCCAGCGCCAGCAGGAACTCCGGGTCGTCGTGCGGCACGAGCGCCGCCGAGAATCCCTTCGGGTAGTGCTCGGCGATGAAGCCGGTGTTGAACTGCCCGGCGACGAACTTAGGGTGCGCGAGCAGGGCTGACTGGAAGGGGATGTTGCTCGAGACGCCGCGGATCACGAACCCGTTGAGCGCCTCGCGCATCCGGTGGATCGCGTCGTTGCGGTCCGTGCCGTGCACGATGAGCTTGGCGATCATCGAGTCGTAGAACAAGGGGATCTCACCGCCTTCGTAGACCCCGGTGTCGACGCGCACGCCGCCGCCTTCCGGCATCGGCAGACCGGCTTCCATCGACTGCGCCGGCGGCCGGTACCTCACCAGACGACCGGTCGACGGCAGGAAGTTGCGGAACGGGTCCTCGGCATTGACGCGACACTCGATCGCCCAGCCCTTGCGCTGGAGGTCGGACTGCGCGAAGGCGAGTTTCTCCCCCGCGGCGACCCGGATCATCTGCTCGACGAGATCGAGTCCGGTGATGCACTCGGTGACCGGGTGTTCCACCTGCAGGCGGGTGTTCATCTCGAGGAAGTAGAACCCCTCGTCGTGCCCGACCACGAATTCGACCGTGCCGGCGCTCTCGTAGCGCACTGCCCTGGCGAGCGCGACCGCCTGCTCGCCCATGGCCCGGCGGGTCGACTCGCTGATGAACGGCGACGGGGCCTCTTCGATGACCTTCTGGTGACGCCGCTGAATCGAGCACTCGCGCTCCCACAGGTACACGCAGTTGCCGTGCGAGTCGCCGAGCACCTGGATCTCGATGTGGCGCGGCTCCTCGATGAACTTCTCGATGAACACGCGATCGTCGCCGAAGCTGTTCCTGGCCTCGTTGCGGCAGGAATTGAAGCCGTCGAAGGCTTCCTGGTCGTTCCAGGCCACGCGCAGGCCCTTGCCGCCGCCGCCGGCGCTCGCCTTGATCATCACCGGGTAGCCGATGTCCTGCGCGATCCCGACCGCCTGCTCGGCCGACTCGATCGCGTCGTTCCAGCCCGGAATCGTGTTGACCCGCGCCTGCTCCGCCAGCCTCTTGGAGGCGATCTTGTCTCCCATCGCCGCAATCGAGTGGTGCTTCGGCCCGATGAAGACGATGCCCTCTTCCTCGACGCGCCGCGCGAACTGCTCGTTCTCCGACAGGAATCCATAGCCCGGGTGCACGGCCTCGGCCCCGGTCCGCCGGCAGGCGGCCAGGATCTTGTCCATCACCAGGTAGCTCTCGCGGCTCGGCGGCGGCCCGATGCACAGGGCCTCGTCGGCCAGCGAGACGTGGCGGGCGTCGCGGTCCGCCTCGGAGAACACGGCCACCGTGGCGATGCCCATCCGGCGGGCCGTCTTGATGACGCGACAGGCGATCTCGCCGCGGTTCGCAATGAGTATCTTCTTGAACATGGTGCGCCCCTGGCCGCGCGTCACAGCGGGATGTTGCCGTGCTTGCGCCACGCGTACTCGAGCCTCTTGTCGCGCAGCATCGCGAGGCTGCGGCAGATGCGCTTGCGCGTCTCGTGCGGCTGGATCACGTCGTCGATGTAGCCCCGCGCGCCCGCGATGAATGGATTGGCGAAGCGCGCCTTGTACTCGGCCTCGCGGGCGGCCAGCTTCGCCGGGTCGTTCTTGTCCTCGCGGAAGATGATCTCCACCGCGCCCTTCGCTCCCATCACCGCGATCTCGGCGTTGGGCCAGGCGAAGTTCACGTCGCCGCGCAGGTGCTTCGAGGACATGACGTCGTAGGCGCCGCCGTAGGCCTTGCGCGTGATCACCGTGATCTTCGGCACCGTGCATTCGGCATAGGCGTAGAGCAGTTTCGCCCCATGCTTGATGATGCCGCCGTATTCCTGCGCCGTGCCCGGCATGAAGCCCGGCACGTCGACGAAGGTGACCACCGGGATGTTGAACGCGTCGCAGAAGCGCACGAAACGCGCGGCCTTGACGCTGCTGCGGATGTCGAGGCACCCGGCCAGGACCATCGGATTGTTCGCGACGATGCCGACCGTCGAGCCTTCCATCCGGCCGAAGCCGATGACGATGTTCCTGGCGTAGTCCGGCTGCAGCTCGAAGAACTCGCCGTCGTCGACGACCTTCAGGATCAGCTCCTTGATGTCGTAGGGCTTGTTCGGGTTGTCCGGCACCAGCGTGTCGAGCGACA
>CAZRKS010000132.1:0-7372 GCA_964600315.1 uncultured Steroidobacteraceae bacterium | reverse complement strand
CGCCTTCGCACGTCTCGCTCGCCAAGTGGAACAACTGCCGCATGGCGCTCGACGTCGCCCGCGATGCGCGCGACATCCTCGGCGGCGCCGGCATCAGCGCCGAGTACGTGCCGATCCGCCACGCGCTCAACCTCGAGAGTGTCATCACCTACGAGGGGACGGAGACCATCCACCAGCTCACCATCGGTCGCGAGCTGACCGGCATCAGCGCGTTCTGACGGCTGTCGGGTTTCTTTACGGACTCGTGACCGAAGCGGCCCGCGAGCCGCCGCGTGCGCGGCGGAAAGCGCGTAACCGATTGATTTACAAAGACCACGACGCCGCTGGCACGCTCATTGCTTCGTTTCGGACGTCCTCGTGTGGATGGTGGTGATGGGACGGACGAGGAAGAGGGGAAGGGGAAACTGTTCCGCTGGGGGATGACCGGAAGCGACGCCGAGAACAGGGAAGACCGACGCAACGAACCCCGAACGGGGGGCGCAAGAAGAAGCACAACGACAAGGACAGAACTGAGCGCCCCATAAATGGACGACGACCCCGCGGAAGCGGGGTTTTTTTTCGCGATATGCTTGCCTGATGATGGAGTGGACCTCGAATCCGCACGGCGTCGCCGTGCTGGCCCTCACCGCCGTCGCCTTCTTCCTGTTCACGCGCGAACGGGTGCCGATCGCGCTCACCAGCCTGATCGTGATCGGCACGCTGGCGCTCGGTCTGCAGCTGTTCCCGTACCACGGCCCCGACGGCGACCTCGGGCCGCGCCAGGTGTTCTCGGCCTTCGGCCACGAGGCGCTCGTAGCGATCTGCTGCCTGATGATCCTCGGCCGCTCGCTGATGGTGACCGGCGCGCTCGAGCCGGTCGCACGCCTGCTCGCGCGGCTCTGGGCGTTCAACCGGCACGCGGCGCGGTTCGCGCTGGTCGCCGTGGCCATGGGGCTGAGCGCGTTCATCAACGACACGCCGATGGTCGTCGTGCTGATGCCGGTGGTGACCGGGCTCGCGATGCGCGCGGGACGGTCGCCCTCGAAGATGCTCATGCCGATGAACTTCGCCGTGATCATCGGCGGCATGGCCACCACGATCGGCACCTCCACCAACGTGCTCATCGTGTCGCTCGCGAAGGACCACGGCGCGCCGCCGATCGACATCTTCGAGTTCACGCCGATCGTGCTCGGCCCCGCCCTGCTCGCACTCGTCTACCTGTGGCTGGTCGCGCCGCTGCTGCTCAAGGACCGCAAGGGCCCGCTCGCCTCGGGCGTCGCGCGGCGCTTCGAGGCGGTGCTCTACATCGGGCCGCGCAGCCGTGCGCGCGGCAAGACGCTCGCCCGCGTCCGCCGCTGGACCGGCAACAAGATGGTGGTCCGGCACGTGAGGCGCGGACCCGACGTCTTCGAGGCCTCGGACGAATTGCGGCTGCTCGAGGGCGATCGCCTGCTCGTCACGGACACCTCGGCGTACCTCAAGGAATTCGAGCGCTCGCTCTCGGCCACGCTCTACGACGCCGACCACGTCGACTCGCTCCCGCCGGAACGCCACCCGCTGCTCGCGCACGACCAGCAGCTGGTCGAGGTCGTCGTGACCGAGGAATCGCCGCTGCACCTGCGCACGCTGCGCGAGGTCCGGCTCGCGGAACGGTTCGGCGTCGTGATGCTCGCGATGTACCGGCCGGCGGACCCGCAGCCCCTCGCCGGCGAGATCGGCGACAGGGCCCTGCGCACGGGAGACGTGCTGCTGCTGCAGGGCTCGCCGGCGCGCATCGCCGCGCTCAAGGTCGAGGCGGGCCTGCTGGTGCTCGACGGGACGCTCGACCTGCCGAGGACGCGCAAGGCCCCGCTCGCGGTGGCGATCATGGCCGCGGTCGTGCTGTTCGCGGCCCTCGGCGTGCTGCCGATCGCGGTCGCCGCTCTGCTCGGCGTGCTGGCGCTGCTGCTCACCGGCTGCATGCGCTTCGACGGCCTCGGGCGGGGCTTGAGCGCAGAGGTCGTGCTGATCGTCGTCGCGAGCCTCGCGCTCGGCCGGACGCTCACGGCGACCGGCGGTGCCGACCTGCTGGCGCACGCGTTCATCTCGGCGACGCGCGACCTGCCACCGCAGGGCATGCTCGCCGCGGTGATGATCTTCCTCGGCATCCTGACCAACTTCGTGTCGAACAGCGCGGCCGCCGCGATCGGCACGCCGGTTGCGATATCGATCGCGCAGCAGATCGGGGCTCCGCTCGAGCCGTTCGTGCTCGCCACGATCGTCGGCTGCAACCTGTCGTTCGCCACGCCGATGGGCTACCAGACGAACGTGCTGATCATGCAGCCCGGCGGTTACGTGTTCCGCGACTTCGTGCGCGTCGGCGGGCCGCTGGTGTTGCTGATGATCGTCGCGTTCTCGATCGCGCTCGCGCGCGCCTATCCGCTCTGACGGCGCGGCACGCGCGCATCTGGACTCCGCGGCCGATTGCCCGCAGAATGCCGCCGCGCGCTTGACCCTTCGTGCGCGATCGCTCCGCCGCGCTGTCCACCTCACCCAGTTCTCGGGTTCAGTCCAACGGCGCGGCGGGGCGATGTCTCTAGCGAGTCGACTGCAGCACCGCGTCCGAGTCGATCACGAGCAGCCGGTCGCTCGCTTCGATCACGAGACCGCCGTCCTGCCAGCAGCCGATGCGCCGGCCCGCGCGACGCACTTCCACGACCAGCGAACCCGCGAGGTCCCGGGCCGGGCGCCCGAGCTCCGCCGGCAGCGGCTCGCGCTCGTGCAACTGGAACCCGCCGCGGAACGTGAGGGCCTCGGCGACGAAATCCACGGTCGCGTTGCTCTCCACGGCGTCCGCCATCAGGTAGCCGCCGAAGCGCGGCGGTGAGACGATCACGTCGGCACCGCTCGCCTTCACGAGCTTCACGTTCTCCTGCTCTCCCACGCAGGCGATGACGCGGATGCCCTTCGCGATCTCGCGGATCGTGAGCACGATCAGCACGGTCGTGTCGTCGCGGCCGACGCTCACGATCACCGAGTTCGCGCGCTCCACGGCCGCGACCTTGAGCAGCGCCTCGCTCGACGCGTCGCCGTGCAGCCCGACGAAGCCGCGGTCCGCCGCACGCTGCACCTCGGCGGCGTCGGAGTCGATGACCACGATCTCCTCGGGCCGCCAGCCGCGCAGCAGCAGTTCCGCGGCGGCGATCGAGCCGCTGTGCCCGAAGCCGCACAGGACGACGTGGCCCTGGAGGTGCCGCTGCAGTCGCGTCATGCGCCATTCCTCGACGAGTCGCTGGATGATGAGCTGGTAGGCCGTGCCCAGGAAGATGAACCAGACGAAGATGCGCACGGGCGTCACGAAGAACGCGTCGATCAACCGCGCGGCGTCCGACACCGGCACGATGTCGCCGTAGCCGACCGTGGTGACGGTGATCATCGTGAAGTAGAGGACGTCCGTCACCGAGACCTGACCGTCGATCTGGTCGCGCAGGCCGCTGCGGTCGAGCAGAAAGACGGCGAAGACGGCGGCGAAGAGCAGGAGCACGAGTCCCGCGCGCGCCGCGAGCAGCGCCTCGGGCGAAGCCGGCGACCTACGCACGAGGATCGGCGCGCCCGATGCCCCGCGCTCGCGACGCAGGCGGCGCAGGGTGCGCCGCACGCGTCCGAACATCATCGGACCTTGCGACCGTGCTCTGCCCCGCGCTTCGCTCATGCGGGGGACTATAGCTCAGCGAGTCGCGGCGCCGGTTGCCGGCGCGGCCGTCAGCCGACGGCCATCGGCTCGATCTCCCAGCCGATCACCTCGCGCGTGAGCGGGTCGACGATGGGCTTGCCGCAGTTGAAGCGTCCCGCGAGGCGGGCCTTGCTCAACAGCGAATGGTCGGCGCGCAGGCTGCGCAGCTCCATCAGGCCCTGAGCGTCGCGCACGAGCGCCGTCACGAGCTGCGCGGGACCGTCGCGGGGCTGGCCCGGATCGGGAAAGAGCAAGGCGATCACTTCGGACTGCATCGGCACCCCCGGCAGGCACGCTGGTCACGTCACGGGACTTGCTCAGCAAGAGCCGTGCCACTGTTACGCATGTCCGCAAATCATGCACTTATGCTTAAATGCGCCGCGCCCCAGTCTGACAATCCGTGTCAGCGGCGCGGCGGCCCGTGTCCAAACCTGACACCGGGCGCGCACCGAGGCGCGGGCAGACGCTTTCGAATGTTCACGGTGCAGCGACACCAGACCGGGTAGACCGATGACACCAGGCACGCACCTTCCGGAAATCATCGCGCATCGCGGCAATGCCGCCGAGTTTCCCGAGAACACGTTGCAGGCCCTCGCCTCGGCGGTCGAACTCGGCGTGAAGCACCTCGAGATCGACGTCCAGCTCACCGCCGACAAAGTCCCCGTCGTCCTGCACGACGCGAATCTCGAGCGGGTCGCCGACCGCAACGAAGTCGTGCACGACCTCACCTGGGCGCAGCTTTCGGAGGTGCCGGTCGGCGAGATCAAGCGCTTCGGGCGCCGCTTCGCTTTCACCTACCCGCCGTCGCTCGCCCAGGTCGTCGACGCGCTCGCGGGCTGGGACGGCGTCACGGCCTTCGTCGAGGTGAAGCGCGCGAGCCTGAGGCGCTTCGGGCGCGAGACCGTGCTGCGCCGCGTGGCGGACGTGCTGAAGCCGGTCATGGGCCGCTGCGTGCTGATCTCGTTCGACCTGCCGAGCGTCCAGGTGCTGCGCATGATGACCGGCGCGCGCATCGGCTGGGTGATCAGCGACTACGATGACGAATCGCGCGACGCGGCCGCGAAGCTCGCGCCCGAGTTCCTGTTCGCGAACCTCGAGCGGCTGCCCGAGGCGGTCGAGCCCCTGTGGCCCGGGCCCTGGGCCTGGGCGCTCTACGAAGTCCGCGACGCGCGCACGGCGAAGGAATGCCAGGCGCGTGGCGCGCGCTACGTCGAGACCATGACGGTGCGCGGCCTCCTGCACGGTTACGAGGAGAGCCGGCGCCAGTGGTGACGGGACCGGACCCCGGCCTCGTCCTCGCGTTGGACCAGGGCGGGCACGGTAGCCGCGCCGTACTCTTCGATGCGCGCGGGCGCGAACTCGCCGCAGCCCACGTGCCGATCGCGACCCGGCGCGACGGCCCCGACGTCGTCGAACACGATCCGGTCGAACTGGTGCGGTCGCTGCGCATTGCCGCACAGGATGCGTGCGACTCGCCCGCGGTGCGCGGGCGGCCGGTGACCGCCGCGGGACTCGCGACCCAGCGCTCGACCATCGTCTGCTGGGAGCGCTCGACCGGGCGCGCGCTCACGCCCGCGATCTCCTGGCAGGACCGGCGCAATGCCGCGTGGCTCGCGCGATTGCGGCCGCTGGCCGGCGCGCTGCGCGAGCGGACGGGCCTCGTCCTGTCGCCGCATTACGGGGCGAGCAAGCTGCGCTGGTGCCTCGACCACGACTTCGGCGTGCAGCGGGCTGCCGCCGCCGGCGACCTCGCGGCCGGCCCGCTGGCGAGCTTCCTGCTCGCGAGCCTGCTCGACGAACGTCCCGTCGTCGCGGACCCGGCCAACGCCTCGCGCACGCTGCTGTTCGACCCGGCCGCCCTCGACTGGTCGCAAACGATCCTCGAGGCGTTCGACATCGAGCGGGCGATCCTGCCGCGCTGCGTGCCGACGATTCACGGCTTCGGTCACCTGCCGGTCGGAGCGCGTCGTGTCGCTCTCGTCGCCTGCACCGGCGACCAGTCGGCGGCGGCATTTGCCTTCGGCCGACCTCGCGAGTCCGTGGCACTGGTCAACATCGGCACGGGCGCGTTTGTGCAACGCGTGGTGCAGGGTGGGGTGCGTCTGCCCGACGGCCTGCTGCTGAGCGTGCTGCGCTCCGACGGGACCGCAACGACGTTCAGCCACGAAGGCACCGTCAACGGGGCCGGCAGCGCCATCGAGTGGCTGCGCGAGCGCGTTGCGCTCGACGTCGACCGTGCACTCGAATCCCTGGCATCCCATCCCGTCGCGAGCGACGTCCCGCTCTTCATGAACGGCGTCGGCGGGCTCGGGGCGCCGTTCTGGCGTGCGGATTTTCCGACGGAGTTCGTCGGCGCGAGTGACGAACAGCAGCAGCTGCTCGCGGTCGTCGAGAGCATCGCATTCCTCATCGAGGCGAATCTCCGGGAGATGCGGCGGGCGGTGACCTTCGAGCGCGTCGCCGTGTCGGGCGGACTCGCGCGCAGCGACTACCTTTGCCAGTGCCTGGCCGACCTGAGCGCCCTCGCCGTCGAGCGCTACGACGTGCGCGAGGCGACGGCGCGCGGCGTAGCATTTCTCGCGGCCGGCGAACCGGAGGACTGGATCTCGCCGCCGCTCGAGCGCACGTTCATGCCCGGTTCGAGCCCGGCGCTCGCGGCGAGGCATGTGCGCTGGGGGCGCGAAATGGCGCGGCGGGGCGCCTACGAGCCGAACGTCGCGTAGATCTCGCGCTCGATCCAGGTGCTGCCGCGCCGACCGTCGTAGTAGCCGCAATGCCCGCCGAATTCCGTCCGCGTCACCGCGAGCGACGGCGGCTGAGCGAGGCGCAACAAGTCCTCGGCGGGAATGATGGGATCGTCCGCGGCGGCGATGATGCGGGTCGGGTGCGCGATGGAGGCGAGCGCGTCCCCCACGATCGCGTATCCGCGCAAGTACTCCGCGAGCGACGGATAACCGCCGTACTTGCGCACGAGGTGGTCGGTCATGTCGGTGAGATTGTCGAGCGCCTGCGCTTCGCTCAGGTCATAGAGCTGCGGCCAGGCCGCCTGCTTCTTCTGCAGCGAGCGATGCCACTTCCAGACGAAATAGCGCCGGTACAGCGCCCAGCCGGTCTCGAGCTGGACGAGCGTGCGCTCCGGGTCGAGCACCGGACAGACGGCGACGACGCGCTCGAGGGCGATGCCGGCCTCGCGCGCACGGGCCGCCACGCGCAGGAAGAAGTTGCCGCCGAGCGAGAAGCCGGCGAGGTACAGCCCGCGCCCGTCGTTGAGCGACTGGAGGCTCTGCACGGCGCCGACGACCTCGGCGATGCGGCACGAGTGGAAGATCTCCGGGTTCAGGTGGTGGCTGTCGCCGTGGTCGCGCAGGTTGAGCCGCACGACGTCGTAGCCGCGATCGAACAGGAACTGCCCTAGCGACAGGATGTAAAGCGACTCGGCGCTGCCCTCCCAGCCGTGCAGCAGCACCGCGACGCGAGATGCCGCCGGCCGGCCGACGCGCTCCTGGATTGCGTGGTGCGCGAGGAGGCGCACGCCGTCGCCGCCCGCCACCAGCAGCGGCTGCGACGCCCCGAGCAGCCCCCGGCAACGCCGCTCGACCCCTGGCCGCCGCAGCGGCAGGCTCGGGAAGATCGACTGCACGTGACGGTTCGCCAGCCATGCGGGCGGCCGGAATCCTGCGG
>CAZRKS010000131.1:0-7373 GCA_964600315.1 uncultured Steroidobacteraceae bacterium | reverse complement strand
GCTGGGGCGCGGGCACGCTGCGCTCGCGCCTGGTCGGCGAGTTCAACGCCGAGAACCTGCTCGCGGTGCTCGGCGTGCTGCTCGGCTGGCGCATCCCGCTGCAGCAGGCGCTCGTCGCGCTCGCCACCTGCACCGCGCCGCCCGGCCGCATGGAGGCCTTCGGCGGCGGCCTGCAGCCGCTCGCGCTCGTGGACTACGCGCACTCGCCCGACGCGCTCGCCAAGGTGCTGGATGCGGCACGCGCGCACGCGCGTGGTCGCCTGTTCTGCGTCTTCGGCTGCGGCGGCGATCGCGACGCCGGCAAGCGCCCGCTGATGGGTGCGATCGCCGAGAGCCGTGCCGACGTCGTCGTGATCACCGACGACAACCCGCGCACCGAGGACTCGCGGCTCATCATCGAGCAGATCCTCGCCGGCCTGCAGCATCCGGACTCCGCGCACGTGATCGCCGACCGCGCCGAGGCGATCCACTTCGCGCTCGCCGAGGCCGACGCCGGAGACGTCGTGGTCATCGCCGGCAAGGGTCACGAGGACCGCCAGCTCGTGGGGACCGAGGCGCGCCCGTTCAGTGACCGCGCCGTCGTGCTCGATGCGCTGGGGGACGCGTCGTGATCCGCGACCTCGCTGAACTCGCGCGCGTCACCGGCGGCGTCCTGCACGGGCCGAACGCGGCGTTCGCGGCCGTCACCAGCGACAGCCGCACGCTCGAGCCGGGCGCGCTGTTCGTCGCGCTGCGCGGCGAGCGCTTCGACGGGCACGAGTTCGTTCCGCAGGCGGCCGCGCGCGGCGCCGCCGGCGCGCTGGTGAGCCGGCGCGTCGCAGCCGAGGTCGCGCAGATCCTGGTCACCGACGTGCTCGCGGCGCTCACCGTGTTCGCCCACGCGTGGCGCCGCGACTTCGCGGGCGTCGTGGTCGGCATCACCGGCAGCAACGGCAAGACGACCGTCAAGGAAATGACCGGCTCGATTCTTGGCGCCTGCGGACCGTGCCTCGTCACGCAGGGCAACCTGAACAACCACATCGGCGTGCCGCTCACGCTGGCCCGGCTCGACGCGGGACATCGGTTTGCCGTGATCGAGATGGGCGCGAACCACCCGGGCGAGATCGCCCACCTCGCCGCAGTCGGGGAGCCCGACGTCGGGCTCGTGATCAACGCGGGCCCGGCGCACCTCGAAGGCTTCGGCAGCCTCGAGGGTGTGGCGCGCGGCAAGGGCGAGATGTTCGAGGCGCTCGGCGTGGACGACGTGGCGGTGATCAACGCCGACGATCGCTTTGCGGCTTTCTGGCACGGACTCGCGCGCGAGGCCGGGCGGATCGTGACCTTCGGAATGCGCGAACGGGCCGACTTCACGGCGTCGAACGTGCAGGCCTCGGTCGCGGAGCATGGCTTCGCCACCGAGTTCGACCTCGACTGCCCGCTGGGCCGCAGCCGCGTCCAGATCGCGCTCGCCGGCGAACACAACGTGATGAATGCGCTCGCCGCTGCGGCGTCGGCGTCGGCGGCGGGCGCCGGACTGCAGGCGATCGTGGACGGACTCGTGTCGATGCGCCCGGTGTCCGGCCGCCTGCAGACCCGCACCGCGCTCGCGGGCGCGCGGCTGATCGACGATAGCTACAACGCCAACCCGGGCTCGATGCGGGCCGGCCTGGCCTCGCTGGCGGCGATGCCGGGCGAGCACTGGCTGGTGCTCGGCGAGATGCGCGAACTGGGCGCGGACTCCGAGCGCCTGCACGCGGAGATCGGCGAGTTCGCACGCGCGAGCGGCGTGACGCGCCTGCTCGCGGTCGGCGGGGACGCGCGCCACGCCGTGGATGCGTTCGGGCCGGGCGCGACCTGGTTCGCGGGCGTCGACGAACTCATCGTCACCGCGAAGGCGGGCCTGCATCCCGGCCTGACGCTGCTCGTGAAGGGCTCGCGCTCGAACCGGCTCGAGCGTGTGACGGAAGCGCTCGCGACGGGTGCCGGCTCGAGGCCGGGGGGGAGCCACTAGCATGCTGCGCTATCTCGCGGAGTGGCTGACCCAGTACCACACCGGATTCCATGCCTTCGGCTATCTCACGCTGCGGGCGATCCTCGCGGCGCTCACGGCGCTCACGATCTCCTTCGTGGTCGGCCCGACCATGATCCGCAAGCTCGCCGAGCACCAGGTCGGGCAGCGGGTGCGCTCGGACGGACCGCAGAGCCACCTCTCGAAAGCCGGCACGCCGACCATGGGCGGCGCACTGATCCTGGTCGCGATCGTCGCCGGGGCGCTGCTCTGGGCGGACCTCTCCAACCGCTTCGTCTGGATCGTGCTGGCCGTGACGGTGGCCTTCGGGCTGATCGGCTTCTGGGACGACTACCTGAAGCTCGTCGTCGGCGACTCGCGCGGACTGGCCGCGCGCCACAAGTACCTCTGGCAGTCGGTGGCCGGGCTCGGCGCGGCGCTCGCGCTCTACGCCATGGCGAAGACGCCGATCGAGACGACGCTGATCGTGCCGTTCGCCAAGCACTTCGTGCTGCCGCTCGGGCCGCTGTTCGTCGTGCTCGCCTACCTCGTGATCGTGGGCTCGTCGAACGCGGTCAACCTCACCGACGGACTCGACGGGCTCGCCATCATGCCGGCGGTGCTGGTCGCTGGCGCGCTCGGCGTGTTCGCCTACGCGTCGGGCAACGTCGTGTTCGCGAACTATCTCGCGATCCCCTACGTCGCCGGCGCCGGCGAGGTGCTGGTGATCTGCGCCTCGATCTTCGGCGCCGGGCTCGGGTTTCTGTGGTTCAACACCTACCCGGCGCAGGTGTTCATGGGCGACATCGGCGCGCTCGCGCTCGGCGCGGCGCTCGGCGTGGTCGCGGTGATCGTCCGCCAGGAGATCGTGCTGTTCATCATGGGCGGCGTCTTCGTCATGGAGACGGTGTCCGTCATCCTGCAGGTGGGTTCCTTCAAGCTGCGCGGCAAGCGCATCTTCCGCATGGCGCCCATCCACCACCACTACGAACTCAAGGGCTGGGCCGAGCCGAAGGTGATCGTGCGCTTCTGGATCATCACCGTGGTCCTCGTGCTGATCGGCCTCGCGACCCTGAAGCTTCGATGACCGGCCTCGACCACCATCTCGCGCCGCTGGAACCGGGCTCCCGTGCGCTCGTGCTCGGCCTCGGGCGCACCGGGCTCTCGGCGGCGCGCTACCTCGACCGCAAGGGCTTCGCGGTGCGCGTCGCCGATACGCGCGCCGAGCCGCCGGGACTCGCGGCGCTGCGCGCAGCCGTGCCCGAAGCCGAAGTCCGCACCGGCGCCTTCGCGACGAGCCTGCTCGATGACGTAGCGCAGGTCGTCATCTCGCCCGGGCTCGCACTGCGCGAACCGGTCGCGGCCGAGGCGCTGCGGCGCGGACTGCCCGTCGTCGGCGACGTCGAACTCTTCGCGCGCGAAGCACAGGCCCCGGTCGCGGCGATCACCGGCACGAACGGCAAGAGCACGGTCACGGCCCTGCTCGCGGAACTCGCGAGTGCCGCCGGCTGCCCGGCCGTCGCGGGCGGCAATCTCGGCGAGCCCGCGCTCGACCTGCTCGAACGGCCGGTCCCGGACCTCTACGTGCTCGAGCTGTCGAGCTTCCAGCTCGAGACGACGCGCACGCTCACCACCGCGACGGCGACCGTGCTCAACGTCACGCCGGACCACCTGGACCGCTACGACACGCTCGCGGACTACGCGGCGGCCAAGGCGCGGATCTTCGACCGTTGCGAGGTCGCCGTGGTGAACGCGGACGACCGTGCGGTGCGCGACATGCCACGTCCGGGACAGCGGGTGATCACGTTCGGGCTCGAGGACGCGCACGCGGACTACGCGCTCGAGCGCACGCCCGACCCGGTGCTCGCCTGCCGCGGCGAGGCGCTGCTGCCCGCCTCGGCGATGCGACTGCAGGGGCTGCACAACGTCGCGAACGCGCTCGCGGCGCTCGCGATGTGCGAGGCGCTCGACCTGCCGCGTGCTGCGGTGCTCGAGGCGCTCGCCGCGTTCGGCGGACTGCCGCACCGCACGCAGTGGGTCGCCGAGATCGACGGCGTGCGCTACGTGAACGATTCGAAGGGCACCAACGTCGGCGCGACGCTCGCCGCGGTGGCCGGCCTCGCCGGGCCGCTGCTCGTGATCGCGGGCGGCGACGGCAAGGGACAGGACTTCGGCCCGCTGCGCGACGCGTTCCGCGGCAAGGTGCGGCACCTCGTGCTGATCGGGCGCGACGCGCCGGCGCTCGCGCGCGCGCTCGACGGCATCTGCAGCACCGAGATCGTCACCGACATGCACGCGGCCGTCGCCGCGGCTCGCGCGGTGGCCCGCGCCGGGGACACCGTGCTGCTGTCGCCGGCCTGCGCCAGCCTCGACATGTTCCGTGACTACGCCGAGCGCGGCGAGGTGTTCGCCGCCGCCGTGAGGAGCCTCGCTGCATGACCGCCGCCACTGCCACGACGACCACCTACGCGCGTTCGACCGGTCAGCCGCGCCGTCTGGTGCTCGACGGCTGGGTGATTGGCACCGTCGCGGCGCTGCTCCTGGTCGGGCTCGTGATGGTGGCGTCGGCCTCCATCGGCGTGTCCGAGCACGAGACCGGCAATCCCTTCTTCTATTTCGAGCGCCAGCTGGTCTACGTCGGGCTCGGCCTGCTCGCGGCGTTCTTTGCGATTGCCATCCCGACGAGCTTCTGGGAGAAGCACTCGATCTTCCTGCTCGGCGGCGGCTTCGTGCTGCTCGTGCTCGTGCTGGTGCCGGGCATCGGCCACGAGGTGAACGGCAGCCGGCGCTGGGTGCGGCTCGGCTTCATGAACTTCCAGGTGTCCGAGCTCGCGCGCGTGATGCTGCTCACCTACGTCGCGAGCTACGCCGTGCGTCGCTCGGACGAACTGTGCGCGACGTTCAAGGGCTTCATGAAGCCCGTCGGCGTGCTCGGCGGCGCGGCGGTGCTGCTGCTGATCGAGCCGGATTTCGGCGCGACGACCGTGCTCATGGCGACGGGGCTCGCGGTCCTGTTCCTCGCCGGCGCGCGGCTGCACCACCTGATGGTGCCGGTGGTGCTCGGCGCGGCGGGGATGGCCGTGCTCGCCGTCACCTCGTCCTACCGCATGCGCCGGCTCGTCGCGTTCCGCAATCCCTGGGAGGACCCGTTCGACAGCGGCTTCCAGCTCGTGCAGTCGCTGATCGCGATCGGCCGCGGCGAGTGGTTCGGCGTCGGGCTCGGCTCGAGCGTGCAGAAGCTCTTCTACCTGCCCGAGGCGCACACGGACTTCGTGTTCGCCGTGCTGGCGGAGGAATTCGGGTTCGTGGGCGTGCTCGCGGTCGTGGCGCTGTTCGCGCTGCTGGTCGGGCGCGCCCTCGAGATCGCACGGCAGGCGGGCGCCGCCGGGCTCACGTTCCAGTCGTACCTCGCGGCGTCGATCGGCATCTGGCTCGGGCTGCAGGCGTTCGTGAACATCGGCGTGAACATGGGACTGCTGCCGACCAAGGGGCTCACCCTGCCGCTCTTGTCCTATGGCGGCAGCAGCATGCTCGTCACGCTCGGCGTGATGGGGCTGCTGCTGCGCATCCACCACGAGACGCAGATGAGCGGGCGCTCGGCGGTGAAGCGGGAGGCGCGCCGCGAATGACGCGTCCCACGGCGATGATCATGGCGGGCGGCACCGGCGGGCACGTGTTCCCGGCGTTGGCGACGGCGCGCGTCCTGCGCCGCCGCGGCTACGACATCGTCTGGCTCGGCACGCAGCGCGGCATCGAGGCGCGACTCGTGCCGGCGGAGGGCATCCCGGTCGAGTGGCTCAGCGTGAGCGGCCTGCGCGGCAAGGGCGTCGCGACGCTGCTCGCGGCGCCGTTCCGTCTCGCCATGGCGCTGGTGCAGGCGCTCGGCGCCGTGCGGCGACACCGGCCGGGCGTGGTGCTCGGCGCCGGCGGCTTCGCCTCCGGCCCCGGCGGCGTGGCCGCGTGGCTGCTCCGCAGGCCGCTGGTCGTGCACGAGCAGAATGCGGTCGCGGGCCTCACCAATCGCGTGCTCGCGCGGCTCGCCACCCGTGTGCTCGAGGGCTTTCCCGGCAGCTTCGGCTCCGGCGTGCGCGCCGAGCGCGTCGGCAACCCGGTGCGTCCTGAGATCGCAGGCGTCGCTCCGCCGGAGCGCCGTTACGCCGGTCGCGAAGGGCCGACGCGCCTGCTCGTGTTCGGCGGCAGTCAGGGCGCGGCGCGCCTCAATGCCGTGGTGCCGGCGGCTCTCGCCGAGCTCCCCGAGTCGCTGCGGCCCGAGGTCCTGCACCAGACGGGCCGGACCGGCGTCGAGGAAACGACGGCCGCGTACCGCTCGCGAGGCATCGAGGCCGACGTGCGCGCCTTCATCGACGACATGGCGGGTGCGTACGGCTGGGCCGACCTCGCCGTGTGCCGCGCGGGCGCGCTCACCGTCGCCGAGCTGGCGGCGGCCGGTGTGCCGGCGATGCTGGTGCCGTTTCCGGCGGCGGTCGACGATCACCAGACGCGCAACGCACGCTACGCCGTGAGCGCGGGCGCCGCGGTGCTGCTGCCGGAATCGGAGCTGACGCCCGTGTCGCTCGCCGCGCAGCTGCGCGCACTGCTCGAGGCGGGACGGCCCCGGCTGCTCGAGATGGCGACGGCCGCGCGCGCCACGGCCATCACCGACGCCGACGAGCGGCTCGCCGACGCCTGCATCGCGGCGGCCGGAGGTGCGGCATGAAGGACCGCATGCGCCGCATCCACCGCATCCACTTCGTCGGCATCGGCGGCAGCGGCATGAGCGGCATCGCGGAGGTGCTGGTCAACCTCGGCTACGCCGTGCAGGGCTCCGACCTCAAGGCGGGCGAGACGACGCTCCGGCTCGAGCGTCTCGGTGCGCGCGTCATGATCGGCCACCGTGCCGAGAACGTCGCGGGCGCCGACGTGGTGGTCGTGTCGAGTGCGATCAATGCGGCGAACCCCGAGGTCGCGCAGGCGCTCGCGCAGCGCATTCCGGTCGTGAAGCGCGCCGAGATGCTCGGCGAGCTGATGCGCTTCCGCTACTCGATCGCGGTGGCGGGCACGCACGGCAAGACGACCACCACCAGCCTCGTCGCGAGCGTGCTGGCCGAGGGCGGCGAGGACCCGACGTTCGTGATCGGCGGCCGGCTGAAGAGCGCCGCGAGCAACGCGCGGCTGGGCGCGGGCCGCTATCTCGTCGCGGAAGCCGACGAGAGCGACGCCTCGTTCATGCACCTGCAGCCGATGATCGCGGTCGTGACCAACGTCGACGCGGACCACCTGGGCACGCACGGCGGCGACTTCGACAGGCTCAAGCAGAGTTTCGTCGAGTTCCTGCACAACCTGCCGTTCTACGGCCTCGCGATCGTCTGCGCAGACGACGCCGAGG
>CAZRKS010000130.1:0-7393 GCA_964600315.1 uncultured Steroidobacteraceae bacterium | reverse complement strand
AGGAGTGCTTCTACATGGCGGTGCAGGCGTTCGACCTCGCCGAGCGCCTGCAGACCCCGGTGTTCGTGATGTCGGACCTCGACATCGGCATGAACGACTGGATGTGCCCCGCACTCAAGTGGGACGACGAATACCGCCCCGACCGCGGCAAGGTGCTCACCCGCGAGGAGATCGAGGCGCTGCCGAAGTTCCACCGTTACCTCGACCGGGACGACGACGGAATCCCGTACCGCACGCTGCCGGGCGTGAGCGCCAAAGGCGCTTACTTCACGCGCGGCTCGGGCCACAACCAGTACGGCGGCTACACCGAGGACGCGACCGAGTACCAGGTCGTGGTCGACCGGCTGCTGCGCAAGTTCCGGCGCGCCCGCACGATGGTGCCGGGGCCGGTCATCGAGGCAACCGGCATGAGCGACATAGGCCTCGTCGCCATCGGCAGCAGCCGTGGTGCCGTCAACGAGGCACGCGACATTCTGGCCAAGCGCGGCATCGCCATCGACTACATGCGCATCAAGGCGTTCCCGTTCACGCGGGAAGTCGAGTCCTTCATGGCGTCCCACGACAAGATCTTCGTGATCGAGCAGAACCGCGACGCGCAGCTGCGCGCCCTGCTCACGCTCGAGACGGACGTGCCGAAGTCGAAGCTGCACTCGATCCTGCACTACAACGGCCTGCCCATGACCTCGAAGGAAATCGTCGAGGCCGTGCTGGCGGAACTCGGGGATGCACAGAGGAAGGCTGTAGGCTGAGGGCTATGGGCTGTGGCCAGAGGGGCCGCAGCTTTCTGGCCACTGCCCACAGCTTTCTGGCCACAGCCTACAGCCCATAGCCCGACGCCTTTCTTCCCACAGCCCATAGCCCATAGCCCATAGCCTTTCCACCATGTCCTTCATCAACAAACCCAAAGTCCGCCACCCCGACCTGCCGAAGAACGCGCTCGGGCTCACGCGCCGCGACTATGAAGGCGCGATGTCGACGCTCTGCGCCGGCTGCGGCCACGATTCCGTGACGGCGGCGATCATCGAGGCGATCTGGGGTCTCGCGCTGCGGCCCGAGCAGCTCGCGAAGTTCTCCGGCATCGGCTGCTCGTCGAAGACCACCGCGTATTTCGCGAGCGGCGCGCACGGCTTCAACGGCGTGCACGGCCGCATGCCCTCGGTGGTGACCGGCGCCAACGCGGCCAACAAGGACCTCTACTGCATCGGCGTCTCCGGCGACGGCGACTCGCTGTCGATCGGCTTCGGCCAGTTCGCGCACGCCATCCGCCGCAACGTGAACATGCTCTACATCTGCGAGAACAACGGCGTGTACGGCCTCACCAAGGGCCAGTTCTCGGCCTCGGCGGACATCGGCACGAAGTCGAAGAAGGGCGAGGAGAACCAGCAGGCGCCGGTCGACCCCTGCCTCGCGGCGCTCTCGCTGGGCGGCACCTTCATCGCGCGCAGCTTCTCCGGCGACAAGGAGCAGCTGGTGCCGCTGATCCAGGCGGGCCTGACGCACAAGGGCTTCGCGATGATCGACGTGATCTCGCCCTGCGTGACGTTCAACGACCACGTGGGCTCGACCAAGAGCTACGCGTTCACGCGCGAGAACTACCACGAGGCGGTGCACGCGGACTACATCCCGCCGCGCCAGGAGATCACCGCCAGCTACGGCGAAGGGGAGTCGCTGCCCGTGCAGATGCACGACGGCAGCCGCATCGTGCTGCGCAAGCTAGACCGCGACTACGACCCCACCCACCGCGGCAAGGCGTTCGAGTACCTGCGCACGAAGCTGCGGCAGGGCGAGCACGTGACCGGCCTGATCTTCGTCTCGTCGAGCGGTCCGGACATGCACGCGATGTCGAACACGGCCGATGTGCCGCTGACGCAGGTGCCCTACGAGAAGCTGCATCCGGGCGCGGCCGGCCTCGCGAGGATCCTCGAGCGCTACGCCTGAGCGATGACGACGCGGCCACCGGCGTCCTCGCAAGATCGCATCCGCGCCTTCGCGGTCGCCGTGCTGCTCGGCGCCGCGCTCGCCGCGATGCCGGCCAACGCCTCGTCGATCGTCTACAAGTGGGTGGACGAGTACGGCACGGTGCACCTGTCGACGTCGAAGCCGCCCGCCGGCGTGCAGTACCAGACGCTGAATCTCGGCTCTTCCTCGCGCAGCTCGTCGAAATCCTCGGGCGGCACGAACACGTCGGCCCCGAAGAAGACGACACCGGCCGCCTCACCAGCGCAGGTCGCGGAGCGTTCGGAAGTGCTCGCGAACCTGCAGAGCCGCGAGTGCGTCATCGCTCTCGAGGCGCTCGACCGGCTCACGAGCGGTTCACGGCCGACGAACGCCGCCGAGATCAAGCGGCTCCAGCAGACGGCGGACAGCAACTGCAGCCGCGACCCGGCACGCCGCGCAGAGCAGGAGGCGATGGCGGCGAAGCTGCGGGTCGCGAATGGCCCGGAGTGCGTGGCCGCGCGCAACGAACTCGCCGACATGCTCGCGCCGGGGGCCAAAGTGCCGCGCGACCGGTTGCAGCGGCAGCAGGCCTTCGTCGATCAGCACTGCATCGCGCCCTTGCAGTGATTGCGTAGCGACCTGCGGTTATCCCTTGTCGGCCGGAAATTCCAACCTGCGTCACCGCAGCGACACAGCGCCGTAGCGAGAATCCCCGGTGATCCGAGCCGCGCCGTCATGGCGTCTCAGGAGGATCGGCAGATGGAACTCGCAGCCTTGGTGATGTTCGCTTCGATCGCGCTCTGGTTCGTCGAGGAGGCGGCCGGCCCGCGCGGCCTTTAGGTCGGCTCGGGCTTCTGCGGATAGAGCGTGCGCAGCACCTCGGTCGCCGCGGCGTTGAACCCCGCTCGCAGCCCGGGCTCGATGCTGGTCGCCGACTCACCCTTCGATGCGGCCGTCCACGCCTGCTCGAAGAGGGTCCGCTGCTCCGCCACGGCGCGTTCCACGACACCGCGCCAGTGCGGCGGATACTCCGACTGCACGAAATCGCCGCGCCCGCGCCCGAAGTGGGCGACGGCGAGGTAACGCAGGACGGCGGACGTCACGCGCCCGGTCAGGAAGTCGCCGGACCATCGCACGCCGGTCGATTCCCGACCCTGCACGACGTTGTAGGCCCGCGCGACGAACGGCGACCCGAGCATCCCGAGCAGACCTCCGATGACCGCGCCAGCGCCGAACGTGAGGCCGCCCGCCGCGAGGTCCGCGACGAGCCCGCCCAACGCCCCGCTCAGCAGGCCACCGATCACGCTGGCCCGGGCCGGGTCGGCCGCGGCCTCCACGCGGTAGGCCGACCCCATGCGCTCGCTGATCTCGTCCGCCGCGCTTCCCGACAGGCCATGCAGCGTGATGAGCTGCCCAGTCGCGGCGCGCACCGAAGCATCGAGCCGCTCCGCGAGGGCCGACTGCGCGGCCTCGAGAGCAGGATCGCGGCGCGACTCGCCGCCCGTGAGCGCGCGCCACACATCGCCGAGCACGCTCCGCGTTGCGCCGGTGAACGAGCGCGCGCTCACCTCCTCGTGGTCCAGTGCCGCTCGCGCGAGCTGAGCGGCCATCACGTCCATCGACCGCGCAAAGGTCTCCGCATTGCGCGCGCGCCAGGCGGCAGCGATGCGCTCGAAGGCGGGACGGCGGTCGCCGGGCAGCGCCGCCCCGATCCGCTCGAAGAGCGCCTGCTCCTGCACCCAGCAGCGGGCGAACGCATCGATCGCGAGGACCTCGCGCGCCCACCCCGTTGCGGCAAGGTGCGACGACCAGCGGGCGACCTCGCGCGCTTCGACGTCCGGGCCCTGCGGCGGACCGAGCTGGTTGAGCAGCACGAGCACGGGACGGCGCATCCAACCGAGGATTTCCATCTCGGCCGCGACGTAGGCAGCAGCGGTCGGGTCCTCGCTCGCGTTGACGAGGTAGAGCACGAGGTCTGTCGCGTCGCGCACAGTGCGCAGCGCCTGCTGGCTGCTGAAGAACGGCCGATCGGTCCAGCGGTCCCAGACCTGAGTGAGGAACCAGCCCAGCGCGCCGTCGCCCTGCCGCAGGCGGCGCAGCAGCCGGACGCTGTCGCCGAATCCGGGCGTGTCCCACAGTTCGAGGACGTCGCCCTCCGCCGTCGCGATCAGTTCGTGGCCTTCGGCCTGCTGCGTGACGTGTGGCGCATCGCGCACCTCGCCCACGTCGCGCCGGAGCAGCGTGCGCGCGAGCGTCGTCTTGCCGGCGTTGGTGTGCGAGATGAGACTCAGCCGGATCGTGCTCATGAGGCCGTCCGCAGATCCACGAATTCCGCGTCGACGCCGTAGCCGTGCACGAAGTCCTGCCACAGCTTGCGCCGCTCGGCCATGCGCCCAGCATCGAAGCGCTGCGCCATGGCGGACTCGTCGAGCACGACCCTCAGTTCGCACTGCGGCCGCACGCCGCGCGCCGAATCTCGCGCCGCCGCAACGGCGAGCCCGTGATTCTCCGACTCCGGGGTCGCCGCCGCCGACATCAGGAGCACGATGCCCTCCGCCGCTGTCCCAGCACCTGGCGCGAGCGCAGCACCAAGCCCGGATTCCTCGCCGTACGGCACCATCGGCCGCAGGTTCATGGTCGCGCCTTGGCCGAATGCTCCCTCGAGCCAACGCTGCAGCGGAGCGCGCGCTTCGTCGCTCACGGCAGACGCGTACGGCAGGACGGTGACGGCGCCCTGCGCCTGCCCGGCCTGCGCTGCGCCCAGCACCCTGCGCGCATAGTCGAGCAGGTCGCCAGGCAGGGCGCTCGCGCGTCGCCGGCGCCACGCTTCGAACCACGCCAGTCCCGCGAGGATGAGACGCGGCACGATGACATAGAGCGCGAGTGTCACCGAGACGAGGTGGATCCACGGCGCAGCGTCGCCTCCGCCCGCGCCGTCCTCTGTCCAGCGCAGCGCGGAGACGGCCGTGTCGGTCTGGGGCAACGCGATGCCCGACAGCATCGACGCCGGCCCGTATACGAAACCGAGAATCGCGCGCACGGCCCGCGGACCGAGGAACGTGCTCTCCCAGCCCGCCTCGTAGCGGAACACGATCCCGCGCAGATACAGCCCAGCCAACATGCCGAGCGCGAGGCTGGCCGCACCGACGTGCAGCAGACGACGGCCATCGGCAGCGAGGAGCGGGCCGCCGATGCGGCCCCAACTGGAAACATAGCGCGCAACGACCTCACCGAGCGTGGCGTGGACGCTCGCAGTCCGTTCGACGGCCGCAGCCAGCCGCCGTCCGATCGTCCTGCTGAACCACCCCGGTGCCCGCCGCACCGCCGCCTGCCCGCGGGCGAGGCCGCGCAGTGCGCCGGCCGCCACGATCAGGTAGACGGCGAAGTTCCAGACGATCACGCCAAGAAAGGGAAAGGCGAGGAGGTTGATGCGCCGGGTGCCCTCGAGCGCGGCGAGCCCCACGCCCGCGGCGAACGCGAGCAGCAGGACGAGCGGTCCGGTCCAGCCTGGAATCCGCGAACGCTCGAGGATTTCGCGGAAGACGGGATAGCGCCGCGACAACGGGCCGAGCAGCAGGTCCGCACGTGCACCGAGCAGCCGCAGCACGCGGGCGTCGCGCGCGGCGGCACCGGTGCCTGAGCGAACCACCGTGCGCGTCGCCTGCTCGCGGTCGGCCAGCGGCAGCAACTCGCCCGTCCGATCCGTCGCTTCGACCGCCTCGACGAGCAGGATCCGGGCGAGCGCGTCCTCTCTCATGCGGGCGTCATGCTACTGAATCGGCGCGCGGTTTGGCATGCCGCACGCCGCGGGCATCACCTCTTGCGTCCCCGGCGCGAGCCCGCATTCGACTCGTCGTCCCAGAGATTGTCCGGGCCGCGCGGCAGGCCCCGCACGTTGGCCGACACTTCGGGCACCCGGGGGCGACGGGCGCGGGCCCGCGCCCGCTCGGCCTCCCGGCGCCGCGCCGCACGCTTGCGCCCGGCACTCGAACTGGCGAGCGCCGCGAGCAGCAGCAGCAATGCCGCCGTGGAGAATGCGTCGACTTCCATGTCCCGTCCCCGTCGCGCGGGCAGGCATCCTGCGAACGCCCGGCCGCGAAGCAGCGCTGGACATCGTGACAGCCGCCGGGCGGAATGGGCAGCCGCAAACCTGTCGATTCGCGGCGGATTGACGCCTCGACGCCGGCGTCAGTCGTCGATCTGCACTTTCCCGGAGTTGCTCCAGTAGCGGCAGTAGGCCGACGTCGTCGAGCCGTTGCCACGGCGCACCTTGAGTCGCATGCCGTAGCCTCCGGAGATCGGCTGTGCGGCGTTCTGCTCGACCACCCGCAGGCCCTGCCGCTGCGCTTCGCGGAGGCAGGCGCTCTCGGCCACGGCCTGGCCGCTGTTGCCGGACCCGCCCCAGCCGGGCCAGCCCCCGCCCGAGCCCCCGCCGCTGTAATAAAGATCGGCCCGGTTCGCCGCCGGGAAGAAGCGGCAGATCGGGCGCACCCGCTGCCCGCCCTGGGTGCCGTCGACCGTCGTCTCCCAGTAGGAGCCCTGCTGCCGCGCCGGCTCGACGTAACGCACGGAGATGCCTTCGCGCATCGCCTGGTTGCGGCACTGGACCTCGGCGCGCTGCTGCTGGCCCGGGTTGCCGCCGCCGGACCCGCCCCCGGAGCCTCCGCCCCAGCCGCCGCCGGCCGTGACCTCGAACAGGGCGCGGCAGCCGTTGTCGACCCAGACCCGGTCGCCGCGCTGTCCCCAGCTCTTGCCCTCGATGCAGGGCGCATCCGACTTGCGCTTCACCAGCCGCGCGCGCCCGTTGACCGGCAGCTGGCACTCGCGGTCCTGGTGATCCACGGAGGCGCAGGTGAACTGGAAAGCGTTTCCGCCGCCGCTGCCCCCGCCGCCGCCCCAGCCGAAGCCGTACAGGCTCACGTCGCCGGACTTCGTCTCGACGAAGCACGAGCCCCAGGTGACGCGGCCGGAGGCGTCCCGCGCCTGCAGGTCGAGCGACCAGCCGTCCTTGTGCTGCTGGAAATTGCGCGTGCCGAGCACGACGTAGCCGCGCCGCGCGGCCTCCCGCTGGCAATCGGACTGCGCCGAACGCTGGTTCTGCGCGCTGGCGGCGCCCGCCGCTGCGAGCCCGAGCCCCGCGGCCACCACCAGGATGGCCCGTCGAAACCTGTTTCTCACCGACCCACCTCTCGATGCAGGGCGCCGCCCCCGCCAGCCTGTCTACCAGTGTATGCCACGCATCAGCGACGCGAAGATCAGCGCTTCCCGGGTAGGCGGCCGCTGCTCGGCCCCTTCTTTTTTGCCCTGCGCCGCGGAGGAATCCGGGAACATGCGGTAGGCGGAATTCATCACCACCTCCGACATCTTCGGCATCACGAGGTGCATGATCTCCGCCATCACGCCGAGGCGCGTCGCGATGCGCTGCGGCTTGCGGATGATCGCGTCGGCGATCATG
>CAZRKS010000129.1:0-7424 GCA_964600315.1 uncultured Steroidobacteraceae bacterium | reverse complement strand
CCGAACGTGCGCGGCGAGTGCGGCTGCGGCGAGAGCTTCAACGTCTAACTGCCCGCCGGGGCTGAATTTTCTTGGCTCGGGGCGGCTCGGCGCGTATACTTCGCGGTTCGAATTCACCGACCCGCCGAGCCTCGAGGATCCGTGCACGCGCGCGCCTCCGGCCGCGGGTTTCCGCAACGCCACCGCAGGGGCTCCGGCCCCGTTCAAGAGGAATCGCATGGCCGTCGAACGCACGCTGTCCATCGTCAAGCCCGATGGGGTCCGCAAGAACATCATTGGCAAGGTCTGCAGCCGCTTCGAGTCGGCGGGCTTGCGCATCGTCGCCGCACGGATGATGCGCCTGTCGCAGGTCGAGGCCGAGGGCTTCTATGCCGTGCATCGCGAGCGGCCCTTCTTCAAGGACCTCGTGGCCTACATGACGTCGGGCCCGGTCGTGGTGCAGGTGCTCGAGGGCGAGAACGCCGTGGCGCAGAACCGCGAGATCATGGGCGCCACCGACCCGAAGAAGGCCGCGCCGGGCACGATCCGCGCCGACCTCGCCGAGAGCATCGAGCAGAACGTCGTGCACGGCTCCGACAGCCTCGAGAACGCGGCACGCGAGATCGCGTACTTCTTCGCCGAAACCGAACTCTGCCCGCGCTGAACCGGGCCAGGCCGCATCCCGCGCCCGACGACCATGGATGAAGCTGCGACCGCCCGGACGAACCTGCTCGGCCTGACGCGCGCCGGGATGGAGGCGTTCGTCACCGGGATGGGCGAGAAGCCCTTCCGGGCGCGGCAGCTCATGAAGTGGATCTATCGCCGCGCGGTGGGCGACTTTGCGGAGATGAGCGATCTCGGCAAGGACTTCCGGCGACGGCTCGCCGAAGTGGCGGAGATCCGCGCGCCGGAGGTCATCGTCTCGCAGGTCTCGGCCGACGGCACGCGCAAGTGGCTGCTCCGGTTCGAGAGCGGCCAGGCCATCGAGATGGTGTTCATCCCGGAGCCCGGGCGCGGCACGCTCTGCATCTCGAGCCAGGTGGGCTGCACGATGGACTGCGGCTTCTGCTCCACGGGGGCGCAGGGCTTCAATCGCAACCTGAGCACGGCGGAGATCGTCGGCCAGGTGTGGCTCGCCAACCGCGAGCTCGGTTACTCGCCGGACGGCGACCGCGTCATCACCAACGTGGTGTTCATGGGCATGGGCGAGCCGCTCATGAACTACCGCAACGTCGTGCCGGCCGCCGAGATCATGATGGACGACCTCGGCCTCGACCTCTCGCGGCGCCGCGTGACCATCAGCACCTCGGGGCTCGTCCCGCAGATGCTGCGCATCGCCGACGAGACCAACGTGGCGCTCGCGGTCTCGCTGCACGCGCCGAACGACGCTCTGCGGAGCGAGCTGATGCCGATCAACCGGCGGCACCCGATCGCGAGCCTGCTCGAGGCCTGCTGGCACTACGTCGAGAAGCAGAATGCGCGTGGCATCACTTTCGAGTACGTGATGCTCGACGGCGTGAACGACCATCCGCAGCACGCCCGACAGCTGGCGGCGTTGCTGCGCGGCCATCCGGCGAAGGTGAACCTGATCCCCTTCAATCCGTTCCCCGGCACGCGCTACCGTCGCTCCGGCGAAGAGGCGATCGAGCGGTTCCGCGACCTGCTGATCAAGGGCGGCGTGATGGCGACCATTCGGCGCACGCGCGGCGACGACATCGACGCGGCCTGCGGGCAGCTCGTCGGCCGGGTCAACGACCGGACGACGGTGCGGCTGCGCGAGCGCAACCTCATCCCGGCCGAGGCGGCGCGCGCATGAGGCGCATTGCGGCACTGCTCGCCTGCGGCCTGCTCACGGCGAGCGCGGGTCTGCACGCGGCCGACGGCGAGAACCTGACGCGCAAGCAGCGCGAGGAGGCGGCGCTCGCCAACACTCAGCTCGGCCTCGCCTACATGAGGGAAGGCGATCTCGCGACCGCCCAGGCGAAGATCGAGAGAGCGCTCGCGCAGGATCCCGACACCGCGAGCACCCAGATGGCCGCCGGCTTCCTCTACGACCGGTTGGGTGAGGATGCCAAGGCGGAGCGGGCGTTCGAGCGCGCGATGAAGCTCGGCAAGGGCGACCCGGTGGTCATGAACAACTACGCCGCATTCCTCTGCCGCAAGGGCGACAAGAAGCAGGGCGAGGCGTACTTCCTGCAAGCGGCCAAGAATCCGCTCTACCGCACGCCCGAGATCGCCTACGCGAACGCCGGCCGATGTGCGCGGGCCGACGGGCGCCCGAAGGACGCCGAGAAGTATTTCCGCGACGCGCTCAACCTCAAGGCCGACCAGCTCGACGCCCTGTTCCAGATGGCCGATCTCTGCCACGAACTCGGCAACGACCTTCAGGCGCGCGCGTTCCTCGAGCGCTACGCCGCCGCGGCGCCCGTCTCGGCGGCCTCGTTGTGGCTCGCCTACCGGATCGAGCGCTCCCTCGGTGACTACCAGCAGGCGAGGCTGAGCGCTGACCGGCTCAAGCGGGACTTCGCGACTTCCCCGGAAGTGGGCCTGCTGCTCGACGAAGAGCGGGCCCGGCCGTGACCCGGCCGGAAGCGGAGGTCGCGGAGCTGCCGACCGACCCAGGTGCGAGGCTCCGGCGGCAGCGCGAGCAGGCGGGCCTGAGCGAGCAGCAGGTCGCCGAGCAGCTCAATCTCGACGTCACCGTCGTGACGGCACTGGAGCGCGACGACTTCGCGGCCCTCGGCGCGCCGGTCTTCGTGCGGGGCCACATGAAGCGCTACGCGACTCTGGTCGGGCTCGCGGCTGACGAAATCCTCGGCGCGTACGAGCGTTCCCGGGAGCACCTCGCGCAGCCCTCGCTCATCCCGAAATCGCGCGAAGAGATGATGCCGGAGCGCGGCCCATCGCGATGGCCGTGGCTCGTCGGTGGGGTCGCGCTGTTCCTCGCTGCGGCCGGCCTCGCGGCCTATGTGAACCAGCATGGGCTGCGACTCCCGGACTGGCGGAGCGCGCCCGGCGGCGCCTCCGAGGAGGAGCCGGCCGCGCCGCCGCGCGCGCCCGTCACCGCGGCGGCCACCCCTGCCGGCAGCGCGATTGTGGATCGGACAGGGTCGGCGGCCGCGAGCCCGACGACACCTGAGAATGGGCCGGCGGCGGCCGGGGCCGCTGCGGCCCTGGCCACGGGCGATGCGACGCCGGGCGCGACGGCTTCGGCGCCGCCGCCGGGTCAGTTGTCCGTCCAACTGCGTTTCGCCGCCGATTCCTGGGTGGAAATCTACGACGGATCGGGACGGACCGTGCTCTACGACCTCGGCCAGTCGGGCACCGAGCGCGTCGTGAGCGGCAGCGCGCCGCTCAGCCTGACGTTCGGCAATGCGCCGGCGGTGACGCTCCAGGTCAACGGCCGCCCGGTGGCGGTTCCGCGGCCACCGGAAGGGCAGACGGTGGCACGTTTCACCCTCGGACCGGACGGCGCGCCGCGCTGAGCTCAGGACCCGCGAACATGAGTGACAGCCTGCAGGCCATCCGTGGCATGAACGACGTGCTGCCGGGCGACACCGATGCCTGGCAGCTGCTCGAGCGCGTGGCGCGCGAGACCTTGGCGGAGTACGGCTATCGCGAGATCCGCCTGCCCCTGCTCGAGCGCACCGAACTGTTCAAGCGCTCCATCGGCGAGATGACCGACATCGTCGAGAAGGAGATGTACACGTTCGAGGACCGCGGCGGCGACTCGGTGACGCTGCGGCCGGAGGCGACGGCAGGCATCGTGCGCGCGTGCATCACGAACGGCCTGCTGCACAACCAGCGGCAGAAGGTCTGGTGCGCGGGCCCGATGTTCCGCTACGAGCGTCCGCAGAAAGGCCGCTATCGGCAGTTCCACCAGATCGACGTCGAGGCGCTCGGCTTCCCGGGCCCGGACGTCGACGCGGAACTGATCGTCATGTCGGCGCGCATCTGGCGCAGGCTCGGCCTCGGCGGCCTCGAGCTCCACCTGAACTCGCTCGGCACGCCCGAGTCGCGGCGCGTCTACCGCGAGCGGCTGGTGGAGTATTTCCGCAGCCATCTCGCCGCGCTCGACGAGGACAGCCGGCGCCGGCTCGACGGCAACCCGCTCCGCATCCTCGACAGCAAGAACCCGGCGATGCGCGCGATCATCGCGGGCGCGCCGCTGATCACGGACCACCTCGACCCGGAATCGGCCGGGCACTTCGCCCGGCTGCGCGCCGAGCTCGACGCGGCGGGTGTCGCCTACGTCGTCAACCCGCGCCTGGTGCGCGGTCTCGATTACTATGCGCGCACCGTTTTCGAGTGGGTGACCACCGACCTCGGCTCGCAGGATGCCGTGTGCTCCGGCGGCCGCTACGACGGTCTGGTCGCGCAGCTCGGCGGCGAATCCGTCCCCGCGATCGGCTGGGCACTCGGCGAGGAGCGGATCGTGGAGTTGCTGCGCCTGCAGCAGCGCGTGACGGCGTCCGGGACGGCCGACGTCTATGTCGTGCTCGGCGGCTCCACGGCGGAGTCGGCCGGGCTCCGGATCGCGGAGCAACTGCGCGACGCGGGGCCCGGGCTGCGCATCGAGATGAATTGCGGCGGCGGCAGCTTCAAGTCGCAGTTGAAGCGTGCGGACCGCAGCGGCGCGCGCTACGCGGTGATCCTCGGCGACGAGGAACTCGCGCGCGGCGTCGCGGCGGTCAAGGCGCTGCGGGAGGAGGCAGGGCAGGCCGAAGTGCCGCTCGCGAGCCTCGCAGCAGAGGTGGTGCGCCGGGTGACCGGGCGCGCGTGAGAGTCATTGGCCAGGGCCCGGCGCGGGACCGGGTCAGCACGACGGAGTCCGTGAAGTGGAAGACCTGACAGACAACGAACGCGAAGAGCAGCTGCGACGGTGGTGGAGCGAGAACTGGCTGTGGATCGTCGGCGGGATCGCCCTCGGCCTCGCCGTGCTATGGGGCTGGCAGTACTGGCAGAACCGCCAGAGCCAGGCCGCGCAGCACGAGGAGACAGCCTACCGGTCGGTGCTCTCGGCACTCGGCCGGGGCGACTTCGATGCGGCCGCGAAGCAGGCGGATGCCCTGCGCGCCGAGGACGCCGAGTCGCCGTACGCGGACCAGTCCGACCTCGCGCTGGCCCGTGCGGCGGTCGAGACGCGCAAGCTCGATGACGCGGTGCGCAGGCTGCGCGGCGTCGCCGACGGGTCGAAGGATCCCGAACTCCGCGGCGTCGCGCGCACGCGTCTCGCCCGCGTGCTGATCGAGCAGGGGAAGCACGACGAGAGCCTCGCGCTGCTCGACGTCGCCTCGGCTGGATCGTTCGCCGCGCTCTACCACGACGTCCGCGGAGACGCGTTCGCGGCGAAAGGCGATGCCGCGGCGGCGCGCCGCGAATACGACGCGGCGCTCGCGGCGGCCAAGGGCGACACGGACTTCGATCGCGGCTACGTGGAGCTGAAGCGCGAAGCCCTGCCGGCCGCGCCGGCACCGTCGGCCGGAGCGGCGGCAAAATGAAGACCGCGCGCAGTCTGGCCGCCCTGGCCTTGCTGGCCCTGCTCGCCGCGTGCAACAAGGACAAGGACGTCGAGGTGCCGGCGGAGCTCGTCGACATCAAGGCCACGCTCGGCGTGCACGAAGTCTGGTCCGAGGGCATCGGCGGCGGCGCCGAGAAGCTGCGCCTGACGCTCGGCCTCGCGGGCGAGGGTGAGACCGTGTTCGCCGCCTCGCACGATGGACGGGTCGTGGCGTTCGACGCCGCGAACGGACACGAACGCTGGCGGGTCGATACCGATCTGCCGCTCTCGGCCGGGCCGGGCGCGGGCGATGGGCTGGTCGTGGTCGGCTCGAGCGACGGCGACGTCGTCGCGCTCGACGCGGCGACCGGCAAGCAGCGCTGGAAGGTGCGCGTGGCGGGCGAGTTGCTGTCGCCGCCGCTGGTCGACCGCGAGCAGGTCACTCTGCGCACCGCCGAGGGGCGACTCGTGTCCCTGTCGGCCGCCGACGGCAAGGAGACGTGGGCCGTCGAGGATCTGGTGCCGCGCCTGTCGCTGCGTGGCACGGCCATGCCGGTCGCGGCCGGCGACGAAATCGTCTGCGGCTTCGATTCCGGCAAGGTCATGGCCGTCACCCGCGCGGCGGGCGAGGTGCTGTGGCAGACGCAGGTCAGCACCGCCCGCGGGCGCAGCGAACTCGAGCGACTCGCCGACGTCGACTCGGCCGTGCGCGTGTCGGGCAACGACGTCTACGCCGTCGGCTACCAGGGACGCGCGGCGATGATCGCGCTCGACACCGGGCAGATCTGGTGGTCGCGCGACGTCTCGAGCTACCGCGGCCTCGCGCTCGACGACGACCAGCTCTACGTCGCGTCGTCCGACGGCTCGGTGATCGCGCTGCACCGTCGCGACGGCACGGTCGCCTGGGAGCAGGCCGCGCTCAAGTACCGCGCGCTCGGCACGCCCGCCGTGCTCGGCACCGCCGTGCTCGTCGGGGACTACGACGGCTACCTGCATTTCCTCGACCGCACGACCGGCAAGTTCGTGGCGCGCGAGCATCCGGGCAGCACGCGCATCTCGGCGCCGCCCCTCGTGCTCGGCGAGCGTGTGTACGTGGTGGACGAAGACGGACACGTCGCCGCCTACCGCATCGGGGGCGCGGCGGGGAGCTGATCGTGCTGCCGGTCGTCGCCCTCGTCGGACGCCCGAACGTCGGCAAGTCCACGCTGTTCAACGCGCTCACCCGCACCCGCGACGCGCTGGTCGCCGACGTGCCGGGCCTCACCCGCGACCGCAAGTACGGTTACGCGCGCGTGGGTCCGCGCCGCTGCGTCGTCGTCGACACGGGCGGTCTCGTCGAGACCACGCAGGGCGTCGAGCGCCTGATGGCCGAACAGACGCTCAAGGCGGTCGAGGAAGCAGACCGGGTGTTGCTGGTCGTCGACGCGCGCGAAGGCTGCGTGCCGGCCGACCTGCACGTCGCCGACCTGCTGCGGCGCGGCGGCAAGACGGTGGTGGTCGTCGCCAACAAGGCGGAGTCGCTCGATCCCGAGATCGCCGGGGCGGACTTCCACCAGCTCGGATTCGGCGCGCCCGTCGCCGTCTCGGCCGCGCACGCGGCGGGCCTCGACGATCTCATGCAGACCGCCGTCGCGGGCCTGCCCGAGCCGGACGCAGCGGCCGCGCCGGACGAATCCACGGCTCGCGAGATCCGCGTGGCCGTGGTCGGGCGGCCCAACGTCGGCAAGTCGACGCTGATCAACCGGCTGCTCGGCGAGGAACGGCTGATCGCCTTCGACCAGCCCGGGACCACGCGCGACACGGTGTTCGTGCCCTTCGAGCGCGACGGCCAGCGCTACACGCTGATCGACACCGCGGGCGTGCGGCGGCGGGCCCGCGTGAGCGACGCCGTCGAGAAGTTCAGCATCGTCAAGACGCTGCAGGCGATCGAGGAGGCGAACGTCGT
>CAZRKS010000128.1:0-7465 GCA_964600315.1 uncultured Steroidobacteraceae bacterium | reverse complement strand
GGCCGGCGCGACGCCGGCCCGCCGTCGGGCTGACGCCGAACTGCTGCCGATACCAGCGCGAGAACGAACTGGGCGCCGAGAAACCGAGCAGCGCCGATACGTCGGCCAGCGAACGCCGGCGGTCGCGCAGGTAGCGCTCGGCCAGCTCGACGCGAACCTCTTCGACGATGCCCGAGAACGTCTCGCCTTCGCGCGCCAAGTGACGATGCACGGTGCGCCGATCGACGCCGAGATGCTCCGCGGCGCGGTCGACCGTGCAGGACCCCGACGCGAGCAGCTTCACGACGAGATCGCGCACCTGGGTGGTCGTGGCGGGCAGGCCGGCCCCGGGACCCGATTCCACCATTTCACGCGCGAGACGGGCGATGCCGGGGTCCGCGTTCGGGTTCGGCAGGTCGAGGTCCCGGCGCAGGCAGACGATGCCGTTGAAATCGTGGCCGAACTCGACCACGCGCGGGCCGAACACGCGGTCGTGAACCGAGCGGTCGCGCGGCGCATCGTGGGCGAAGCAGACGCGGCGCGGCTGCCAGCGCGTGCCGAGAAAGGCGCGCAAGGCGCGGAACGCCACGCCGATCGCGAGCTCGGTGGATTGCCGCACCGGTCCGCTGCGACCGACGATCAGCTCCTCGCGCAGCACGAGCACCTCGCCGCTCTCCTCCATCGTGAGGAACAGCGCGTCGTTCAGCCTGCGGCCATGCCGGACGAACGCCTCGACGGCGAGCCGTAGCGTCGGCTGCTCGCGGATCAGCAGCCCCAGGGGCCCGAGATCCGACAGGCGACGTGCCTCCGCCATCAGCAGCCCGAAGGCTTCCACGCCGCTGCGTTCGGCCGACGCCTCGAGGAGCTGGCGCACGGCATCGGCCGGCACCTTGAGTTCGGGGTCTTGCAGGCAGCGTGCCGGCAGCCCGAATTCGCGCAGCAACCGCACCCGGTCCAGCCCGGCCTCGCGGGCGACCTCGGCGAAATTTGTCAGGCTGGCGCTGCGGACGACGTTGATCACGCCTGAGGTTCCTGTCCCGGATGGTCAAGTGTGCGTCACGGCGCGCCAAACGGGAAGACCGGCCGCGAGGCAGGATGCGCCCCATGGCCTTCCATGCCCCGCACGCGACTGACACTCTCCCCGGCTATCGCCCGGTGTCGCGCCGTTATGCGTGGACTGTCTTCGCGATCCTGCTCGCGCTGATGATCGTGGACTACGTCGATCGGCAGGTCGTCGTCTCCATGTTCAGCCACCTCAAGGCGGAGTGGGACCTCGCCGACCGGCAACTCGGTGCCCTCGTGTCCATCGTCTCGGTGACGGTGGCCCTCGGCGCCGTGCCGCTCGCGCTGCTGGCGGACCGCTGGAGCCGCGTGCGGAGCATCTTCCTGATGGCGCTGGTGTGGAGCCTCGCCACCCTTGCCTGCGCATTCGCCGGCCGCTATTCGCAACTGCTCGGCGCTCGCGGCCTGGTCGGACTCGGCGAGGCGGGCTACGGTACCGTCGGCGTGGCCCTGCTCGCGACGCTGTTTCCGCCGCGCCTGCGCAGCACGGTCCTGGGCGCGTTCCTGGCGGCCGGCATGTTCGGTTCGGTGCTCGGCGTCGTGCTGGGCGGCGTCATTGCCGAACGCTGGGGCTGGCAGGCGGGATTTGGCGCCGTGGGCGTGCCTGGACTCGCGCTCGCGTTCGTCTTCCTGTTCGTCGCGCGCGACTACCCGACCGTCGCCCTGCCGGCGTCTGGCGAGCAGCGCCGAGCGCCGCGCTTCTCATTCGGCCTGGTCGCACGCGAACTGCTGAGGCCCCGGTCCGCGCCGCTCGCCTGCATCGGGGCCGGACTGCAATTGCTCGCCGCCTCGACGATCTATGCCTGGCTGCCGAGCTACCTCAACCGCTCCTACGGCCTCGCGCCCGACCAGGCCGGCTTCAAGGCGGGACTGGTGGTGCTCGCGGGCGGCATCGGCGCAGTGATCTGGAGCGTCGTTGCGGACCGCTTGTCCGTGCGCAGCCCGCGGGCGCGGCTCTATGTTCCGGCCGCGGTCGCCGCACTGACCACGACGCTGCTGAGCCCCGCCCTGCTGCTGCTGCCGCCGGGCCCGGTGCAGTTCGCGCTGCTGGTCGCCGGCGGACTGGTCATGGCGGGAACGATCGGCCCAATCGCCGCCATCGTCGTCGACGTCACGCACCCGAGCCTGCGCGCCACGGCGACCGCCGTGCTGTCGGTCACGCAGAACCTCATCGGCCTCGCCGGCGGACCGCTCCTGACCGGCGTGCTGTCGGATCGCTACGGTCTTCAGACCGCGATGGGTATGGCGCCACTCACCTGCCTGGCAGCGGCCGCGCTCTTCCTGTTCGCCGCGCGCAGTTACGAACACGACCTGCAGTACGCGTCACACGCCAGCGGCCCGGTCGGCGCCGCCCTCGTGCCGCAGCGTGCCTGATGCCGGAGAAAGCTCAGATGCTGGACGCAGAACGCCCCGTGACGACGTCGGACCGCCAGGACGAGCCGCCACCGGCGAGCGGCAACTGGAACCCGAGCTGGGAGCCATTCGCGCGCCTCGATCCGGCGTGGACCGAGAAGGTGATCGCGGTGGCGATCGCACCCGCCGTGTCCGGTTCCCTCGACACGAAGACGCTGGAACTCGTGCGCATCGCGCTCGATGCCAGCGGCCCGCACCTCGACGCACCCGAACTGCGCCGGCACATGCGGCGCGCGCTGCAGGCTGGCGCGACCAAAGAGGAAATCACGGCCGTACTGCAGCTCGCGAGCCTGCAGGGGCTGCACAGCCTGCGCTTCGGCGCCCCGATCCTGCTCGACGAACTGGCGGCCCGCGCCGGCCGGCAACCCTGAAATCCTTTGACCTGGAGATACTCGCCATGAACTTCATCGACGGCTCTCTGTTCCCGGAAAACCAGGAAAAACTCGTCATCACCGTCGCCCCCTACGGGCCGGAGTGGATGCCCGCGGACTTTCCGGAGGACATCCCGGTCACGATGGAACAGCAGATCCAGAAGGCGGTCGACTGCTACAACGCCGGCGCCACCGTGCTGCACGTCCACGTGCGTGAACTGGACGGCAAGGGCAGCAAGCGCCTGTCGAAGTTCAACGAACTGCTGGCCGGCATCCGTGCCCGCGTTCCCGAGCTGATCCTGCAGGTCGGCGGCTCGATCTCCTTCGCTCCCGAGAGCGAGGGCGACGTCGCCAAGTGGCTGTCCGACGACACGCGCCACATGCTGGCCGAACTCGAGCCGACGCCGGACCAGGTGACGATCGCGATCAACAGCAACCAGATGAACGTCGTCGAGCAGATGTGCGCGGCCGACGTCGCCGGCACCTCGCTCGCCGACCCGGCCAACTACCGCGCCTACCGCGAGATGACCATCCCGGCTGGACCGGAGTGGGTCGAAGAGCACATCCGCCGCCTCACGGCCCACGGCATCCAGACGCACTTCCAGCTGGCCGGCATCTCGCAGCTCGAGACCGTCGAGCGCATGATGCGCCGCGGCGTCTGCAACGTCCCGCTGATCATGACCTGGGTCGCGATCGGCGGCGGCTTCGAGGCGCCGAACGTCTACAACCTCGCGAACTTCGTGCGTGCGACCCCCGACGGCGCCGTGCTCACGCTCGAGACGTCGATGCTGAATGTGCTGCCGCTCAACATGATGGCGATCGCCATGGGCCTGCACGTGCGCTGCGGCATCGAGGACAACATCTGGACGCAGGACCGGCGCGCGAAGATGACCTCGGTCCAGCAGATCGAGCAGCTGGTGCGGATCTCTCGCGAGTTCGGCCGCGAGGTGGCGAATGCCGAGGAGGCGCGGCGCATCTACCGGATCGGCACTTTCTATTCGAGCGCCGACGAGACGCTGGCGGCGAACGGCTTTGCGCCGAACCGCAAGCCGCTCGAGCGCGTCAAGCTGCGCGCGGCGGGCTGAGCCATGGCCCAGGCAATTCGCATTCACGAGACCGGCGGCCCCGAGGTCCTGCGCGTCGAGGAAGTCGCCGTCGGCGAGCCGGGACCCGGACAGGTGCGCCTGCGCCACGTCGCGGTCGGCCTGAATTTCGCGGACACCTATTTCCGCACGGGGATGTACCCGATGCCCCTGCCCGCCGGCATGGGCGTCGAGGCCGCCGGCGTGGTCGAAGCCGTCGGCGACGGCGTCACCAACGTCGCGCCTGGCGACCGCGTGACCTACACGGGATTCCTGAACACGCTCGGCGCGTACAGCACGGAGCGTCTCATCCCGGCCGCGCCGCTGATCCGGCTGCCGGACGCCATCTCCTGCGAGACCGCCGCCGCAATGACGATGCGCGGCCTGACCTCGGCCTACCTGTTGCGCCGCATCTGGCCGCTCGCACCCGGCGACAGCATCCTGCTGCACGCCGCGGCGGGCGGCGTCGGGCTCATCGTCTCACAGTGGGCGAAACTGCTCGGGCTCAACGTCATCGGCACGGTGTCCTCCGAGGCCAAGGCCGCCGTCGCGCGCGCCCACGGCTGCGACCACGTGATCCTCTACGGCCGCGAGGACGTCGCGAAGCGGGTGCGGGAAATCACCGGCGGGACCGGCGTCGCCGTCGTCTACGACAGCGTCGGCAAGGACACCTTCGCCGGCTCGCTCGATTCGCTGCGCCGCCGCGGCCTGCTGGTTTGCGTGGGCACGGCCTCGGGCCCGATCCCGCCGATCGACGCGATGCAACTCGCGATCAAGGGCTCGCTGTATGTGACGCGCCCGGCTCTCGCCGACTACGTCGCCGACCCGGCGGAGAAGGCCGCGCTGGCCGACGAGATCTTTGCCCACGTCGCGGCCGGACGGATCCGCATCGAGATCCACCAGCGCTACCGCCTGCAGGACGCGGTGCAGGCCCATCGCGACCTCGAGGCGCGACGCACCACCGGATCGTCGATTTTCGTGATCTGAAGAGGGGGACACACATGAATACCGCCACCACCGCGGCGCCGGCCGTCCACCGGCAAGGCAGCCTGGGCTCGATCCGGGTCGAGCCGCTCACCTGCACGATCGGCGCCGAGCTCAGCAACGTCAACCTCGGCGTCGCATCGCGCGACCCGGGTCTCGTCGCGGAGATCCGCGCCCTGCTGCTCAGGCACAAAGTGCTCTTCTTCCGCGACCAGGACATCACGCGCGCCGAGCACGTCGCCTTCGCGCGGCACTTCGGACAGCTCGAGGACCACCCGGTCGCCGGCAGCGACCCGGACAACCCCGGCCTCGTGCGCATCTACAAGTCGCCGGACGCTCCGATCGACCGCTACGAGAACTCGTGGCACACCGACGCCACGTGGCGCGAAAAGCCGCCGTTCGGCTGCGTGCTCCGCTGCATCGAGTGCCCGCCGGTCGGCGGGGATACCATGTGGGCGAACATGGCGGTGGCCTACGAGCGCCTCCCGGATCACATCAAGACGCAGATCGCGGACCTGCGCGCCCGTCACAGCATCGAGGCCAGTTTCGGCGCCGCGATGCCGATCGAGAAGCGGCTCGCCCTCAAGGCGCAATACCCCGACGCCGAGCACCCGGTCGTACGCACGCACCCGGACACGGGCGAAAAAATCCTGTTCGTGAACGCCTTCACGACCCACTTCACCAACTACCACACGCCCGAGCGCGTGCGCTTCGGCCAGGACGCCAATCCCGGCGCCGCCCTGCTGCTCAACTACCTCGTGAGCCAGGCGTTCATCCCCGAGTACCAGGTGCGCTGGCGCTGGAAGCCGAACAGCATGGCAATGTGGGACAACCGCAGCACGCAGCACTACGCGGTGATGGACTACCCGCCCTGCCACCGCAAGATGGAACGCGCCGGGATCATCGGGGACAAGCCCTACTAGATCCACGCGTCCGGCAACGGAGAGGAAGCATGTATCGACATCTGCTGGTTCCACTGGACGGCTCCGCGCTCGCGACCGAGTTGGTGCGCCAGGCCGTCCTGCTCGCGAAATCGCTCGGCGCACGCCTCACTTTCTTCCACGCCCAGGAGGACTACGGCTCGACCGGCGTCGCCGCGCTGGAGCGGGTGATGTGGCCGTCCCTGTACAACGATCGCGTGGCAGGGGACGCCCGCGCCGTCCTCGCCAAGGCCGGCGTGGTGGCCCGGGAGGCCGGCGTCGAGCACGACTTTCTCACCGTGACCAGCGACCGCCCCTACGAGGCGATCCTGCAGGCGGCGGAATCGCGCGGCTGCGACCTGATCGTCATCGCCTCCCACGGCCGCCGCGGCCTGCGGGGTCTCGTCGTCGGCTCGCAGACGCAGAACGTCCTCGCGCAGAGCAGCCTGCCCGTGCTGGTGCTGGCGGTCGAGAGCAACGTGCCGGACTGGGAAAGGATCGAGGCGCTGGCGATCCTGCGCGACGAGCATCGTTCGCTCGCCGCGGTGGCCCACGGCCTCGAACTCCTGAGCCGGGAGGCGCGCACCCAGGGGCAGCCGCCGCGCTTCGACCTGCTGCGCGCGATCGTCCATTACATCCGTGCCTTTCCCGAGGCGCTGCACCATCCCAAGGAAGACGCCTACCTGTTCCGCAAGCTGCGCGAACGGACCAGCGAATTCAACGAGACGCTCGAGCAGCTCGAGCAGCAGCACCGCGAAGGCCACGCGTTCGTCGAGGAGCTCGAGCGAAGCATTCAGCGCTACGAGGCGGATCCGCAGGGCGGGTACGACGGGTTCGCCGAGGCGGTTTCGCGTTTCGTCGCCTCGCAGGAGGCGCACATGCGGCTCGAGACGCGAGTCATCCTGCCCGCCGCATTCAAGCACCTCACGCCGCAGGACTGGGACGAGATCGGCCGCGCATTCGCCGAGAACGGCGATCCGCGCTTCAGCGCCGACTCCGACGAGGAGTTCAAGCAGCTGTTCGTGCGCATCCTGAATCTCGTGCCGGAGTCGAGCGCGGCCAATCCGCTGCACGCCCCGGCGGCCGGAGCCACGAGGTGAGCGTCGCCCGCGCCACGGTCGTCATCGTGCCGGGCCTGCGCGATCACGTGCCGGAGCACTGGCAGACGCTGCTCGGCGATCGCCTGGCGGGCTCGGTCACCGTGCCACGCATGAGCGACAACAAGCTCTCCTGCGCCGCCTGGGTCGAGCAGATCGAGGCGACGCTGGCGGGCGTGACGGGGCCCGTCATCCTGGTCGCGCACAGCGGCGGCGTGATGATGACCGTGCACTGGGCTCTGCAGCACCGTCGCCCCATCCACGGGGCGCTGCTTGCCACGCCCGCGGACCTCGAGTCGCCGCTGCCCGAGGGCTACCCCACCGGGGACGCGCTGCGCCAGGGCGGCTGGCTGCCCGTGCCGCGGACCCGTTTGCCGTTTCCGAGCATCGTGGCAGCCAGCACCAACGATCCCCTGGCGTCGTTCCCGCGCGTCGAGCAGTACGCGAACGACTGGGGCAGCCGACTGGTCGACCTCGGCGCCGTGGGACACCTCAACCCGGCATCGGGCTTCGGCGACTGGCCGCGCGCGGACGAGTTCATCCGGGAACTCGGCGGC
>CAZRKS010000127.1:0-7467 GCA_964600315.1 uncultured Steroidobacteraceae bacterium | reverse complement strand
CGCAGCCTGTGCATCAACCTGTCGGGGCAGACGCTCGGCGACGCGGCGTTCCTCGAGTTCGTCGTCGACTGTCTCGACCGCACGGGCGTGGCGCCCGACCGGGTCTGCTTCGAGGTGACCGAGAATTCGGTGATCACCAACATCGATCACGCGCGGCGTTTCATCGGCGTGCTGCACGGCATGGGCTGCCGGTTCGCGCTCGACGATTTCGGTCGCGGCCTGAGCTCGTTCGCGAACCTGAAGAACCTGTCGCTCGACTACCTGAAGATCGACGGCTACTTCATCCGCAATCTCGCCTCGGACAACGTCAACCAGGCAATGGTGACGGCCATGATCAAGCTAGCGCGCTCGCTCAATTTCCAGGTCGTGGCCGAGCAGGTCGAGGACATGAGCGCGCTCGACTCGGCCCGGCGCATGGGCGTCGACTTCGTGCAGGGCTACCAGGTCGGCCGGCCGCAGCCGCTCGCGCTCGCCAGCTGACCGCGCCGGCGCGTCGCGCGTGAGCGGCGGTGAAATCTCAGCTAAGGTGGCCGCATGGTGACGCTCGTCGGACTCCACACGTATCCGGTCAAGTCGTGCCGCGGCCTCGACCACGAGTCGGCGGCGCTCACGGCCGCCGGCCTAGAGCACGATCGCGAATGGATGTTCGTGACGCCCGGAGGCCGCTTCCTCACGCAGCGCGAGGCGCCGCGGCTCGCGCGCGTGCGCGTGCAGCTCGGCGACGGCGAGCTGCGGTTGGCGGCGGACGGGGCGGGCGAGGTGGCCGTGCCGCTCGATTTCGCGGGTCCGCGCGACGAAGTGACCGTGTGGGGCGACCGGGTGCCCGCGTTCGACCAGGGCAACGAGGTGGCGGCCTGGGCTGGGGCGCTGCTCGGCCGCGACGTCAGGCTCGTGCGCTTCGATCCCGCGGCGCGTCGGCTCAGCAGTCGGGAATGGACGGGCCCGGTCGACGCGCTCACGCGCTTCACCGACGGCTACCCGCTCCTCGCCATCTCGCGGGCCTCGCTCGACGACCTGAATTCGCGGCTGCCCGCGCCGCTGCCGATGGAGCGCTTCCGCCCGAACCTCGTGCTCGACGGCCTGCCGCCCTATGGCGAGGACACGGTCGGTGAACTCGTCGCGGAAGGCCTCCGGTTGCGAGTGGTGAAGCCCTGCACGCGCTGCGTGATCACGACGACCGACCAGCGGGAAGGCGTGGTGACCGGCGACGAGCCGATCCGGACGCTGCGGGGCTATCGCTGGGACGCGCGGCTCAAAGGCGTGCTGTTCGGCCAGAACGTGATCGTCGTCGAGGGCGTCGGTCGCAGGCTCGACGTCGGCCTGTGCTTCACCTGACGCCGAGCGCCCTGCGCAGCGCGGGGCGCGCCGCGAGCCGCTGCAGGTAGCCGCGCAGGTTCGGCGACTCGGCCAGCAGTCCGAGCGCCTCGGCCCATTGCAGACCGTACGCCATCATGATGTCGGCGGCGGAGAACTGCGCGCCCAGCAGGTAGTCGCTGCCCGCGAGCGCCCGCTCGACGACCGCGAGCGTGACGGTTGCGCGCTTCCTCGCATCATCGACGACGGCGGCGATGCGCTCGGCCTCGGGCTTGAGGAGCGTGTGGCGCAGCATCTCGATCACCGGCGGCATCAGCGTCGCCTCGGCGAAATGCACCCACTGCAGGAATTCGCCGCGACGCGGCTCGCCCGCGCGCGGACCGAGCCTGCCTTTCCCATGGCGCTCGAGCAGGTACTCCACGATGGCGCCCGACTCGAACATCACGGTGTCCCCGTCCTCGAGCGACGGGAACTTGCCGAAGGGCGTCTTCTGCACGAACGGCACCGGAGGCGGGCGGTACTCCTGGACCTCGATCTCGTAGGGCAAACCGAGTTCCTCGAGGAGCCAGAGCACGCGGATCGAGCGCGTGCGCGGCGCGTGATAGAGCTTGATCATCGTGGCCACAACTGGGGTGAGCGGTAGGCGTAGCGGAACGCCGCGAGGTAGGCGGGGACGAGCGCCGTCGCGAGAATGAGCACGAGCACGAACGCCACGGTGCTCGACAGCGCGACGCGCAGCAGCATGAGCGCGCTCGCCACGACCAGGATCCAGAACACGCGCCGCCAGTAGACGGCGTTGCCCATCGGTCGTTGCAGCGCGTAGCCCCAGGTTGCCGTGAGGAGCGACGCCGTCAGGATCCAGTCGGCGAGCACGAGCCAGCTGAACGGCTCGTCGCCGACGAGGTTCGAAATCTCGCCCCACAAGGTGGCGGCGGTCAGCAGGCCGGCATAGGCGAGCCACGCCCTGGGGAATCGTGGCGCCATCAGCGGGACGGGGAGGTCCGCAGGTCGGCCACGATCGTGCCGCTGGCCCGGGCCTCGGCTTCGTGATCGGCCTCGCGCCACGGCTCCGTCAGCGCCGCGCGCTGCCAGTCCTGCATCGCCGGCAGCGCGCGCAGGTGCTGCGCGAACGTCGCGGCGGTGCGGCCGAGCGGCAGGTCGTAGGTCTCGATGCGGAAAGTCACCGGTGCAAAGAACGCATCCACCGCCGTGAACGCTGCCCCGCCGAGGAACGGCCCGCCGAAGCGGTTCAGCCCTTCGGTCCACAGCTCGTCGATGCGATCGAGGTCGCGCCGCAGGTCCGGCGCGATCTCATGCAGCCGCACGCGCAGCCCGCAGTTCATCGAGCAGCGCTGCCGCAGTGCCCCGAAGCCGGAGTGCATTTCTGCGCTGGCGCAGCGCGCCCAGGCGCGGGCCGCGGCAGCGCGTGGCCAGACGTCCGGGTGACGGTCCGCGAGGTACTCGGCGATGCCGAGCGAGTCCCAGATCACGGCGTCGCCGTCCAGCAGGCAAGGGACCCTGCCGGTGGGCGAGAACGCGCGGAACTTCGACCAGCTCGTGCCGGGATCGAACGGCACCAGGTGCTCCTCGAAGGGGATGCCGAGTTCGCGCATCAGTACCCAGGGCCGCAGCGACCAGGAGGAGTAGTTCTTGTTGCCGATGTAGAGCTGGTACATGGCCGCGCGGCTCCGGTGTCGAGGGCGCCCATCTTACCGGCGCGGCCCGCAGGACATCAGATCCAGCGTCGAACGCGCGTCACGTAGTCCGTGTATTCGCGGCCGAAGGCCGCCGCGAGCGCCTGTTCCTCGGCGACAATCTGATGGCGATTCAGGTACCAGGCGAACGCGGGCGGCCCGATCAGCAGCGCGGCGGCGTTCGACAGGAACACGGCCCAGGCGGCGAGCACGAACAGCATGCCGAGGTACATCGGGTTGCGGGTGACGGAGTAGATGCCGGTCGTCACCAGCCTCGAGACCCGCTCGGGATGCCGCGGGTCGACGGTGGTTCCGGCGCGCAGGAAGGGCTGCAGGCCCGCCCCGCAGATCGCGATCCCGGTGGCGCCGACGACGGCGGCAACGACGAGGCGTCCGGCCCAGTCCAGGCCAAACTGCGGCAGGCCGCGGGCCGCGAGCCACATGAGCAGCGCGAGCAGCGCCACCAGTGCGAGCGGAGGAATTCGTCTCGCCATGATCAGTAATGCGGCGGGATCTCGACGCGGGTCGGGTCGGCGGCCCGCGTCGCGAAATCCTCGACCTGCTGCTGCAGCTCGCGGTGGAGCAGCCGCAGGGCGTCGATTTCACGCTGTTGCCGGTACAGCACGTCGCTCAGTTCCTGGCTCGCGCGCTCGAGGTGCGCCACCTTGAACTCCAGCGCGTCGATGCGTTCGCGTTCAGTCATGCTCGAGTCGGCCTCCCGGAATCACAGCAGCGGGGCCGCCATGTAGGCGACGCCCTCCTGCAACCGCTCGACGACCGGCCGCTGCCGCCACTCCTTCAGCACGACCGGCACCGAGTCGCGTTCGTAGTCGCGCTGCAGCGCCAGCAGCTGCCGCGTGAAGTCCGCGTCATAGATCGCCAGCATGAGCTCGAAGTTGAGCGACAGGCTGCGGATGTCGAGGTTGGCCGTGCCGAACAGCGCGACGGACTCGTCGACCGTGATGCTCTTGGTGTGCAGCAGCCCGCCGGTGTAGCGGCGGATCTGCACGCCCGCGCTGGCGAGACCGTCGAAGAACCACCGGCTCGCATGCTCCACGAGCCACGAGTCGTTGCGCGCCGGCACGATCAGCGTGACGCTGCAGCCGCGCAGCGCCGCGTTCTGCAGCGCGAGCGCAAGCGCGCCGTCGGCGACGAAGTACGGCGTCGTGAGCACGATCCGGCGGCGGGCGCTGGTGATGGCGTGCGTGATGACGCGCAGGTTGGCGGCCTCGTCGACGCCGGGTCCCGACATCACGACCTGCGCCACCTGGGTGCCGCCGCAGTCGGCCCAGGCCGCGTGGGCCGCCACGGAGGAAGCGGCGGGCAGCTGCCCGGTCTGCATTCCCCAGTCGAAGAGGAACACCGTGCGCAGCGCGCCGACGATCGGTCCCTCGGCACGGACCATCGCATCGACCCATTCGCCGACCCCGGCCTGCTGCTTGAAGTAGCGCGGGTCGACGAGGTTCAGGCTGCCGGTGTAGCCGACGCGGCCGTCGATCACCACGATCTTGCGGTGCAGGCGCAGGTCGATGCGGCGGAACGGGATCTTCCACGGCTTCACGGCGAGTGCGACCTGCAGCTCGATGCCGTGGGCGCGCAAGCGCTGCGGCCAGCCGGTCTTCAGGAATTCCTTGCTGCCGAGCGCATCGAGAAGCACGCGCACGCTGAGGCCGCGCGCCGCGGCCCGCTCCAGCGCCGCGGCGACCTCGTCGGCCGTTCCTCCCGCGTTCCAGATGTAGAACTCCATCTCGACGCTCGACCGTGCCGCGTCGACGTCCGCGATGATCGAGCGCAGGATCGGCTCCGCGCCACTCTGCAGCACGAACCGGGAACCCGCGAGCAACGGCATGCCGGTGGCATTGGTGGCGAGCCGCGCGAGCCCGTCCCAGGGCGCCTCGAGCCGGTTCGCCTCGCCGCGCTCTATTGCCGTGAGCTGCGCGACGGCGGGGGGCAGGCGCGCGAAGAACTGGCGTGCATAGTCCGCGCGACGCTTGCCGATCGGGCGCTCGCCGATGAGCAGGTAGGACGCGAGTCCGACGACCGGAAAGACGGCGACCAGCAGCAGCCACGCGAAGGAACTGCCCGGCGGGTGCCGGGTCAGGATCACGCGGGCCCCCACGCCGGCCGCGATCGCGACCTGCACGAGAATGAGGACGATCGCTTCGAGGTGCTGGGCCAGGTTCAGGTGCTGCACGGCGGTCTCGCTCGCGGGGCGTCGCTTCAGAGCTTGTACGTGGAAAGGAGGAGGCTCGTCTCGGTGTTCGCGACACCTTCGACCTGGCGGATGCGTGCGAGCACGCGATCGAAGGCCTCGAGGCTGTCGGCGCGCAGCTGCGCGACGATGTCCCAGCGGCCATTGGTGGTGTGCAGCGCCTCGACGGCGGGGTCGCCGCGCAGGGCCCGCAGCACGGATTCCACGCGGTTGCCCTCGACCGCAATCGTGGTGAGCGCCGCGATGCGTTGTGCGTCGACCTGCGGCTTGAGCCGCACCGTGTAGCCGGCGATGGTGCCCTCGCGTTCGAGGCGGGCGATCCGGTTCTGCACCGTGCCGCGCGCGACGTGCAGCAACTTCGCGAGCGACGCGACCGACGCACGTGAGTTTGCGCGCAGGAGGCCGATCAGCTGCCGGTCGATGTCGTCCAACGTGGCTCCACGAATTGAGCAAAAAGCCAGTAGCGGACATCATTATGTCAGAAAAGGGTCGCAAATCGAGCAGTTATCTGGCTTCCTGTTGGCCTCGGCGCCGTGGAACATGGGCTCCGTCGGCCGCCACTCCGCGCGGTTCGACCGCGCGGGAGGCTCCCATGGTGGACTACGTCGGCATCCGTGACATTCAACGGCTGGTGCGCGCAATGGGCATCGGCGAGTTCATCGCGCGCCTCGCGCGCGAGATCGAGGCGGACTACCGGCGCTGGGGCGAGTTCGAGAAATCGGCGCGCCTCGCCAACCACTCGACGCTCGGCGTCATCGAGTTGATGCCGATCACGGACGGGCGCCTCTACTCGTTCAAGTACGTGAACGGGCATCCGAAGAACACGGCCGCCGGCCTGCTCACGGTGACCGCGTTCGGCATGCTCGCGGAGGTCGATACCGGCTATCCCGTGCTGCTCTCCGAGCTGACGGTGACGACGGCGCTGCGCACGGCGGCGATGTCGGCGCTCGCCGCGCGGTGGATGGCGCGTCCGGACGGCCGGGTCATGGCGCTGATCGGCAACGGCGCGCAGAGCGAGTTCCAGTCGGTCGCGTTCCACCACCTGCTCGGCGTGCGCGAACTGCGTCTCTACGACGTCGATCCGGCGGCCACGGCGAAGCTCGAGCGCAACCTGCGCGCGATGCCGGCGACGTCCGGGCTCGCGGTGACGCGCACGCGCTCCGCGGCCGAGGCCTGCGAGGGCGCCGACATCGTGACCACCGTGACCGCGGACAAGCGCAACGCCACCATCCTCACGCCAGAGATGATCCGGCCCGGCATGCACCTGAATGCGGTCGGGGGCGACTGCCCGGGCAAGACCGAACTGCACGCGGACATCCTGCGCCGTGACGACGTGCGCGTCGTCGTCGAGTACGAGCCGCAGTCGCGCATCGAGGGCGAGATCCAGCAGATGGCGCCGGATTTCCCGGTCACCGAGTTTGCCGACATCGTGCGCGGCGTCGCACCGGGGCGCGGTTCGCGCGACGAAGTGACGGTCTTCGATTCCGTCGGCTTCGCGCTCGAGGACTTCTCGGCGCTGCGCCTGCTGCGCGCGCTCGTCGCCGAGCAGCGCGGCGCCGGCCGCCGCATCGACCTGCTGCCGGAACTCGAGGATCCGAAGGACCTGTACGGCGGCACGATCGGCGAGGCTGCGGGGCAGCCGCCCCTGGCCCGGACGGCGTGAGGCGGCGGTCGTGGCCCAGACGGTCTCGTTGATCGGTGCGCCGACGGACATCGGTGCGAGCACGCGCGGAGCCTCGATGGGGCCGGAGGCACTGCGCGTCGCCGGGCTGCAGGCGACGCTCGAGGCGCAGGGTCTCGACGTCGTTGACCTCGGCAACCTCGGCGGTCCCGGCAATCCCGGCCTGCCGCCCGAGGGCGGCTACCGTCACCTCGCGGAAGTGACGGCCTGGAACCGGCTGGTGCACGCGGCGGTGCATGGCGAACTCGCCCGGGGTCGGCTGCCGATATTGCTCGGCGGCGATCACAGCCTCGCCATCGGCTCGATCGCCGCCGTCGCCCGGCATTGCCGCGCGAACGGCCGGCGCCTGCGCGTGCTGTGGCTCGACGCGCACGCCGACTTCAACACCCACGTCCTCACGCCGAGCGGCAACCTGCACGGCATGCCCGTCGCGTGTCTCTGCGGCCATGGACCGCGCGAACTCGTGGAGCTGGCGGGCGAAGTGCCGGCGCTGCGGCCCGACGCGATCCGCCAGGTCGGCATCCGCAGCGTCGACCAGGGCGAGAAGCGCTTCGTGCACGAAGTCG
>CAZRKS010000126.1:0-7500 GCA_964600315.1 uncultured Steroidobacteraceae bacterium | reverse complement strand
AGCTCGCCTTGAGCGGCTTGCGCAGGTAGTCCTTCTCGCCGAACTGCTGGTAGGCCGACTGCACCGTGTCCGCGAGCGCCCCGAGGCGCTCGGCCACCGGGTACACGGCCTGCATCACGAGGCGTTCGCTCCCGGGCGTGGGCTCTCCCACGGGCACCGCGGTGCGCACCAGGTAGCCGCCGCCGGACTGCGGCTCGAGGCTGACGAACGGCCGTCCCTGCCGGACCTGCAACAGAACCTCGCCCGGCACCTCGTCGGGCACGACCTCCGCCGAGAGCCCCTTGCTCACGGCGATGATGGAGCCGCTCTCGGTCGCGACGACGATCTCGACCGCCCCCACCTGGCGCCGCAACGACTCGAGCAGGCCGGGCATCGGACCGCCGCTCATCACGAGCTCGTCCGCGACCAGCTGCGTGTCGCCGAGGTGCTCGCGCATGCGCGTCTCGAGCGCCGAGCGGCTCAGCACCAGCGCATCGTCGAGGCTGCGCCGGATCTCGACGTTGAACCAGCTGTCGATGCCGCGGTTCAGGAACTGCACGGCGAAGAAGTACACGAGCAGGATCGGCAGTGTGGCGAGCACGCCGAAAATCCACACCATGCGCGCCTTCAGGCGCGACCCGATCACGTGGCCGCGCCAGTCGCGCACCAGCTGCGCCAGCTTCGTCGCGAGCAGCGCGACGAGCAGCACCAGGCCGGCCACGTTGACCATCAGAATCCACGGGTGCAGCCGGCTGAACTGCTCGGAGTTCTGCGCCGTCTGCGCCATGAACAGGATCGCCGCCAGCCACAGCAGGCCACCGACGCCCACCAGGGCGGCGGAGAGCGCGCGACTCACGGATGGAGCGGCCACGTGAACCACTCGCTCGAGGCGCTCCAGTCGTCCGACCAGAAAATCAGCCAGCCGAGCGCGTCCGACGTCGCGCTCAGGTCGACCGTGGCCCGGACCCGCGCCTCGTACTTCGGCCCGGCCTCGACCAGGCCGGCGTCGATGACCGGCAGCCCCTGCACCTCGCCGAGCCCGTCGAGCGCGGCCTGCAGCGTGCCGTAGTCCTTCTGCTCACCGGTGTTGAGGTTGCGCACCAGGTAGCGCTGGCTCAAAGCGTGGTAGCTGAGTTCGTAACTCTGCGCGAGTTCGGCGACAGTGGCGTCCGGCAGGAAGCGACGTACGCGGGACAGTTCGATGTCGTAGACCAGTCGCAGCGTGAGCCCGGCCTCGATCCCCTTGCGCGCTTCCTCCGGCACGCGGATGTCGGTCCGCGCGTCGAGCTCATACACGTCCTGTGCGGCGTCCAGGGCCAGCGTCGCGCTGCGGATCCCGACTTCCGTGCCGGCGGCGCCCCCCGTCCCTGTCGTTGCGATAAAACACAACAACAATGCCACGCCGCGCTGCATCGTATGCAGTACGCCGCGAGGGGACGGGCCGTGGCTGTTGCTCATTTCCAACGATCAGGGACACCTGGCGAGGCAAGCATAATAGAAGCCGTCCATATCGGCTTCTCCGGATTGCACGAGATAGCCGGGCCCCGACCCGGAGGGACGCGCCGGCCAGTCACGCGTCAGCTCGGACGTCAGGTCGGTGGCCCCTCGCGTTCCGCCGAGGAAGGCCGCGACCACGTCCTCGTCCTCGGACCGCAGGACCGAGCAACTGGTGTAGAGCAGCCGCCCGCCGGGCCGCAGCAACCCCCAGGCCGCCTCCAGCAAGACGGCCTGTCGCCGCGCCAGCGCGGGAATATCCGTCGCCCGTCGCAGCACCTTGATGTCCGGGTGCCGCCGGATCACGCCGGTCGCCGAACACGGCACGTCCAGCAGGATCCTGTCGAACGGCCGGCCGTCCCACCAGTCGGCCGGCGCCGCGAGGTCGCCCGCTGCCAAGCGCGCCTCGAGCCGCAGCCGGGCGAGGTTGTCCCGGACGCGCTGCAGCCGAGGGGCAGACACGTCGAGCGCCGTGAGGTCGGCCACCCCGCCCAAGCGCTCCAGAATGTGGCAGGTCTTGCCGCCCGGCGCAGCGCACGCGTCGAGGATGCGCGCTCCCGGCTCGGGCTGGAGCAGTTCCACGGCCAGTTGGGCCGCCGCGTCCTGCACCGAGACCCGGCCTTCGGCGAATCCCGGCAGCGACCGTACGTCGGTCGGCGGATCGATGCGGAGCGCGTCGAGCGCGTATGGGTGGGCATGGACCGTGAAGCCCGCGGCCTCGAGTTCCGCGGCATAGTCGAGTCGCGATGCCCGCAGGCGGTTCACCCGCAGCCACAGCGGCGGGTGCACGTTGCCGGCCACGAGAATCGCCTCCCAGGCCTCGGGCCGCTCTCGCCGCAGCGCATCGACGAACCATCGCGGGTGCGCAGTGCGCAGCGCGGGATCGGCGTCCACGGCGGCGAGCAGGGTCGCGCGCTCCCGCTGAAAACGCCGCAGCACGGCATTCACGAAGCCCGTGGCCCGGTCGAACCCGAGCACCCGGGCGGCACCGACCGTCTCCGCCACCGCCGCGTGGGGCGGCACCTCCTCACCGAGCAACTGGAACAGACCGACTTCGAGCAAGGCGCGCAACCCGGGCCGGAGCTGCGCGGGCGGCCGTTCGCACAGGCGGTCGAGCAGCGCGATCAGCCGGAAATGCCAGCGCAGCGTCCCGTAGCAGAGCGAGCGCTTGAGCCCGCGCGCCGAACCCTCGTCGGCGTCGCTGGCCAGCAGTTCGTCGAGCGAGCGCCCGCGATCGACCACCTCGGCAACGATGTTCGCGGCTGCGGCCCGCAGCTGCGCAGGGGACGGCCGCGCATCCATCAGTCGAACCGCTCGCCGGTCAGGGCGTGAGCGTTGAGGAACTCCGCAGCCGTCGTGGCATTGCGGCCGGCCAGTTGCAGGCGGTGCACCCGCAGGACGCCCGCGCCGGTGGCGACCGCAAGGCGGCCCCCAGCGGCCTCGATCACGCGTCCCGGATCGCCGGCAGCGCCGCCGGCGACCGGCGACGCCTCCCACACGCGCAGCTGCCGGTCCTGCCAGCGTGTCTCGGCCACGGGCCAGGGATTGAAAGCACGGACCTGCCGGGCAATTTCCGCGGCCGGGCGCGTCCAGTCGATGCGCCCTTCCTCCTTGCGGATCTTCGGCGCGTAGGTCACGCCCTCCGCCGATTGCGGTATCGGCGCGATGCGTCCCGAGCGCCATTCGTCGATGGCCGTCACGACGGCCTCGGCGCCCGCCGCGGCCAGGCGGTCGTGCAGGCTCCCCGCGCTCTCGTCTGTGCCGATCTCGAGCGGACGCACGAGCAGCGCCGGCCCGGTGTCGAGACCCGCTTCCATCACCATGATCGTGATGCCGGTGCGCGTGTCGCCCGCGAGCACGGCGCGCTGGATCGGCGCCGCACCGCGCCAGCGCGGCAACAGCGACGCGTGGATGTTCAGGCAGCCGAGGCGCGGCGCGTCGAGCACCGCCTGCGGCAGGAGGAGGCCGTACGCGACGACCACCATCAGGTCGGGCGCGTACGCAGCGATGCGACCGGCGGCCTCCGGGGAGCGCAGGGTCGCGGGCTGTTCGACGGGCAGCCGCAGCTCGAGCGCGCGCCGCTTCACCGGGCTCGCGGTCAGGGTCCGGCCGCGGCCCGCCGGCCGGTCGGGCTGCGTGTAGACCGCGACGACCTCGTGGCCTGCGGCGTGCAGCGCGTCGAGCGCCGGCACTGCGAATTCGGGCGTTCCCGCGAAAACGATGCGCAGTCGGTGGTTCATCCTGGGCAATGCCGCGCGAGGGCGGGGCCGCGCCCGCCTCAGATCACCGGCGCGCCGGAATGCTCCTTGCGACCCGCGCCCGCCCCCTTCTCGCGGCGCTCTTTCTCCAGCTTCTTGCGGATGCGCGTGCGCTTCAGTTCCGAGAGGTAGTCGACGAAGAGCTTGCCCTCGAGGTGGTCCATCTCGTGCTGGATGCAGATCGCGAGCAGCCCGTCCGCCTCGAACTCGCAGGGCTTGCCGTCCCGGTCGAGGGCCCGGACGACGATGCGTGCCGAGCGGTTCGTCAGCGTGTCGAAGATGCCCGGCACGGACAGGCAGCCTTCCTCGGCCTCGGTCGTCCCTTCGCGCTCGACGATCTCCGGGTTCACGAGCGCGAGCGGGTGGTTCTGCTCCTTCGAAACGTCCGCGACCAGCACGCGCTTGTGCACGTCCACCTGCGTGGCCGCGAGCCCGACGCCCGGCGCTGCGTACATCGTCTCGAGCATGTCGTCGATCAGCCGCCGGATCCCGTCGTCGACGACGGCGACCGGAGCGGCCCGGATGCGCAGCCGGGAATCGGGGAATTCGAGAATCGTGAGCTTCGCCATTCTTTCAGAAATGCTGCTAAAGTTAAGCCAGGCTTGAAGTTAACCGTCTCGCGGACCCCCTGGACCGACCTTCGCCGGCCCGCGTCGTCGCTCGACTGAGACGTGGTCGGCAGCGGCCCGGTGGCGGGCCGGATTATAAGGCGACGGTCGCGACCCCGACACCCGATGGAGAAAGGGATGGATCGTAAGCAGCGCGTCGCCCCTGACAATTCGCGCGGCCGGGCCCTCTGGATCCGCGCCGCCGCCGTGGCCGTGGCCCTGGCGGGACTGGCCCTGGCCGCCGGCACCGCCGTTCCCGTCCCCGCGCACGCGCAGGCGTCGGGAACGTCGATGTCCGTGCCGCTCGCCCCGAACGCGCCCGAGACCTACGTCGTCAAGAAGGGCGACACGCTGTGGGACATCGCCGGCGTGTTCCTGAAATACCCCTGGTACTGGCCCGAGATCTGGTATGTCAATCCGCAGGTCCAGAACCCGCACCTGATCTACCCGGGCGACGTGCTGCGGCTCGTCTACGTGGACGGCAAGCCGCGCGTCACCGTCGACCAGCCCGGGGCCGTGCGCCTCTCGCCGCAGGTCCGCTCCGAACCGCTGGCGCAGGCGATCCGCACGGTCCCCTACGAAGTGCTCATGAACTTCGTGCAGCGTCCGACGCTGCTCACCAAGCAGCAGGTCAAAGACGCGCCGTACGTGCTCGGTTTCCGCGACAGCCACATCGTCGGCTCGCGGCAGAACGAGATGTACGTGCGGGAACTCGGCCAGCCGCCCGCCGGAGCGCGCTACACGGTGCTGCATCCGGTCGAGGAACTGCGCGACCCGGACGACGGCGACCTGCTCGGCTACATGACGCTCTGGGCGGGCACCGCACAAGTGATCTCGACCACGAACGGCAGCGGCTTCGAGGGCGGCATCACGCACCTCACCGTGCTCGACACCGGCCGCGAGATCCTGCAGGGCGACAAGCTCCTGCCGTTCGTGGAGGATTTCGGCGATGACTTCGTGGTGAGCGCGCCGCGCGACCGCAAGCTCGACGGGCAGGTCATCGCGGTGCCGGGCTACGTCTCGGTCGCGGGCCGCTACCAGGTGCTCGCGATCAACCGCGGCAAGCGCGACGGCCTCGTGCCAGGCAACGTCGTGGCGATCTACGCCCGGGGCCGGGAGGTCCGCGACCGTTACAGCCGCGGTCTCGACTGGCAGAAGTACACGGCCACCTACGACACGGTGAAGCTGCCGAACGAGCGCAGCGGGACGCTGCTGCTGTTCACGGTGCTCGACCGCATGAGCTACGGGCTGATCGTGCAGTCCACGCAGTCGGTCGCCGTCGGCGACTTCATCAAGCATCCCGACTTCGGCCACAGCGACACCGGCCTGTCCGACCTGTACCGCTGAACGCCCGCCCGACGCAATCGGGCACGAACAGGTTGCGATTGACGAGAGCCTGCCGGGAGCAATCCCGGTAGGCTCTTCATTCATGGACGACCCCAAGCCCTGGCTGACGCTGGCCCGAGCCCCTGGCCTGCACGCCGGACACCTGCGACGGGCGGCCGGTCCCGAGGTGCCGCCGCTCTGCCTGCCACGCGAGACACGCACGGCGCTCGCCGCGCTCGGGCTCGGCGATGGAACGGTCGCGGCGCTCCGCGATCCGGACGCCGCAGGGATCGCGAGCGACGAGCGATGGCTCGCCGGACCGCAGCGCCGCCTGGTGACCTGGGGCAGCCCGGACTACCCGCCCCTGCTCGCCGCGATCGACGACGCGCCGCTGGTGCTCTTCGTCGAGGGCGAAGTCGCGGCGCTCGCGCTGCCGCAGCTCGCGATCGTCGGCAGCCGCAATCCGACCGCGCTCGGGCGCGACACGGCCCTGCAGTTCTCGCGGCAGCTCGCGAACGACGGGCTCGCCATCACGAGCGGGCTCGCGCTCGGCATCGATGCCGCGGCCCATCGCGGCGCGCTGGCGGTCGGCGGGCGCACGATTGCGGTGCTCGGCTGCGGACTCGATCGGGTCTACCCGCGCGAGAACGCGGAACTCGCACGCCAGGTCGCCGCCTCCGGCGCGCTCGTGTCGGAACTGCCGACGGGGGTGCCTCCCCTCAAGCAGCATTTCCCCCGTCGCAACCGGCTGATCAGCGGCCTCGCCGTCGGCACGCTCGTCGTCGAAGCGGCGCTGCAGAGCGGCTCGCTCATCACGGCGCGTCTCGCGGGCGAGCAGGGACGCGAGGTGTTCGCGATCCCGGGCTCGATCCACAGCCCGCTCTCCCGCGGCTGCCACCGCCTGATCCGCCAGGGCGCCAAGCTCGTCGAGAGCGTCGATGACATATTCACGGAACTCGGCGCGCTGCTCGCCGGCCTGCGACCCGCGAATCGCGCCGAAGCGACTGACGCACAAGAAGAAACCGGCCCGGCGTTGGACAAGGATTACGAAATCCTGTTAGATGCGCTCGGCTTCGAACCGGCCGGCGTCGACACGCTCGTGGCGCGCACCGGGCTCGAGGCGCAGGCGGTGGCGTCGATGCTGCTCATACTCGAGCTCGAGGGACGCGTCGCTCAGCAGCCCGGCGGGCTCTTCTGCCGGCGCGTGCCGGGGAACAAGGCATGAAGGAAGGCGTCCTCGACATCCTCATCTACCTCTTCGAGAACTATTTCGACGGCGAGCTGGACGAGGGCGACGAGCCCGACCGCGAGACGCTGAAGCAGGAACTCGAGCACGCCGGCTTTCCGTCCGGCGAGGTGGAGCGCGCGCTGTGCTGGCTCGAGGACCTCGCCGCCGACCCGGCGCGGGCTGGACCCGCGCCGAACGCCCGCGCCATCCGCGTGTTCGACGCGCTGGAGCAGGCGCGGCTCGACACGGACTGCCGGGGCTTTCTCGTGCACCTCGAGCAGGTGGGCATTCTCTCGCCGACGCAGCGCGAGCTGGTGATCGAGCGGCTGATGGCGCTCGACGGCGACGAGATCGACATCGACAAGCTGAAGTGGGTGGTGCTGATGGTGCTGTTCAGCCAGCCCGGGCAGGAAACGGCGTTCTCGCGCATGGAGGACCTGGTGTTCGACGAGCGCTCCGGGGCGATCCACTGAGGCCGCCCGGCCGACGGCTCGAACGGATGCCGCGGACCGCCGCGGCATGATCGTTTATGGGGCAGCGGAACCCGCAGGAAAAATGAGCAGGAATCTCGTCATCGTCGAGTCGCCGGCCAAGGCGAAGACCATCA
>CAZRKS010000125.1:0-7553 GCA_964600315.1 uncultured Steroidobacteraceae bacterium | reverse complement strand
AGCGTGGACACGATCGACGGCATCGTCGATGCGATCCTGCTCGACACGGCCGAGATCGGTACGGCCGGCGCGGCGCTGTCTGCCATTCCCTGGAACGCGGCCTGGGACGCGGAGGTGCAGTCCGAGGCGACGGACGCGCTCAATGCGTATGACCCGCCCACCAAGGCCGAGCTGGACAGTGGCCTGGCCGGGCTCAACGACATCGCGGCAGCTGACGTGGTGAGCGCGCTCAACGCGACGACGATCCCGGTCGATGTCACCAAGATCAGCGGCGACGCGACGGCAGCGGACAACCTCGAGCTGCAATTCGACGGCACCGGCCTGACCGGCGATGCCTATCCGTCCACCCAGGCGCAGGTTGGCAACATCGCTACCACGGGAGCGGCAGCCTATCAGGCCGCGGCGTCCTTCACCAAGACCGTCGGCGGCGCGGAGACGCTGACCTATGCGGCGACGGACACGAGTAACGGCGTCTATCACCAAGTTGCTGATTCTGCGGGCGCGCTCGACGTGTACTACGAGTACACGCTGCGGGAAGATGAGGTCGCTGTCGGCGTGCAGTTCAAGGGGCGCATCAACGGCAGCAATGACACGGTAGTGGTACAGGCTTATGACTGGGTGACGCCCGCATGGGTGACCCTGTTCACGCTCGTCGGGACCAACGGCACGACGGACACTACGCAGTCACCGAGTCTCGTCGGCAAGTACACCGGCACCGGGGCGGATGTAGGCAAGGTGCGCATCCGGTTCTACGCCGCATCGGGTCTCAGCACAGCTGTCCTGTCGGTTGATCAGTGCATCGTCGCCAAGGCGAGCACCTCGCGAACGGTCGGGTACAGCCAAGGTGCGATCTGGATCGACTCGACCAACGGCGCCGCTGGCACGACGGCCTACTACAACGGCACCGCGGATCATCCGGTGGACTCCTGGGCCGACGCGCTGACGCTGGCCGCCGCGCTGTCGATCTATCGGTTCCAGGTCGCTCCGGGCACTACGATCACCCTAGCTGCCAGTGCGGCTAAATATGCCTTGGCCGGCAAGGGCTGGAAGCTTGAGCTTGGCGGGCAGGATATCAGCTATGCGACAGTCGATGGTTGCGAGCTGGTCACTGGCGTGGCTACGACGGCCGCGTGGGAGGGCTTCTTCTGGAATTGTCAGATGGGGGCCTGCACGCTCGGTGAGGTGGATCTGCACAACTGCCACATCACGGACGTGATCACGCTGGGCACAGCGAGTCCGTACCTATTCAATGGCTGCGTCGGCGTACCAATCGGTACGCCGGGCGTCAACTTCGCGTCGCTCGGTGGCGCGGCCGTCGTCATTGGCAATGCGCGCGGGGTATGGACGATTGCCAACATGGCGGCCGGTGACACCCTGTATGTTGACGGTGCCGGCGAGCTGACGCTCGCGGCGAGCTGCGTCGGCGGGACGGTCTACATCTCTGGCGCCATCCGCCTGACGAATTCAGGCAGTGGCCAGACCATCTACGATACGTCACGCTGGGGCGAGGAGCAGACGATCACGCTGGCCAACGGCGCCATCACGGCGGCCGTCATCGCGCAAAACGCGATCGACGCGGATGCGCTCGCGGCCGATGTCACGACCGAGTTGCAGGCCGGCCTCGCCACCAGTGCGGACATTGCCGCGCTCAACGACATCAGCGCGGCCGACGTGGTGACCGCGCTGAATGCCACGACGATCCCCGTGGACGTGAAGAAGATCAACGCCGTGACGGTCACCGGTACTGGCATCGCCGGAGACGAGTGGGGGCCGTAACCCGTGATCCTGATCGCCTGGGGCGGCGCATGGGCCAACGGCACGTGGGCCAGCGGCACGTGGGCCACCACGGCCGCCGCGGCGTCTCTCGGCGGCCGGCTGATCCGCTCGCGGCGCACCCGGACACCGTGGTGGGACGAGGACGAGGCGCTGGCTGCGCTGTGCTGGGCGCTCGGTGTGGCCCCGCCAGAGCGCAGCACCGCCCAGCTGCGCGCAGCGGCCAAGACCGGCCTGACGCAGCTCATGCAGCGCGAGCCCGTGGCCGTTGATTACGCGCCTGACGGTGCGCTGTTGCTCGCGGCGATGGGGCAGCAGCTGCGGTTGACGGGCGCGCTGCAACGCCACGTGGAAACGCTGATTGATGACCAAGAGGTGCTCGACCTGATCGAGCTGATTGCCTGATACCGCGAGGCCGACCATGACCGACGAGATTGATGCCCAATCACTGACCGACGCTGAACTGGCCGCCATGATGGCCGAGCCCGACGAGGCCGCAGAAGCGCCGGAGCCACCTCCTCCCGCTCCCGCAGCCGAGAAGCCGCCGGAGCCGCCGCAGGCGCACACGCAGGTTCCGCTGGCGGACCTGATGGAGGAGCGCGGCCGGCGCCGCGAGGCACAGGCGCGGCTGGAGGAGATGGAGGCACGGTTCCGCGAGTTTCAGCAGCGCGCAGCCGAGGCGGTCAAGGCACAGCAGCCGCCCACGGGCGTACCCTCCGTCGATTACGACACCGACCCCATCGAGTACCTGCGGCAGCAGCAGGCCGCTGTGGCGGCCAACCTCGAGGCGATGCGCCGGCAGCAGGAAGAGCTCGTTCAGCGGCAGCAGGCGCAGGCGCATTTTTCCGCGCTGCGGGAGCAGGTGGGGCAGTCCGAGGCGCAGTTTGCCAAGGAGACCCCCGACTACTACGACGCCGTGCGGCACCTGCGGGAGGCCCGCGCGGCGGAACTGGCGAGGCGGGGGCTCAACGAGGCGCAGGCGCAGCAGGTGTTGCGCGCGGATGCGCTGGCAGTGACGCAGGAGGCCGCGCGCCTGGGCCTGTCGCCGGCACAGTATGCGTATCGCATTGCGGTGGGCTCCGGCTACACGCCGCGCCAGGGAGGTGCGCCGGCCCGGCCGAGCGAGGCGCCGAAGAGCCTGGGCGGGGCCAGTGGCCGGGCAGACACGGCGACACCCTCGCTCAACGATCTCAGCAAGATGTCGGACAAGGAGTTCGACAAGGTGTTTGCCAAGCTGATGCACGGTACTTGACGGCAAAAAAGTGCTATATTTCTGCAAGTAGGACGAGAGTCCTAGACAACCCCGGGGCGGGTGGCCGCCGCCCCGGCAACTACAGGCCCAGCGTCACGACGGCTGTGATGGTCGTGTCTCGGCCGGCACCTCCGCATGGTGCCCAGCGTCACGACGGCTGCGATGGTCGTGCTGCGGCAGCGCTCCCTCCGTATGGGGCGGTTCGCGTGATCCGGCGTACTGGATCAGGCCAATCGACTCATCTGGAGGATTTATGGCAACCACTGAATTTGGCGTCAGCCATCCGCTGGCCGTAAAGCTTTGGTCGGAGAAGCTGTTCCGGGAAGCGCTCAAGGAAACCTATATTTCCAAGTTCCTGGGCACTTCGTCCAACTCGCTGATCCAGACCCTTACCGATACCCAGAAAGGCCCCGGTGATTCCGTCTACGTCGGCCTGCGTATGCAGCTGTCCGGCGCGGGCGTGGCGGGCGACGACACGCTCGAAGGGTCCGAAGAGGCGCTCACCTTCTATCGCGACACCGTGACCATCAACCAGATCCGCAATGCGGTGCGGTCGGCGGGCAAGGCGAGTGAGCAGCGTGTGCCGTACTCGATGCGCGAGGAGGCGCGGCAGGCCCTCGGCGATTGGATCGCCAATATGCTCGATACGTCGTTCTTCAATCAGATCGGCGGCTACACCACCGAATCGGACACGCGGAAAACGGGTATGCAGGCCGCGACGGCGGCGACCACGGGGCGCATCCTGATCGCCAACAGTGGCGCCGGTGGCTCGGCCTCGACTGAAGCGTCGTTGTCCACGGTGGCGGCGCCCGCGACCAATGCCCTGCTGACTCTCTCCGACATCGACCGCTGCGTGGCGATTGCCAAGACGGCGAGCCCGATGATCCGGCCCATCCGGGTTGGCGGCGACGAGTACTACGTGATGTTCCTGCACCCCAACCAGGTCTGGAAGCTCCGCAGCCAGACCGGCACTGCGGGATCGTGGGGCGACATCCAGAAGGCCGTGCTGATGGGCGGCGGCATCAAGGACAACCCGCTCTTCACCGGCGCCTTGGGCGTCTACAACAACGTGGTGCTGCACGAGTCGGCCCGCGTGCCGCTCACCGTGGCCTCGGCGGATGGCAACTTCCGTCGTGCCATTTTCTGCGGTGCGCAGTCCGCGGTCGTCGCGTTCGGGCAGAACTCGTCCGGGATGAAAACAACCTGGAACGAGGAGCTGTTCGACTACGGCAATCAGCTCGGCGTGGGCGCCGGCCTCATCTGGGGCTTGAAGAAAACGCAGTTCAACTCGGCCGACTTCGGCACGATCGTCGTGTCGTCCTACGCGCCGGCCGGCTGAGGAGGATAGCTCATGGCTGCTCGCACTCTCACCTACACCGCCAACATGGCCGACTCTGCCCGAGCCGTTCATGCGGGCGTCAACGCGCTGGTCTTCGAGTTCAACTCGGGCGCAACCAAGTTCGGCACGGTGTCGGACGTGGCCCTGCTCGGCCGCCTGCCCCCGCACTGCACCGTCCTCGGCGGTTACGTGCGCGGCAAGCACGCGGGCGCAGACGGGGCGCACTTCCTGCTGCTCGCAGTCGATGCGAACGACTTCACGAAGTCCGGTGGCACGATCAAGATGGACCAGGCCAACGGCAGCTTCACGCTGACCGCCACGGCCGCGTCACTCTTCCACGTCAACGGGCCGACGAAAATCTCGCTGTCGGCTGACAGCACCGCCACCAGTGCGGTGCTGTATCTCAACTGCACCACGGGCGCGTCGGAGACCGTGAGCACGTCGCTGAATGGCGTGCTGTATTACATGGTCGGCATTTCGACGATCTGACGACAACCGCCCCGGGGAGCAATCCCCGGGGCTCGCTGGAGGTCGCTTGGACACTACCGCACAAGCCATCTTCGAGCGCGGACAACAGCTCGTGCTTGCTGGCAAGCCGGCCGAAGCTCTGCCGCTCTTTTCTGCTCTGCTCAACCGCAACCTCAACAGCCCCGAACTGCTGTATCTGGTGGCCGACTGCGCTACCCGACTCGGCTGGAACGGCATCGCGATCAACCTGCTCGGCGTGGCGCTGCACCTCAAGCCCGATTTCCAGGAGGGCTACAACAACCTGGGCGTCGCGTTTCGCCACGAGAACTACTACCCGTTGGCGCGGGCGGCCTGGGAAAAAGCCCTAGCGATCCGGCCGACGGTCGAAGTGCTGGCCAACATGGCCACGCTCTCCGCCGACATGGGCGATCCTGCCGACGCGATCACTTGGTGCGACAAGGCGATTGCGTGCGATCCCCAGCATTGGCAGAGCTATTGGAACAAGGCGCTTGCCGTGTTGGCGCAGCGGCAGTGGGGCGAGGGCTGGGATCTCTACGACTACCGTCGCAAGCTCAAGAGCTGGGACGATCGGCCCAGCATCGACGCGCCGCAGTGGGACGGCGGCCGGGTCGGCCATCTCTACCTGCACGGGGAGCAGGGCGTCGGCGATGAAGTGATGTTCTGCTCCATGCTGCCCGAGATCATTTCGCGCTGCGACCGTCTGACGGTCGAGGCGCACAAGAAATTTGCCGGCCTCCTCAGGCAGTCCTTCCCCGGCATTGCGGTAGTGTCTGAGGAGAGTGAGGCGGCCGGCATCCATTGCGATGCGAAGAGCGGCATGGCCAGCCCTGCCCGCTTCCTGCGTCGGTCGCGTGACGACTTCCCCGGCACGCCGTACCTGCGGCCCGATCCCGCATTGGTCGAGCACTACCGCCGGGAGTTGCACAAGCTCGGCCCGGGGCCGCACATTGCCATTGCCTGGATCGGCGGGACGAAAAAGACGCGGGTCGAGGACCGCAGCGTGCCGCTTGCCTACCTGCAACCGATCCTGCGCAAGTACACCTGCGTTAGTGCGCAGTACATCACGCTCGCGCGCGAGGAGATCGAGGCCGAGCGGGAGCAGGCGGGGCTGCCCAAGATCGACGAGGCCAGCAGCGGCGACGACATGCACGCGCAGGCGGCGTTGTTCATGGCCTGCGATGCCGTGGTGACGGTCTGCCAGACGGCAGTCCACGTCGCGGGTGCGGTCGGCACGCCGGCGTATGTGCTCGTGCCGCAGACGCCCTCCTGGCGCTATGGCACCGCGGGCGATGATCTGCCCTGGTATCGCAGCGTGCAGCTGTTCCGGCGCGGCGAACGCGACGAGTGGCTGCAAGTGGTCTCGCGCATCGAGCAAGCGCTGCGGCGGCAGTTCCGCAAGGGGGCGGCGGCGTGAACGCGCTGATCTCCGAAAGCTATCTGACGCAGCAGCGGTGGATGCACCAGCACAAGGGGCAGTACGGCGGCGTGCAGCCCGCTGCCATGCTGCCGTCCATCCTCGAGCTGATCGAGCGTCACAACGTCACCGAGGTGATCGACTACGGTGCCGGGAAGGGCCATCTTGGCGCATTGCTCTACCGCGCGGACTATCGCGGCGACTATGTGCCTTATGACCCCGCCGTGGCCGACTGGGACGAGCACCCGGAGCCGGGGCAGATGGTGGTCTGCATCGACGTGCTGGAGCACATCGAGCCCGAGCTGCTGGACAACGTGCTTGATGATCTTGCTGCACTGACACAGGTCGTTGGCTTTCTGGTCGTCAATCTGCGGCCCGCGAAAAAGCACTTGCCCGACGGGCGCAACGCACACCTCATCATCGAACCGCCTGCGTGGTGGCGCGAGCGCATCGCCGCGCGATTCGTCATCGCAGCCGAAGCAGAGTCGCACGCCAAGGACGATGGCAAGCCGCTCGGCCACGTGTTCGTGGTGACGCCCAAATGATCCGCGTCTTTCTCGGCTACGACGAGCGCGAAGCGGTGGCGATGCACGTTTGCACGAGCAGCATTCTGCGCCGCGCCAGCGCGCCCGTGAGCGTGTGCTATCTGGCGGCCAACCAGCTGATCGCCGATTACGTGGAGACCCACCTATCGGGCTCCGGGCTGATCGACGGCGATTACCGGCCAAGCAATGCGTTCGTGTTCTCGCGCTTCCTGGTGCCGTGGCTATGCGGCTTCGAGGGGTGGGCGCTGTTCATCGACGGCGACATGATCGTGCGCGACGACATTGCCAAGCTGTGGCGCTTGCGCGATCCAGGCAAGGCAGTGCAGGTGGTCAAGCACGATTACCGCACCAGGTTCACAACGAAATATTTCGGGCAGGAGAATCGCGACTATCCGCGCAAGATGTGGTCGTCGGTCGTGCTGTGGAATTGCGCGCACCCGCGGCACCGCGTGCTCACGCCCGAGCTGATCGCCACGAGCACCGGCGCGTTCCTGCATCGCTTCGACTGGCTGCCCGATGCGCTCATCGGCGCGTTGCCGGCCGAGTGGAACTGGTTGGCAGATGAGTACGTACACAACCCCGATGCCAAGCTCGTGCATTACACGATCGGCGGGCCTTATCTGGACGCCTATGCGCAGTGTGATTATTCGTCCGACTGGCACGTCGAAGCCCGCGCCATGATGCGCGCAGATCAGGAGGCAGCATGAAATCGAGCCCGTTCCCCGGTCGTCGTCGCAAGCC
>CAZRKS010000124.1:0-7589 GCA_964600315.1 uncultured Steroidobacteraceae bacterium | reverse complement strand
AGACCTTCGTGACCGAGTGGAGCGACCCCGTGATCCGCGAGGCCTGCCTGCGCGAACTGCGACGCGGCGGCCAGGTGTACTTCGTGCACAACTCCGTGGACACGATCGAGAATGCCGGGCGTGCACTCGCCGAGCTGGTGCCCGAGGCGCGCATCGCGATCGGCCACGGACAGATGCGCGAACGCGACCTCGAGCAGGTGATGCTCGACTTCTACCATCGGCGCGCGAACCTGCTGCTCTGCACGACGATCATCGAGAGCGGCATCGACGTACCCACCGCCAACACCATCGTCATCGACCGCGCCGACCGCTTCGGCCTCGCCCAGCTGCACCAGCTGCGCGGCCGCGTCGGGCGCTCGCATCACCAGGCCTACGCCTATCTCGTCACGCCGCCGAAGAATGCGCTGACCTCGGACGCGGCGAAGCGCCTCGAGGCCATCGAGTCGCTCGAGGACCTCGGGGCGGGGTTCGTGCTCGCGACGCACGACCTCGAGATCCGCGGTGCCGGCGAACTGCTCGGCGAGGACCAGAGCGGGCAGATCCACGAGATCGGCTTCGCGCTCTACATGGAACTGCTCGAGCGCGCGGTGGCCGCGCTGCGCGCCGGTCGGGTCCCGGAACTCGAGAAGCCGCTGCATCACGGCCCGGAGATCGACCTGCACGTCGCCACCCTCCTCCCGGAATCGTTCCTGCCCGACGTGCACGCGCGCCTGGTGCTCTACAAGCGCATCGCTGGTGTCGCGTCCGAGGCGGAACTCGACGAGCTGCAGGCGGAGACCGTGGACCGGTTCGGTGCGCTGCCGGAGCCGGCGAAGAACCTGTTCCGCATCACACGGCTCAAGGTCGCCGCGGCACGGCTCGCCATCGAGCGACTGGACGTGGGGCCCGCGAGTGGCTCGGTCAGCTTCGCCGCGGGCACGCCCGTGGATCCTGGGGCACTGATCCTGCTGGTGCAGAAGAGCGCGCGGGCGCTGCGTTTCGACGGACCGAGCAAGCTGCGCTTCACCGGCAGCTTTGCGGAACCGGAAGAAAGGTTCGCGGCGGCCCGGATGCACCTCGACGCGCTCGGGAAGTGCGTCCCGGCCTGAACGCGCCTCAGGTCAGAACTCGCCGCCCGCCGCCCGGTTTCCGCCCGCCTGCTTGGCGCGCGCCAGCGCCCGCTGCGCCGCCTCGAGCAAGGCCTCGCATCCGCAGTCGCGCGGCGGCACCGTCGTCACGACGCCCGCGCTCACGGTGACGAAGCGCCCGATGCGCGATCGTGGATGGTGGATGGCGAGCGCACGGATGCGGCCCACGATGACTTCCGCATACTCGACGGCTGCCGGCTGCGCCATCGCGACGCCGAGCGCGACGAACTCGTCGTCGCCGAGGCGCGCGACGACGTCGCTCGTGCGGCGCATCGCCGAGCCGATCGTCCTGCCGAGTTGCCGGAGCATGTTCTCCGTGGCGACGCGGCCGAAGACGTCCTGGTAGTCCCGGTACGCGTCCACGTCGAAGCGCATCAACGTGAGCGCGCGGCCATCGCGCTGGCCGATGGCCCAGTCACGTTGCAGGACCGCCTGCAGATGCTCCGCGGTGCTGAGCCCGCTCGCCCGGTCCACCACGGCGGGCGCGCCGGGCGCGCCCCGCGACAGCGGGCGGAAGTAGAGCGCGAGCTGGCCTGCGGGCAGCACGACCGTCCAGCGCTCGCAGTCGACGAACGAGCCGTCGAGGCGCCGCAGCCGGACGCGCTGGCCGACGCCCGCATTGGTGGCGTTCGGGTCGACCGGGGCCTCGATCTCGATGTCCTCCAGTGCGCGACCGAGCAGCGTCGCCTCCGGCTGTCCGAGCAGTGCCGCCAGCGCGGAATTCAAATAGCTCAGTTGCAGCGTTCCACCCACCGCTTCCACGACAGCTATCCCGTCGGGGGCGTTCTGCAACAGAGCAGCCAGCAGTTCGGGTTCGCGCAGGATCATGATGGTCGCGTCATGGGCGGTCAGGCGTCCAGCTGCAGGACCGGGGCATCCCGGCAGTGATCGATGGCACGGCGGCATTCCTGCCAGCGTGGCATGTCGGCGAGCACCTGACGACCGGGGCCCGGCCGACCGTGCAGTCGCGCGAGCCGGACCTGGCTCAGGGGATCGGCCTCGCCCGCGAGTTCGTCGAGCGTGGCGAGCACGGCTTCGCGATCATTGCAGATCGAGAGAATGTCGCAGCCGGCCGCCAGCGCCCGGCGTGCGCGCTCGGGCACCGAGCCGGCGAAGGCCGCCCCGCCCATGCTCAGGTCGTCCGAGAACACCGCCCCGGTGAAGCCGAGGCCCCAGCGCAGTTCCTGATGGATCCAGCGCCGGGAAAATCCGGCCGGCGCTGCGTCGACTTCCGGGAACAGCACGTGCGCCACCATCACCGCGGCCAGCCCATTGGCCACGAGCCTCCGGTACGGCAGCAGGTCCTCGCCGAGTTCCGGCAGCGACCGCCGATCCACGGGCAGCGCCTTGTGCGAGTCGGCGACGACGGCCCCGTGTCCCGGGAAGTGCTTGGCGGTCGCGACCATGCCGGCCGTGCGCATGCCCTGGATGCAGGACACCGCGAGCGTCGCGACGACCTCGGGATCGCGGTGGTAAGCGCGATCGCCGATGACTTCGCTCACGCCGTAGTCGAGGTCCACGCACGGCGTGAAGCTCAGGTCGACGCCGACCGCCCGCAACTCGGCACCAAGCAGCCAGCCGCACTGCCACGCCAGGCGTCGACCCGCCTCCGCGTCGGCGTCGTACACGTGGCCGATGGCCCGCTGCGGCGGCAGCGCGGTGAAGCCGCTGCGGAAGCGCTGGACCCGTCCGCCCTCGTGGTCCACGGTGACTAACAACGGCGGCCGGCGCACCGCCCGGATCTCGCGCACCAGCGCCTCGAGTTGCAGCGGGTCCGCGAAGTTGCGCGTGAAGAGGATCACCGCGCCGACCAGCGGATGAGCGAGCACGCGCCGGTCCTCCGCCGTGAGCTCGGTCCCCGCCACGTCGACCATGAGCGGCCCGAGAGTCACGCGCGCTCCGCGGCCGCGGCGCGGCCCCAGGTCGGCCACGGGTGCAGCGCGAGGTGCGAGTTGTAGTAGCGCACGTCGTCGGTCACTTCGCGCCCGAGCCACGGCGGCGGGCTGAACGCGACGTCCTCGTCCTCGAGTTCGAGCTCGGCCAGCACGAGGCCGGCATTGGCGCCGAGGAACTCATCCACTTCCCACTCGTGCCCGGCGTAGGGCACCCAGTGCCGCCGTTTCTCGACGTGACCGGCGGCACACAGCGTGTCGAGAATTTCGTTCGCCTCGGCCACCGGGAGCGCGTACTCGTACTCGGGGCGGCGCGCACCGCGGACACGCCCCTTGATATTGAGCCAGGCTTGGTGACCTCCGACGCGCACCCGGATCGAGCAGGCCTCGCTGCCGCCGAGATAGCCCTGCCGATAGAGTTCGCGACGCGTGGCGGCGGCGCGCCAGGCATCGTTCAGCACCAGGAACTTGCGCTCGATTTCTACCGGCATCGCCTCACCGATCGAAGACGGCCACGGCCTCGACATGCGTCGTGTGGGGAAACATGTCCATGACCCCGGCCGCCGCGAGCCTGAAGCCGTGCTCGCGGACCAGGATGCCCGCATCGCGGGCCAGGCTCCCCGGATGACAGGAAATATACACGACGCGTCCGGCGCCGCAGCGCCCGACGACCGGCAGGGTCTCGCGCGCGCCGGCCCGCGGCGGGTCGAGCAGGACGCGGTCGTACGGCCGCTGGGCCCAGGGCAGGCGGCTCGCGTCGGCGGCGAGATCGGCCGCATGAAATGTCACGTTGCCGAGGGCGCCGCGAGCCGCATTGCGCCGGGCCCGCTCGACGAGCGCCGCATCGCCCTCCACGCCGACGACCTCGCGGACGCGCGTGGCGAGCGGCAGCGAGAAGTTGCCGAGGCCGCAGAAGAGATCGAGCACTGCGTGCCCGGGAGCGAGGCCGAGCAGATCCAGGGCGTGGGCCACCATCGCTTCGTTCAGCGCCCCGTTCACCTGGATGAAGTCGGTCGGCTCGAACTCGATCGAGAGCCCGAAGGCCTGCAGCGTGTAGGCGAGCGGCGGCAGGCCCGGATCGAGCGGGCGCACCGAGTCGACGCCTCCGGGCTGCAGGTAGATCCGCACGCCCTGCTGAGACGCGAAGCGCCGGAGCAGGGCAAGGTCCGGCTCCGACGGCGGATCGAGCACGCGCAGCACGAGCGCGCAGGCAGCGTCCGCCACCGCGACCTCCGCCTGAGGCACGCGTGCACTGATCGAAAGGCTGGCGACGAGGGCGGCGAGCGGATCGATCAGATCCGCGGCGGGCGGCTCGAGCACCGGGCAGCGGTGAAGGTCCGCCACGTACGGTGCGGCGCGCTCCCGGAAGCCCACCAGTACGCGCCCCTTCTGCGGCACGAGCTTGATGCCGAGCCGCGCACGGCGGCGATAACCCCAGACGGGACCGGTGAGCGGCTCGAGCACGCGATCGGGTGCGACGCCACCGAGCCGCGTGAGGTTCTCGAGCAACTGCGACTGCTTGAACGCGAGCTGCGCCGCCGGAGCGAGGTGCTGCAGCGCGCAACCGCCGCACACGCCGAAGTGCGGGCATGCCGCCGGCACGCGGTCCGGGCTCGCGCGCAGCACCTGCACGAGCACCGCCTCGTCGAAGTTGCGGTGCCGCCGCACCCGGCGCAGGACCACGCGCTCGCCCGGCAGCGCGTCGGCGACGAATACCGCCTTGCCGTCGGGCTTGGCGACGCCGTGCCCCTCGTGCGAGAGGTCGACGACGTCGGCCTCCTCCGGCGCCGCGTCGAGCCGCTTCATCCCGGGCCGGCGGGCCAGGCGGCAAGGAACTCGGCGAGGTGCGGCTTGCCCGCGCCCTGCAGCCAGTCGCGCACGAGGCCGCACTCGCGGTCGTGCTCGGCAGCCGTGAGCCGGCCGCGCATCAGCTCGAAACGCAGGTACACGAGGTAGGTATTGATGACGTCGGTCTCGCAGTAGTTGCGGATGTCGACGCTGCGCCCCTCGAGGTGAGCATCCCAGACGCCCTCGCCCGAAAGCCCGAGCTTGCCCGGCAGGCCGAGGAGCTGCGCCATGCGATCGAGACCGACGCGGCCGCGGCCCTGGTAGCCTGAGAGCACGTCCATCAGGTCGACGTGGCGCCAGTGGAAGCGCCCGAGGTAATTGTTCCAGCGGAAGGAGGTGTCCTCGTCGCCCGTCTCCCAGTAGCGCCGCGCCTGGATGCGGTGGCGCAGCGCCCGGTAATGCAGGACCGGCAGGTCGAAGCCGCTGCCGTTCCAGCTCACCAGCGTCGGCGTGAAGCGCTCGATGCCCTCGAAGAACCGGCGCACGAGTTCTTCCTCCGGCGAGTCGGGCTCGCCGAGACTCCAGGCCTTGAAGCCGTCGCGGGTGCGCATCGCCACCGAGATGGCGACGACCTGCTGCTGCTCGAGCGACAGGAACTCGGACCCGGTCTGCTCGCGCTGGCGCGTCTGCATCACGTAGCCGACCTGCTTGTCGGTGAGCCCCTCGAGACCGAAGAGCCGTCGCCCGAACTCGACGTCCGGCACGGTCTCGATGTCGAAGGCGAAGACGTTGCTGATGGTCACTGGGTCTCCTGCCGCATGAGCACCGCGACGGCGACGACCAGCCCCGCCTCGTCCGTGAGCGTCACGTGGCCCTCGCCGGCGCCGAGGCTGTCCCGGACCGCACGCCCCCGCTCCGACCAGATCACCTCCGGCCGCCCCCAGGCGTTGGCGGCGATCCCCACGTCGCGGATCCACACGCCGTGCGCAAACCCGGTGCCGAGCGCCTTCACGATGGCCTCCTTGGCCGCGAAGCGCATCGCGAGGAACCTCACCGGGCGCTTGTAGCCGCGGAACGCGGCCTCCTCCTCGGGCATCAGCAGGCGCTGCACGAAGCGCTCGCCATGGCGCTCCCAGGCCGCCTCCACCCTCGCGAGTTGCACGACGTCCGTGCCGATGCCGAAGATCACCGTGCCGACCTCAGCCCGCGAGCGGCAGTCCGCGCCGCGCGGCGTCCATGAGCGACTTCATCTCGCGCACGGCCGCACGCAGTCCGTCCACGACGGCACGCGCGACGATCGCGTGACCGATGTTGAGTTCGACGATCTCGGGTATCGCCGCCACGGGCTGCACGTTGTGGTAGTGAAGCCCGTGACCGGCGTGCACCGTGAGGCCGATCCGCGAACCGAAGCGCGCGGCCTCCACGAGCCGCATCAGTTCGACCGCCTGGCGCTCGCCCGTCGAGTCGGCGTAGGCCCCGGTGTGCAATTCGACGACCGGCGCGCCCGCCTCGAGCGCCGCTTCGAGCTGGGTCGGTTCCGGGTCGATGAACAGCGAGACGCGGATCCCGGCCTGGGCGAGCGCGCTGCAGCACTCGCGCAGCCGCGGCACCTGCCCCGCGACGTCGAGCCCGCCCTCCGTCGTCAGTTCCTCGCGCCGTTCCGGCACCAGGCAGCAGTCCTGCGGCCGCACGCCGCGCGCGATCGCGATCATCGCGTCGGTCGAGGCCATCTCGAGGTTCATGCGCGTCTGCAGGGCAGCGCGCAGCCGCGTCACGTCGTGGTCCTGGATGTGACGCCGGTCCTCGCGCAGGTGCAGCGTGATGCTGTCGGCGCCCGACTGCTCGGCGATGAGCGCCGCGAGCAGCGGGTCGGGAAAGGTCGTGCGGCGCACCTGGCGCAGCGTCGCGACGTGATCGATGTTGACGCCGAGACGCAGCGGATGGGTCAGCACGGTTCAGCCTCCCGCAGCGCCCCCGTGGGCGCGCATGGCAATGAGCACTTCGCGGGTGCGCAGCGGCCGGCCGTCGAGGCACTGGTCGAGGGCCGCCTTGAGCAGCCGGCGCGCGTCGGCGAGGCTCGGCGCATCGGCGAGTTCCTCGCGTGCCAGCGACAGCAGCGACGCCCCCGAAAATATCAGGCTTCCCTCGGCCACGCCATCGACCTCCTCCGGCCCGCCGTCCACCCGATAGCGGTAGGCGCGCGTCGGCTCGATCGGGCGCCCGCTGCCCGCATCGGACGCCAGATTGAGGCCCCAGCCCAATTCGTCGAGCAACCGCTTTTCGAACAGGCGCAGGGCACGGCCGGGGTCCTCCCCGGTGTTCGCGAGGCGCTGCATCAACGCCGCATAGGCATCGAAGAGCGCCGGGTGCGGATCGTGGCGCGGCAGGAGCTTGAGCAGCAGTTCGTTCGCGTAGAAGCCGCTCATGAGCCGGTCGCCCGCGAGCGGCGCGGCCGGGCCGGTTCGCTCGGCTCCCGTGAGCTGCCCCGCCTCGCCGCGCGCGGTCCACGACACGAGGACCGCCCCGAACGGCTGCAGGGTCGCCGGCAGCGACGAATTTCCACGGCGCGCGGCACGCGCGAAGACCGAGACCCGGCCGTGCGCGCGGGTCAGGAATTCGAGGATCCGGCTCGAATCGCGCCACGCATGGTGGTGCAGCAGGTAGGCCGGCTCGAGCTGGACGCGGCGGGCCGAGCTGCTCACGCGTCGAATCCGAACTTGCGAAGCGCGTTCTCGTCGTCGGACCAGCCCTCGCGCACCTTGACCCACAGCTCGAGGTGCAC
>CAZRKS010000123.1:0-7601 GCA_964600315.1 uncultured Steroidobacteraceae bacterium | reverse complement strand
CACCAGCTTCATCTGCACGTCCGGCCGGCCCTTGTTGTACTGGATCGCCTGCACCGGCACGTAGCCGAGTTGCGGCGCGTGCCAGACGCGGTTCACGCGCTTCGAGCCGTCGCGCTGGCTCGCCCAGACGATCGTATCGAACTGTCCGTACGGCGTGACCACCGTGGCGCGGCCCTCCGACCAGTAACGATAGTCCTCGACCTTCGCGCCGTTCTGGATGCGGAAGCGCTGGGGGGTGCGCCCGGCCGTGAGCTCGAGCAGCATGGCCGCCTGCACGGAGGTCGTGTCCTGCGTGCCGGGGGTCACGGCCTGGTCGATCGGCCTGCCCTTCGACTCGCCCCGAACCCGTCCCGCGGCCCAGTCGAACTCGAGCCGCACGTCCTTGACGCTCGAGTCGCTGCCGTCGTCGAAGACGAGCGTGAGCGGCCGCACGGCCAGCGGCGTGATCTCCATCGTGCTGCGCTGACGGGCGTCGGGGCTCACGGCGATGCGGCCCAGGATGTTCGGGAATGCCCGCGACTCGTAGAGCCACTGTCCGGCCGCGGCGCCGCGTCGCAGCGTGCTTTCGATCTGTCCTCCGCTGATGCCGCGGTAGCTCACCTGGTAGCGCGCCCTGTACTGCGGCACGCCGACCGTTCCGTTCGCGGCTCCGGCCTCGTCGGCTGGCGCGGCAGCCGCGCCCGCGGCAGCGAAGGCGAGGCCGAGCACCCACGCGGCGAAGGGCCGCCGGCGCTCACTGCGCCGTGGCATCGGCCGTCTCCACGAGCACCGGCTGGTCGAGTCGCTGGCCGTCGAGCCAGGCGGCGCCGTCGGCGTAACGCAGCCGGCCGTCGGCAAACCAGCCGATCGCCCGGGGATAGATGCGGTGTTCCTGCTCGAGCACGCGTGCGGCAAGGCTCGCCTCGTCGTCGCCGTCCCGCACGGGGACCCTGGCCTGTAGGACCACCGGGCCGCCGTCGAGTTCGCGGGTGACGAAATGGACGCTCGCCCCGTGCTCGCGCTCGCCGGCTTCGAGAACCCGGCGATGGGTATGCAGGCCACGGTGTCGCGGCAGCAGGGACGGGTGGATGTTGAGCATGCGGCCCGCCAGCGGATCGACGAAGGACGGACCGAGGATGCGCATGAATCCGGCGAGCACCACCAGTCCCGGCTCGAAGCCCGCCACCAAGGCCGCGAGCGCCGAGTCGTAGGCGGCGCGGTCCGGGAATGGCCGGGCCGGCAGCGCGACGGCGTGCAGTCCCGCGGCGCGGGCCCAGTCGAGGCCGGCGGCATCCTCCCGGTCGCTCACCACCGCGCGGATGTCGATCGGCAGGCGGCCGGCGCGCGCCTCGTCCGCGATCGCGCGCAGATTGCTGCCGCGCCCCGAGATCAGAACCACGACCGGCAGGGTCGCGCCGGTCGCGCTCATCGCTCGATCACGACCCCGTGCCCGCCGCGGCGCACTTCGCCCACGAGCAGCGGCTGTTCGCCACACCGGCGCAGGATCTCCATCGCCCGGTCCGCGTCGCCCGCCGCCACGCAGATCGTCATGCCGAGTCCGCAGTTGAAGGTCCGGTACATCTCCTCGCGCTCGATGCGTCCGGCCTGCTGCAGCCAGTCGAAGACGGGCGGACGCGGCCAGCGGCGCTCGTCGATCACCGCCTCGAGGCCCTCCGGCAGGACGCGCGGAATGTTGCCGGTCGGGCCGCCGCCGGTGATGTGCGCCACGGAGTGCACGGGCAGTTCGGCCATCAATGCGAGCACCGACTTCACGTAGATGCGCGTCGGGGCAAGCAGCGCGTCGTACAGCGGCCGGCCGTCGAGCTGGGTCGACGGGCCCGCGCCGCTCGCGGCGAGCAGCTTGCGGATCAACGAGTAGCCGTTCGAATGCGGGCCGGAGGAGGCGAGACCGATGATCGCATCGCCCGCGCGGGTCTGCGTGCCGTCGATGAGACGGTCCTTCTCGACGAGCCCGACGCAGAAGCCGGCGAGGTCGTAGTCGTCGCCCGCGTACATGCCGGGCATCTCGGCGGTCTCGCCGCCGACCAGCGCGCAGCCCGCCAGCAGGCAGCCCTCGACGATCCCCTTGATCACGCGCTCGGCCACCGCCACCTGGAGCCGGCCGGTGGCGTAGTAGTCGAGGAAGAAGATCGGCTCGGCGCCCTGCACGACGACGTCGTTCGCGCACATGGCCACGAGATCGATGCCGATCGTGTCGTGCCGGCCGGTCTCGATGGCGAGCCGCAGCTTGGTGCCCACACCGTCGGTGCCCGACACCATGACGGGCCGGCGGTAGCGCTCGAGGGGCACCTCCACCAGCGCGCCGAACCCGCCGAGTCCGCCCAGCACCTCGGGTCGCATCGAGCGTTTCACCGCGGGCTTGATGCGTTCGACGAGTTCGTCGCCGGCATCGATGTCCACGCCGGCATCGCGATAGGTGGTCGGTCGGGTGTCGGACATGGGATTCTCCCGAGGGCTCGGCTGCCCCGGGGCACGAGTCGAGGCTGTGGTATTTTACACGTGCGCCGCCGGCGCCGAACGCTCCCCGATCCATGCGCAGTTTCAGAAGCAACGTCAGGAACGACGTGCCGGCCCTCGTGAGCCTGGCGTGCCTCGTGCTCCTGTTGACGGCCGTCCCCGCTGCAGCGGAGGTGTCGGTCTACCAGTCCGTGGTGCCGATGAAGAGCAACTCGGCCGCGGATCGCTCCGCAGCGTTCGGCGAGGCGCTGGTCAGCGCCGTCGTACGGGCCTCGGGGCGCCGCGACGCCGGCTCGAATTCCGTCATCGCCGCGGCCGCGTCCGATCCGCAGCGCTTCGTGCAGCAGTATTCGACCACGCCGGATCGCTACCTGAAGGTCGGTTTCGATGCGGCGGCCATGGACCGCCTCCTGCAGCAGGCGGGACTGCCGGTCTGGCCGCTCGAGCGTCCGGTCACGCAGGTGCTGCTGGTCGTCGACTCGGTGGCGGGCGGCACGCGCGCGATCGTCGAGGGCGAGCGCACGCCGGAGCGCAGCGCCGTCGAGCGGGCGGCGCAGGCCCGCGGGCTGCCGATCGCCTGGCCGCGCGGAACCGTGAATGCCGCGACCGTGCGCGCAATGGTCGCCGGCGACTCGGGGGGCTCCAGTGCTTCCGGCAGCCGGCCGGTGCTGGCCGGCACCGGCACCGGTGATCGGCTCAGCTGGCGCTTCAGCCAGCCGGGACAGACCGCCGTGGCTGACGGGACAGCCGCCACCGGCGTCGACCTCGCGGCCGACTCGCTCGCGACCCGTTATGCGACACCTGCCACGCGCGGCACGTCGACCTTCACGGTTCGCGTCGCCGGGGCCGGCGACGTGCAGGCGTATGCGGGCCTGCTCGAGTACCTCGAGTCGCTCAGCCTGGTGCGGGGCATCGCCGTCGAGGAAATGACGGCCGAGGTGGTCACCCTGCGGCTCGCCGTGCGGGGCGACCTCGAACTGCTGCGGCGGATTGCGGCCCTGGACGGGCGGCTGCAGCCGACGACGCCGTCGCCGGCGCCGGAAGGCGCTGCGCCGGTGGATTTCACGTACCAGCCATGAGTCTGCGGTTCGTTCCGAACCTGCTCTGCATCCTGCGGATGCTGCTCGTGTATCCGACCGCGCTCGGCATCCTCGACGGGCGCTACGACCGGGTGCTGGCGCTCGTCGCGATCGCCGCGTTCACGGACGGGCTCGACGGTTTCCTCGCCAAGCGCTTCGGCTGGGCCACCGAACTCGGCAAGCACCTCGATCCGCTGGCCGACAAGCTGCTGCTGGTGAGCCTGTTCGTCTGCCTGAGTGTCGTGTCGCTCGCACCCTGGTGGCTCACGGCGCTCGTGCTGCTGCGCGACGCCGTCATCGTCTGCGGTGCCATCACCTATCGCGCGCTCTTCGGCGACCTGCAGGGGCGTCCGACCGTGCCGAGCAAGATCAACACGTTCTGCCAGATCGTGTTCTGCCTCGCCGCGGTGTCGAATGCCGCGTACGCGTGGCCGGACGACGACGCGATCGTCGTCGCGGGCGCGCTGGTGCTGCTCACGACCTCGGTGAGCGGCATCGACTACGTGCTGACGTACTCGCGGCGCGCCGTCGACGCGAGCCGTGCCCGTTCGCAGGCGGTGGGCTGAGCCGCGTGCAGCAGCTCCCGCTCAGCGTCCGCCTGCGCGACACGGCGCGTCTCGAGAGTTTCGTGCCGGGCCGTAACCGGGAAGCCTTCGAACTCGTTGCCGCGGGCGCGGCCGGTCGGCCTGCGGTGCTCTGGATCTGGGGCCGCCGTGGGGTCGGCAAGACCCACCTGCTGCAGGCTGCCTGCGCCGCGGCCGCGGCGCAGGGACGCTCCGCCAGTTACCTCGATCTCGCCGCGGCGGCCGAGCCGGGCTGGCTCGAGGGTTGCGAGGAACTCGACCTCGTCTGCCTCGACGGCCTCGAGGCCGTGGCGGCCGACCGCGCCTGGGACGAGGCGATCTTTCGCCTGTACACGCTGATGCAGGATGGCGGCGCGCGGCTCTACGTCGCGACCACCGCACCGCCGGCCGGCGTGGCTTTCGCCCTGGCGGACCTGCGGTCGCGCCTGCTCGCGGGATCGGTGCACCAGCTGCATGAACTCGACGAGTCCGGGCAGGCGGAGGTGCTGCGCCTGCGCGCCGCGCGACGCGGACTCGATCTCGCCCCGGACGGTGCGCTCTACCTCGTGCGTCGACTGCCGCGCGACATGCACTCGCTGTGTGCCGCGCTCGACCGCCTCGACGAGGCGTCGCTCGCCGCACAGCGTCGGCTCACCGTCCCGTTCCTGCGCGACGCGCTCGAAGGTCAGGACCGCGGGTCGTCCTGAGCCTCGGGCGGTGCCCGGGTGACGCGCAGCCAGGCGACCAGCGCGGCGAAATGCGCGAGGCTCGCGAAGAGGATCGCTGCGGCCAGCGTGCGCACGGCCGGATTGGCCACGGCCTCGGTGATTCCGTAGATGAAGCAAGGAGCGACGCAAAGGGTGGCCCAGGCGTGCGCGCGCCGTTCGCCGCGCAGCAGGCCGGGGAGCGGCAGCAACAGGGGCACCAGCAGTCCCGCCGCGAGCAGCACGGTGCCGGGCCAGGCGGCCGACGCGACCGCCGCGGCGCAGACACTGGCGGCGAGGATCCCGTAGGTCGCGAGGACGGCGCGTCGGGCGCGAGCGCGCGCCGGCGGTCCGGTCACGGCCTGCGCCCGTGGATGCCGCGCACCACGGCGACCGCGACTTCCGCGACGCGTCGTCCGAGCAGCTGCGCCAGTTCGCGCTCGTCCTCGCTCACGCGCGAGCGACCGCGCACGGTGGCGAAATGGCTGGCCCCGTACGGCGTGCCGCCGGTGCGTGTGCGGTGCATCGCGTCGGCCGTGAACGGCAGGCCCACGAAGTACATGCCATGGTGCAGCAGGGGGATCATCATGGTGAGCAGCGTCGATTCCTGGCCACCGTGCAACGATCCCGTCGAGGTGAACACGCCGGCCGGCTTGCGGTCGAGCGCGCCGTTCAGCCACAGGGAACTCGTGCCGTCGAGGAAGTGCTTGAGCGGGGCGGCCATGTTGCCGAAGCGGGTCGGGCTGCCGAGCACGAGACCGTCGCATTCGCGCAGGTCATCGTGGCTGGCGAACGGCGGTCCGGAGTCAGGCACCGCGGGCGCGGAGGCTTCGGTGACCGTCGAGACCGGCGGCACGGTGCGCAGCCGCGCCCGCGCTCCGTCGACGGACTCGACGCCACGCACGACGTGCTGCGCGAGTTCCGCGGTCGCGCCGTGCCGCGAGTAGTAGAGGACCAGCACCTCGACCATGCGTGAATTTCCCCGATCGACGCCGCCGCACCCGCGGCGAGGCGGCCGGATTCTAGGCCCGCGAACCTTGACGGTACAGGGACCAGTTGCTAGCGTGAATTCCCCGCCCGGTCCTCGATCATGCCGTCGTCACGCCGTCCCGTTCTGCCTGCCTTGACGTTCGCCGCGCTCGGTGCGCTCGCGCTCGCCGGTTGTGCGGGCGTGCCCGTGCAGGAGATGAGCGATGCGCGCCAGGCCGTGCGCGCGGCACAGGAGGCCGGCGGCGCGCGCTACGCACCCGAGACCATGGCCGAGGCGGAGAAGCTCCTGAAGAGCGCCAAGTCGAACCTCGGCAAGGGCGAGTACCGCGCGGCGCGCGAGGAAGCCGAGCAGGCGCGCGCCAAGGCGATGGAGGCGCGCGGGCAGGCGGAGGCGGCCCGGGCCGACGAGAAGGCCGGCGGCCGGAACCCGTGATCGGCCCGTGAGCGACTGGATTGCGCGCCGCTGCCTCGTCGCCGGGCGCGTGCAGGGCGTCTTCTATCGCGCCAGCGCCCGTCAACGCGCCGTGGCCCTCGGCGTGAGCGGACACGCGCGCAACCTCGCCGACGGGCGTGTCGAAGTGCTCGCCTGCGGCGAGCCGTCCGCGGTGCAGGCGTTCTGCGACTGGCTGTGGCAGGGTTCGCCGTCGTCGCAGGTGACCTCCGTCGAGATCGAGGCCGTCGAGATCGGCGCGCGTGCGCGTCCCGAGGGATTCCGGACGGCCTGAGCGCGCTCAGTGCGCGTAGCGCCAGCGCGAGACGAGGCGGTCGATCACGAGGTCGGAATAGTTCGGGCGGCCCAGGCTGCCGTTGTAGCGCTGCAGTGCGCGCTGGTAATTGCCGCGCTCCTTGCGCAGGTAGTAGCCGAGGATCGTGGTGCCCATGCGGACGTTGTCGCCGATGCGCACCAGCTGCGCGTTCGACATGCCGAGCTCGCCCGGCCAGAACGGCATCACCTGCATGAGTCCCACGGCGCCGGCCGAGGACACCGCGTAGCGGTCGAAGCGGCTCTCCACGTCCATCACGGCGAGGACGAGTTCCGGAGGAATTTCGACCCGGCGCGCCTCGCAGTGCACCGAGTGCAGGATCTGCTCGCGCTCGGCGGGATCCTTCACGTAGCGTCCCAGCCGCGGGTCCATGTAGGCGAGCCACACGGCCCGGTCGTACTTGTCCTCGAAGCAGGCGGACGGCTGCATCGCCGCCGCGATCACGCCGCGCAGCTCGGGGTCCATCTGGCGGTCGGCGCGCGCCGCGGTCGCGGGCAGCGCGATCATCAGGACGAGGGCGGCGAGCGGCGGGCCGCGCATCGGGTCAGGCCCTCGCGGCAACCTGCTCGCGCAGGAAGGGAACGATGGCGTCGAGCGGCACGTCGCCCGGTCCCGCGCCCGTGCGCGCCTTGTACTCCAGCACGCCGCGCTCGAGGCCCTTGTCGCCCACCACGATGCGTCGCGGAATGCCGAGCAGCTCGTCGTCGGCGAACTTGACGCCGGGGCGCGCGTCGCGGTCGTCGTAGAGCACTTCGAAGCCGGCCGCCTGCAGCTCCGCATACAGGCGCTCCGCGGTCTCGCGCACGCGCTCGGACTTCTGCAGATTGATCGGGATCAGCGACACTTGGAAGGGTGCAATGGGATCCGGCCAGACGATGCCGCGGTCATCATTGTTCTGTTCGATCGCCGCCGCCACGACGCGCGTCACACCTATGCCATAGCAACCCATGAACATGACCACGGACTTGCCCTGCTCGTCGAGGACCGTCGCGTTCATGGCCTCGCTGTACTTGCGGCCGAGCTGGAAGATGTGGCCGACCTCGA
>CAZRKS010000122.1:0-7671 GCA_964600315.1 uncultured Steroidobacteraceae bacterium | reverse complement strand
TCCGGCAGGTGGCGCAGCCGAATCCGCTGGCGAGGGGAAGGTAGGGGGAGGCTGTAGGCTGTGGGCTGTGGGCTGTGGGCTGTGGCCAGGAGGCTGTGGGCTTTGGGCTGTAGGCTGTGGCCAGAAGGGGCGGCCGGTTTCTTACCCATAGCCCACAGCCTTCAGCCCATAGCCTTCCTTCCGTGCTCCTCCAGCACGCGCGCGACGCACCCTGTCAGGCGCTTCGCCGTCGCGACGTGCAGGAACTCATTCGGGCCGTGGGCATTTGACTTGGGCCCGAGCAGCCCGGTGATCAGGAACTGAGTGCCGGGGAAGCGCTCGCCGAGCATGCCCATGAACGGGATGCTGCCCCCCGTGCCCATGTACATCGCGTCGCGGCCGAAGAATGCGCGCGAGGCCGCCTGCATGGATTCCTCGAGCCACGGAGCCACGGGCGGTGCGTTCCACCCGGCCATCGCCGATTCGACCGTGACCCCGACCGACGCGCCGTGCGGCGGGTCGCGTCGGAGCACGTCGCAAACCACCTTTGCGGCCTGCCCTGCATCCATCGTCGGCGGCAGGCGGAACGAGAGCTTGAGCGTCGTGTACGGCCGCAACACGTTGCCTGCGCTGCCGGTGGCCGGCAGCCCTTCGGCCCCGGTGATGCAGAGCGTCGGGCGCCACGTGTTGTTGAGCAGCAGTTCGTACGGGTCGTTCGATACCGGACGCAGGCCCGGAACCCGCGGGAACTTCTCGTACACGGACGCGCCGAGCGCATCGGCCGCGGCGCGGGCTTGCGCGCGCCGGTCCCGCGGAATCGGCACGTTCAGGTCCTCGATGAGGATGGCGCCTGAACTCGCGTTCTCGACGCGCTCCAGGATCTCGCGCACGACGCGGAAGCTCGACGGCACGATGCCGCTCGCGGTGCCGGAGTGCACGCCCTCGGTGAGCACCTCGGCGCGCAGCGTGACGATCAGGTTGCCGCGCAGCGAGGTCGTGGCCCACAACTGGTCGTAGTTGCCACACTCGGCGTCGAGGCAGACGACGAGCGAAGGCGAGCCGATGCGCTCGCCCAGTGCCGCCACGTGGTGCGGGAGGTCGGGACTGCCGCTTTCCTCGCTGGCCTCGATCAGGATCACCGCCCGTGCGCGAGGCACGCCCTGCTCGTGCAGCACGCGCAGCGCGCAAAGAGAGGCGAAGAGCGCGTAGCCGTCGTCCGCGCCGCCCCGCCCGTACAGCTTCCCGTCACGCAGCACAGGCGTCCACGGGGCGAGGCCGTCCGACCAGCCGCTGAACTCCGGCTGCTTGTCGAGGTGCCCGTACATCAGCACGCAGTCGTCGACCTGCCCGGGCACGTCCAGCATCAGCACCGGGGTCCGTCCGGGCAGCCTCAACACCTCGATGCGGGTGCCCGGCAGCGCATGGGCTTCCGACCAGGCTTTCAACAGCTGTACGGCGGCCTCCATGTGACCGTGCGCTTCCCACTCGGGGTCGAAGGCAGGCGACTTGTTCGGGATCCGGATGAATTCCCCGAGCACCGGGAGGATCGAGTCTTGCCAACTGCGGTCGATCAACGTCTTGGCTTGTCCGATATACATAAATGTACTTATAACAATTAGTTACGACTGATTGTTGAAGTCAATAATCTCGAGGAACCGGACGATTCCCCGGGGCGAACCCGAAGAACGACAGCGCATTGCGCGTGGTCGCCGCCGCCACGTCGGCCGCGGATTCACCGCGGCAAGCCGCCACCGTCGCGAGGATGTGCGGCAGGTGGCGTGGCTCGTTGCGACGGGTCTTCGGTTGCGGCGCGAGGTCGCGGGGCAGCAGGTAGGGTGCGTCGGTCTCGAGCATCAGCCGATCGAGCGGGATGCGCCGCACCAGTTCCCGCAGGTGATGGCCCCGGCGCTCGTCGCAGATCCAGCCGGTGATGCCGATCGAGAGGCCGAGCGACAGGCAGTCCTCCAGTTCCCGCGCGGTGCCGGTGAAGCAGTGCGCGACGCCCGCTCGCAGTCCGGGCAGGTAGTCGCGCAGGATCCCGACGAAGGCGTCGTGCGCGTCGCGCTGGTGCAGGAACACGGGCCGGCCGGTCTCGACGGCCAGCGCGAGCTGCTGGCGGAACACACGCTCCTGGTCGGCGTGCGGCGAGAAATTGCGGAAGTAGTCGAGACCACATTCGCCGGCGGCGCCGACTTCGGGTGCAAGCATCAGCTTGCGCAATTCGCCCACATCCGCGTCGTGGAATTCGCGGGCGTGATGCGGATGGATGCCGGCGGTGGCGCGGAACCTCGCCGGATGGGCCTGCACCAGCTCGATGGCGCGTCGCGTGCTCGCGAGCGTGCTGCCGGTGATGACCATGTGCCCGACACCGGCGGTCACCGCGTCGGCTACGACCCGGTCGCGGTCGTGATCGAAGCTGTCGTGCGCGAGGTTGAGTCCGATGTCGACGAGCGGCAGGGTCATGCAGGGGTCGCTGTGGTAAGGTTCGCGGCTTCGAAAATCCGGCGGTGCCGCGCGCTGGGGCTGGCATTCTAGCCAGCCGCGCACGGTCGCGCTGCCGCCGGTTGAACGCCAGAGCAGGAACCGCGATGTCGCTCGACAAGGCTGCCCTCGAGAGTCTGCGGCTGGACCGCGCGACCGATCCCGAGCGCTACCGGGATTCACCGGTCCGCCGGCACCGGCTCTGGATCGCGGCCGCAGTCGTGCTGGCAGTCGGCGCCATCGTCGCATGGCGGCTGGTCAACTCTGCCGTGCCGGTGAAGACGGTGACCGTCGAGGCGCCGGCCGGCGCGGCCGACGGCACCGTCCTGAACGCGTCCGGCTACGTCGTAGCCCGTCGTCTCGCGACGGTCAGTTCCAAAGTCACCGGGCGGATCACCGAAGTGCTCTTCGAGGAGGGGGCCCGCGTGCAGGAGGGCCAGTTGCTCGCGCGGCTCGACGCGTCGACGGCGCAGGCCGAATGCGACGTCGCGCAGAAGACGCTCGAGGCGTCGCGCCGCGACCTGCGCGAGATCGAGGTGCGGCTCGCGGATGCGCGGCGCACCGATGCGCGCAATCGCAGCCTCGTGGAACGCAAGCTGGTGGCGCAGAGCGTGCTCGACGCGTCGCAGGCCGAGGTCGCGGCGCTCGAGGCGCGCCTGGCCGCGGCGCAGGCCGGGGTCGGCGTGGCGCAGAGCCGCGTGGCGCTCGCCGTGCAGGGGCTCGACGACCTGTCGATCCGGGCGCCCTTCGCGGGCGTGGTCATCTCGAAGGACGCGCAGCCGGGCGAGACCGTGTCGCCCATCTCGGCCGGCGGCGGCTTCACGCGCACCGGCATCGCCACGCTCGTGGACATGGACTCGCGCGAGATCGAGGTGGACGTGAGCGAGGCCTACATCAATCGCGTGCGCGACGGCCAGAAAGTCGCGGCGACCCTCGACGCCTATCCGGACTGGACGATGCCAGGCCACGTCATCGGCATCGTGCCGACCGCGGACCGGCAGAAGGCCACGGTGCGCGTCCGCATCGCGTTCGACCAGCTCGATGCGCGCCTGTTGCCCGACATGGGGATCAAGGTGCGGTTCCTCGAGGAGGCGGGCGCGGCGCCTGCGGCGCGGCCGACGGTGCCGTCGCAGGCGGTCGTGCGCAAGGACGGTGCGGCATCCGTGTGGGTCGTGCGCGACGGCAAGGTCGAGCGGCGCACCCTCGAACTCGGTCCGGAAAAAGATGGCGCGTTCGCCGTGGCCAGGGGCCTCGAGGGCGGCGAGACCGTGGTGATCGACCCGCCGCGGCGCCTGCGCGACGGCGCGGCGGTGGAGCTCGAGGCCTCGTGACCGGCCGGCGGCCGATCGTCCGCATCCGCGACCTCGTCAAGGACTACCGCCGCGGGGCCGAAGTCGTGCGCGTGCTCGACGGGCTGTCGCTCGAGATCGAGGCAGGCGGGTTCGTCGCGCTCATGGGGCCGTCGGGGTCCGGCAAGTCGACGCTGCTGAACCTGATCGGCGGCATCGACCGGCCGACCTCGGGTGAACTCGAGGTCGACGGGCTGCGCGTCGACCGCCTCGGCGACTCGGCGCTCGCGCGCTGGCGCGCCGACCACGTCGGCTTCGTGTTCCAGATGTACAACCTGCTGCCCGTGCTCACGGCGGAGCGCAACGTCGAGCTGCCGCTGCTGCTCACGGCCCTGGGGCGTGCCGAACGCGCCCGGCGCGTGGCGGCCGCGCTGAAGCTCGTCGGCCTGTCGGATCGCGCGCGGCACCGGCCGCGCGAACTATCGGGCGGCCAGGAACAGCGCGTCGGCATCGCGCGCGCCATCGTGACCGATCCGACCCTGCTGCTCTGCGACGAGCCCACCGGCGATCTCGACCGACGTTCCGGCGACGAGATCCTCGACTTGCTGCAGGCGCTGAACCGCGAGTACGGCAAGACCATCGTCATGGTCACCCACGATCCGCACGCTGCCGAGCGCGCCAGTCGCACGGTGCACCTCGACAAAGGCCTGCTGAGCGAGGACCCGGCGTGATCGGCCGCTACCTGCCGCTGGTCGCCGCCAGCCTGCGCCGCAAGCGCCTCAGGACGTTCTTCACCATCGCCTCGATCGTGATCGCGTTCCTGCTGTTCGGTCTCGCCGAGTCGATGCGCTATGCGCTGCAGTCCGGGGTCGACGTCGCGGGCGCCGATCGCCTGATCACGATGCACAAGGTCTCGTTCACGCAACTGCTGCCCGCGAGCTACGAGGGCCGCATCCACGCCATCGATGGTGTGCTCGAGGTCACGCCGCAGACCTGGTTCGGCGCCTGGTATCGCGACGAGCGCAACCAGATCCCGGCATTCCCGGCCGACCCCGAGGCCTTCCTGCGGATCTACCCGGAGTACGTCATCCCCGAGGCCGAGCGACAGGCGTGGGTCGCCGACCGGACGGGCCTGCTGATCGGCCGCGCGCTGGTGGATCTCTACGGGTGGAAAGTCGGCGACACGGTGCCGCTCAAGTCCTCGATCTGGCGCAAGGCCGACGGATCGGACACCTGGGACGTGACGGTGCGCGCGATCTACGACCTGCCGAACGGCGGCGACACGCGCGCGATCGTGCTGCACCAGGACTACTTCGAGGAGGCGAAGGCGCAGGGCAAGGGCCTGGTCGGCTGGTACCTCGTCAAGATCGACACGCCCGCGCGCGCCGCCCCGATCGCGCGCCAGATCGACCGGCTGTTCGCGAACTCTCCCGCGGAGACCAAGACCTCCTCGGAGCGCGCCATGGCGCAGTCGTTCGTGAACCAGGTCGGCAACATCGGCAAGATCCTGGGCGCGATCACCAGCGCCGTGTTCTTCACGATGCTGCTCGTCACGGCGAACACGATGGCGCAGTCGGTGCGTGAGCGCACCAACGAGATCGGTGTGCTGAAGACGCTCGGCTTCGGCAATGCCGGCGTGCTCGGCATGGTGCTCGGTGAGTCTGTGCTGGTGACGGTCGCGGGCGGCGTGATCGGTCTCGCCGCGGCCGGGTGGCTCGGCGCGCAGTTCGAGCCCGTGTTCCGTCAGTATCTGCCGGGATTCCAGCTGCCGCGGGAATCGATTGCCGTCGGCGCCGCGTACATGCTGCTGCTCGGCCTGCTGGCGGGAGCGGTGCCGGCGGTCCAGGCGATGCGACTCAGGATCGTGGAGGCGCTGCGGCGCGAATGACGGTGGCGGTCATCTCGTGGTTCAACCAGCTCGTGGCCGTCACGGCCATGAACCTGCGCAACCTGCCGGCGCGTCTCGGCGCCTCGCTGGTGGCGGTCGTCGGCATCGGCGGCGTGGTGGCGGTGCTGGTGTCGCTGCTGTCGATGGGGGAGGGCTTCCGGGCCGCGCTGGATCTCTCGGGCCGCGACGACGTGGCCGTGCTGCTGCGCGGCGGCTCGCCGGACGAACTGTCGAGTGCCTTCAACCGCGAGCAGGTGAGCGTGATCGTCGCCGCGCCGGGCCTCCGGCGCGACGCTCGCGGGCCGATCGCCTCGCCTGAGTTCTACACCATCGTCGACCTGCCGATGCGCAGCACCGGGACGGCCGCCAACGTGCCGTTCCGCGGCGTGACGGCGCGTGCGCTCGACGTGCGTGACGGATTCCGCATCGTCGCCGGGCGCATGTTCGAGCCGGGCAAGGACGAGGTCATCGTGGGTCGCGGCGTGTTTGCGCAGTTCGGCAACGTCGACCTCGGCCGCGAGGTCACCTGGGGATCGCACGTCTGGCGCGTCGTCGGCGTCTTCGAGGCCGGCGGCAGCATCTCCGAGTCGGAGGTCTGGACCGACCTCGCCGTGCTGCAGGGCGTGTTCCGGCGCGGCAATTCCGTGCAGGTCATCCGCGCGCGGCTCGCCTCGCCGGCGGCGCTCGATGCGGTCCGGCGCGCGCTCGGCGGCGATCCGCGGGTCAACGTCACGGCGCGCAGCGAGCGCGAGTTCTACGCGGACCAGTCCCGCATCCTCGTCACGCTCATCCGCTACGTCGGCACGAGCATCGCGGCGCTGATGGGCATCGGTGCCGTCTTCGCCGCGCTCAACACGATGTACTCCGCCGTCTCCGCGCGCACCCGCGAGATCGCGACGCTGCGGGCGCTCGGGTTCGGCGCGGCGCCGGTCGTCGCGTCCGTGCTGCTCGAGTCCGCGGTGCTGGGCCTGCTCGGCGGACTCGTCGGCGGTGCCGCCGTGTACTTCGGTCTCAACGGCTACCAGGCGTCGACGCTCAACTGGGCGAGCTTCAGCCAGATCACTTTCGCGTTCACGGTGACGCCGGCGCTGCTCGTGACCGGGCTCGTCTACTCGCTCATACTCGGGCTCGCCGGCGGACTGCTGCCCGGACTGCGCGCAGCGCGGCTCCCCGTGACGGTCGGGCTGAGGGAACTTTGAGCGCCATGCGCAAACGACGGGCCGGTACGCTCGCGGGGGCCGATGCCGACCCGCTGCAGCTCTCGCTCTGGTCGCCGCGCGATGCCGCGCCGGGCTGGGACGTCCGCATCAGCCGTCGAGCGCGCCGCATGTCGATGCGCGTGTTTCCCGGGGGACGGGTCGAAGTCGTGGTGCCGCCGGGCGTCGGAATCCCGGCGGTGGAGCGCTTCGTCGCACGGCATCGCGACTGGGCCGAGCGCCGCGCGAGGGAGTTCGCGCTGCAGGCCCCGCACGCCGCAGAGCGCCGGCCTGCGGCCGTCGAACTTGCGTTGCTCGGCCAGCGCTGGGACGTCGAATATGCCCACTCCACCCGTGCGTCGGTGGTCGAGACGGGGGTGGGCGCGCTCAAGGTGCGCACGGCCTCGGGCACCGACCGGCAGGTGGGGCTGGCGCTGCTGCGCTGGCTCTCGCGCACCGCGGCCACGCACCTCGGCGAGCGGCTCGAGTCGGTCGCCGACGAGACCGGCATCGATTTCGCGAGGCTCGTCCTGCGGCGCCAGCGTACGCGCTGGGGCAGCTGCTCGTCGGCGGGCACGATCAGCCTGAACGTCTGCCTGATGTTCCAGCGGCCGGAGGTCGTGCGCTACCTCATGATCCACGAGCTCTGCCACCGGCGGCACATGAACCACTCCCGGCGCTACTGGAACCTCGTCGAGTCCCACGAGCCGCAGTGGCGCGCGCTCGACAGGGAATTGCTCAAGGGCTGGCGCCACGTTCCGGCCTGGGTCTTCCCCTGAACGCGGCGCGGCCGGCGACTGTGTAGAATCGGCGGTTCCTTTACGACAGGCTATGGGCT
>CAZRKS010000121.1:0-7694 GCA_964600315.1 uncultured Steroidobacteraceae bacterium | reverse complement strand
CCTTGTCGATGGCGATGGCGACGCTCTGCGCGGCGCCCACGGTGGTGCGCAGCACGGTGAGCGCCGGCCCCGCCGCGCGGTAGCCCTTGACGAAGGCGCGCACGTCCTCGAAGTGGCTCGGCGTGAGGGCGTCCTCGACGGCCGGCAGCAGGTAGCGGTCCGCACCCTTCACCACGCCGAGCTCGCGCAGGTCGCGGCTCACGCTCGACTGCGTCGCCTCGAGGCCCTCGTGGTGCAGCAGGTCGACGAGCTCCGCCTGCCGGCCGACCGCCGTCTGCCGCAGGATGCGCACGATCGCGTCCCGGCGCAGGATCTGGGCGTTCAGGTCGGTGGCCAAGTGCGCAGACTCGTTCGGGTGAATAAAAACTTTGCCAATGTGCATAAATATGCGCGCCCTGTCAAGGGCCGCCGCCTGCGCGACAATGCGCCGGGTGCGGAGGGCCGCCCATGACCGACCGAACGCTGGAACTCGCCCGCCGGCTGCACGCGCTCGCGCGCACCGGCCTGCACTTCTGCCGGGACGAATACGACCGCGAGCGCTATGCCGAGATCGAGCGCATCGCCGCCGGGCTGCTCGCCGGGCCCGGGGAGCCGGTGAACGCGCGACTGCTCGAGGCCTGGGCGCGGGAGGATGGCTACGTGACGCCGAAGGTCGAGGTGCGCGGCGCCGCGTTCCGCGACGGCCGGGTGCTCATGGTCCGGGAGGCGGCGGACGGCCTGTGGACGCTGCCGGGCGGCTGGGCCGACGTCAACGAGAGCCCCTCGCAGGCCGTGGAGAAGGAGTTCGTGCAGGAATCGGGGCTGCAGGTGCGGGCGGTGAAGCTCGCCGCGCTGTACGACCGCAACCGGCACGCCCACGGCGCGTTCCTGTTCCACAGCTGGAAGGCGTTCTTCCTGTGCGAGATCCTCGGCGGCGAACCGCGCGGCAGCTACGAGACCGAGGCGGTGGGCTTCTTCGATCCCGGCGAACTGCCGCCCCTCTCGCTCGGCCGCTGCACACCGGCGCAGGTGCAGCGCATGCGCCGCCACTGGCAGGACCGCGCGCTGCCCGCCGACTTCGACTGACCCGGTGCGCCCGTCTACCGCTCGATGCGGTACTCGATGTCGGCGCTCTGCTCGAGCCCGGCCTCGGCCTTGAGCGACCAGCGCGGGTTCAGGGTGTAGCGGAGCTTCACCGTGTTGATCGCCTCGGCGATCGAGATGCCGTAGCTCACGAACAGCTTGGGCGACAGGAACTTGCCGAGCACGACCTGCGTGTCGTTGTCCTTGGTGCTCTCGACCGACACCTCGTCGAGCCCGAGGCGGCTGCCGAGTCCGCCGAGCAGCAGGCCGCCGCCGCTGATCGCGAGGCTCTCGGCCGCGCGGTTCACGGACGCCACCTCGGTGGACTGCAGCGTGTTGATCGAGCGGCCGGTGAGCAGGTAGGACAGCGCCTCGTTGTTCGGCATCGCGGGCTCGGAGGTGAGCGTGATGAACGGGTTGTCGAGCTGGCCGCGCACGTTGACCGAGACCTTGACGTTCTCGTCCTTGATCTCGCGCTCGGCGACGAGATCGAGCGTCGGCTCCCCGAGCGGGGCGTCGCGGTAGCTCAGCACGCCCTTGGTGATCTTCACGTACACGCCGAAGGCCTTGTACTCGCCGTCGATCACGTTGATCGCGCCGTCGCCGCGCGCCCGCTCGCCGGGAGCGGTCTTCACCGTCACCTCGCCGCCGAGGTGAGCCTTGAGTCCGTAGGTCTCGACCCGCACGTCGTCCCCGAGCCGCACGCGGATGCGGCTGCGGACGCGAGCGAGCGTCGAGGGACCGGCCTCCTCGACCTCGGCGCCGACGATGCGCTCGTCGTCCGAGGTGCCCACCGACGTGCTCAAGTCCTTCGGCGAGATGCGGGCCGACGGGATGAGCACCTCGCCGGTGACGTCGTAGCCGCCCGCCGCCGCGGTCACCGTCAGGTCCGGCGAGGCCTGGATCCGGTACTCGGGCGTGTCCGCCACGAGCAGGTTGTCGCCGGTGAGGCGCATGTGCCCGGTCATCACGCCCTCGGGCCAGCTGAAGTTGCCGCGCAACTCGACCGGTCCCTTGCGCGACGTCGCCTTGCCGGAAAATTCCAGGGTGTCGCCGACGAAGCGGCCGTCGAGGTTCGCCCCGGTGAGCGACAGATTCGTCCGGTACAGGTCGAGGCGTCCGTCGCGCAGGTGAAGCTCGCCGTCGAAGCGCGGATCGCCGAGCGTGCCGCCGATGCGCACGGCGCCGTCGAGCGTGCCTTCCGAGCGGTCGATCTCGGGCACGAAGAGCGGCAGCGCCGTGAGCACCGACGACTCCGCGCGGATCTCGCCGCTCAACGGGTTCTCAGCGAGCGGCCGGCCCCGCTCGCGTGGCGCGGACACCTGTCCACGCAGGTGGGTGCTCGCGGCCATCTGCAGGTCCGCCTCGCCGCGCAGCACGTCCTCGTCCGCGAACAGGTCCACGCGCCCGCCGCCGATTTCGACTTCCTGCGTGCGGAACTTGTTGCGCCGAACTTCGAAGGTCGGATGATCGATGACGATCGCCGCCGCGCCGACCCACTCCCGGCCGGGCGCCTGCTCCGCCCACCCGCTCAGCTGCAGCCTGCCGTCGAAGTCGCGCCGCCCGAGCAGCGTCGTGAGCAGGCGACGCAGGGGCCAGTCCTGCGCGCTGTAGAGGACGCGCCACGACTGCGGCGTGCTGCGCCACTCGCCCTCCGCGCAGAGCCGCGCGTCTCCGTTCGCGAGGCAAAGCGGCGCCGCTCTCGCGAAGGCCGGGCCGAGTTCGAGGGCGGCCGGCTGCACGAGGCGCGCCCCGCCGTCGGGAAATTCGAGAGCGGCGTCGGTCAGCGTGCCCTGCCAGACCTTTCGAGGGACGTCGTACGCGCCGGTCGCCTCGAGCTTCGCCTGGAAGCCGGCGAACCGGCGCGCCGCATTGCCGCTCGAGGTGGCCGTGATCGTGAGCGTGTGCTCCCCGGTGCGGCCGGTGGCTTGCAGCCTCGCGGTTTCGTAATGCTGGCCCGCCGCGTCGACGCCGCTCGCGCGGACGTCGGCGTGCGATCCGCGGTGGTCGGCGAGATCGAGGTCGAAGTCGGCATCGACTGCCTCAGCCGCGATGCCGGCGCCGCGAAACTGTCGCAGGTGCGCGTCGGCCTCGATCTCGGGCCGCGCGGGCGTGCCGCGCAGGACGCCCCGCGATTCGAGCTGCCCCGCGAGGGAAGGGTCGATCAGCCCGAGCGTGCGCAGGTCCGCGCTCCACGCGAGGTCGATGCTCGGCCCCCAGCGGCCGTCGACGTCCACGCGGGACGCACCGTTCGCGAGCCGGACGCGTCGAAACTCGTAGGCGCCCCGGTCGTGCGCGACCTCCCCGCTGCCGGTGAGCGGCCGGCCGTAGAGCGTGCCGGACAGCTTCGCGAGCCGGGCTGTCCACGGCGCGTCGGCCCGGAAGCCGCGCCCGGCGATGTCGCCGACGACGTCGACGCGACCGCTCAAGTCCGGTCGCAGCCCGGAGAGGTCGAGCGAGCGGCCGTTCACCTGCGCCTGCCAGGGCTGATCGCCCTCCCACGACACGCGGCCCGAGGCGCCGAGCTGGCCACGCAGCGTCGTGCCTTCGAAGCGGTCGAGCCGCAATTCGTGGCGGTCAATCGAACCGCCCGCCGTGAAGTTCGCCGGCGGGATCTGCGGGCCCTGCGCCTCGGCCGCGACCTCGAAGGCGTACGGCAGCGCGCCCGCGATCCGATAGCGCCCGACGGCGCTGGTGACGAAGGCTTCGCCCGCCAGCGGCCAGCGGAACTTCTTCCAGTCGCCGGCGAGGTCGAGCTGCGGCGCGGCGTCGCCCATGCGGATCGTGCCCGCGGTGGTGAGCGCGAGTTCCGAGCGCGGCATCCAGGCGCGCAGCGCGACCACGGTGATGACGTCGTCGGCGTAGCGACCCGACCCGCGCACGCGCAGCTGTTCCGCGCCGAGTTCGGGCGCGGTCAGCGTGCCGCTCAGGCCGATTCCGTCGTGCCGTGCGTCCACGGATGCCGATCCGCTGAACTTCGGCAGCTGTCCCGCCGGCATCCACGGCGACCCGTCGAAATCGACGGCGCGCACGGTGCCGACGGCGCGCGCCTCGCCCTCGAGGTCGAGTCCGTAGCCCGAGAATGCGAGTCGCGCGGGCTCGGTGATGGATGCATCGATCCCGAGCCGGTCGAGCCGGCCGTTGACGCGGGCCGTGAATCTGTAGTGTCGCTGGTCCGGGAGGCGCCAGCGTCCCGAGGCCTCGCCGCGCAGGCCGAGCGGCAGCGTGGCGCGCAGGAACACGCGGCCGTCGATGCGGCCGGCGGGGTCCTGCATCACGAACGGATCGACGTCGATGCGCCAGCGGGTCATGCGCAGGTCGCCTCGCACGCTCTCGGCGTGCATGCGGTACCCGGTCTTGAGCGTCACACCCGCCCGCTGCACGACCGCGCCGGGTGCCGAGAGGCTGAGCCACGGCGGCAGGAAGTGCGTCTGCGACACGGGTTGCGGCGGACGCTGCTTGAGCGTGACCTCGGCCCGGCCGACGCGCGCATCGGCCACGGCGATGCGTCCGCCGAGCAGCGCCGGCAGGATGAGCCGGCCTTCCACATCGTCGGCGACCACCCGCACGGCCGCGTGGTCCACGACCACTCGGTCGAACGACAGCGGGCCGGCGATCGTGCCGCGTGCGCCGCTCACTTCGATGCGCACCGCCTCGATGTGCTGCAGCAGGGACAACCCGAATTCGAGCCCCTGCGGCGTGTAGAGGAGCCGGTGCAGCAGGGCGGCCGACACGCCGAGCACCAGCACCAGGGTTGCGGCCAGAGACCATTTCAACCAGCGCATCACAGCACCTGCGTGATGCTCAGGTGGAGGCGCGGGCTCTTGCCCGGCTCGGACAGCGCCTGGGCGACGTCGAAGCCGATCAGCAGCATGGGCAGCCGGTAGCGCACGCCGAGCCCCACGGAGTACTCGAGCGGCGTGCTCCAGTCGTCGAACGCGTTGCCCGCATCGAAGAACGCGACGCCGCGCAGGTCCTTGGGGAAGTCGCGTTCGACCTGGATGCTGCCGACCAGCTTGTGCTCGCCGCCGACGCCCTTGTTGCCGCTGCCCGGCGGTGCGTCCGGGTCCTTCGGGCTCAGGGAGTCGAGCGCGAAGCCGCGCACGCTGTTGTCGCCGCCGGCGAAGAAGCGCTGCGACGCCGGCAGCTGCGAGAAGTCGTCCACCCAGCTCGTGCCGATTTCACCCCGCAGCCGCAGGTACCAGGGGCTCTCGCCGAATCCCCACACGCGCTCACCGCGCGCGTAGAAGCGCAGGTAGGACGCGTCCGAACCCAGGGTTGCGGGGCTGCCGGAGAGTTCGACGTAGTACGCCGCGTCGCGGACCCAGCCGGTGAGGAAATTCGGCGGCAGGCTGGCGATGCTGATGCCGGGAATCAGGAGCAGCGAGCTTTCCTCGTCCGGGCCGGGGAATTTCGTGATTTCCTGGTTGAGCCGCAGGAACAGCACGCGCTGCCAGCGGCCGAAGGCCTGCGTGAGGCCGCCGACGACCTCCCAGCGCTCGCTGGTGAGGCCGCCGAGTTCCTCGTTCACGTAGCCACCCGAGAACTCGAGCTTCTCGAGCGTGGGATCGCCGACCGGAACGATGTAGCGCGCGACGGCTTCCTGCAGCACGCTCGAGACCGTGCTCTCGAGACGCCAGCGGTGCCCCGAGTCGTTCACCAGGCGGCGGTCCCAGCTGAATTGTCCGCGCGGGCCCGTGTCGGTGCCGTAGCCGACGCTCGCGCTGTAGCGGTCGCGCTTGATGCGGTCGGCCCGGATCGTGACCGGGACGGTGAGCGTCGCCGGGTCGCGCTCGCCGGGCGTGACCGTCACCTCCGAGAAGTAGTAGCTGTCCTCGAGGGCGAACTGCGTGCTGCGGATGCGCTCGCCCGAGAAGGGCTGGCCCTCCGTGAAGCGGATGAATCCCTGCAGCAACTCCGGGCTGATCGCGTCCTGCTCGATCGTCACCTTGCCGAACTCGTACCGGCCGCCGGTGTCGAGCGTCAGGCGCGCGTCCGCGACGTGCTGCGGCGGGTCGACGTCGAGTTCGTGCCGCGTGAGTTTCGCGTCGAGGTAGCCGCGCCCGAGCGCCGTGCGCACGAGGTCCGCCTTGAGCTTGTCGTAGGCCGGGTGGTCGAGGCGCGAGCCCGGCCGCAACGTGTTGCTCTTCAGGAGCGCGCCGATGTCCGTATCCGTGCGGCCCTGGCCGATCACCTCGATGGTCACGTCGCGCATCAGCACGGGCTCGCCCGGCTTGATCTTGAGCCGCACGATCCAGGTCGCGTCGTCGCGGCTGGTGCGGCTGCGCACCTGCGGGTCGTAATAGCCGTAGGGCCGCAGGGCGTCGGCCGCTTCGTCGACGGCGCGGTCCGCGAGGCGCCGCACCTGCGGGTCGGTGAGATCCTGCCGCTGCGCATAGCGCGTGAGCGACAGGTAGGCGCGGACGTTGTCGGCCATCGCGCGATCGACGCCGTCCACTTCGATGCGGATCGTGTCGGCGGAACCGAGGACGGCCGCGCGCGGCGCGGTTGCGGCGAGCAGCGCGATGCCGGCGAGGCCGAAGGCGACGAGCCGACCGACCGGCCCTGCGAACGAAGGGATCATTCGCCCGAGTCGTCGCCGGCGAACTCGACGCGCGTGGCCCCCGTTTGGCGGCCGGCCGCGTCGAAACGGCGCTCGATCACCGTCGTCCTGCCGTCGTGGTCGGCGAGCAGCACCGTCGAGCAGCGCGTGCCGTAGCGGTCGTGGCGCACGAAGGGCGAGGAGAGCGCGCGCTCCCAGTCGGCGGCGAGGCCCGTGTCCTGCATGGCGTTGCCGCCCGCGGGCTCGCGATCGTCGAGCAGGTCGAAGAATCGCCCTGCGTCGAGGTCCTCGCTGTCGAGCGCCGTCGAGAATCGCTGTCGGGTTCGCACGAGCTTGGGCCAGGGAGTGTCGAGTCGGTGATTGCTGAGGCCGTAGATGCCTGGTGCCAGCGTGCGCGGCCCCCCGAGGTCGCGATTCGAAAGGTATCGAAGCGAATCGCGGTCGCCGACGAGCAGGTTGAAGCCTGCGAACGCGGCGGCCGTGCCGGTGAGACGCGCGAGGTATTCCCCGGGTTCCGCCGCGCCGGCGAGGTACTCCGGGACCAGCCGGCCGCGCGACGGCGCCTCGGGCGCGGGCGGCGCCTCGAGATCGCGGAAATTCGTGACGATGCCGAAGCGTCCGCCGCGGGTCACGCCCATCCAGGTGCCGCCGGCGCGGAGGTCGCGGCCGGCGAGGACGTGCGGCGCATCCGCCCACCAGCCGAGCGGCGCCGCCGGGCGATCGTGGAACTCGTCGCGATTGGCGGCGGCCACGAGCCGGTAGCGCGGGTGCGTATTCCAGGCGAGCACGAGCAGGCACATGGTGGGTATTGTATGCGCGGCCTCCGCAGCGGCAGGCGCGGAAGGGCTGCGTCAGGGCGGCGCCGCCCCGGCGTCGCGGCCTCCTCCGAACAACAGGCGTCCGGCCTTGCGGGTCGCCCAGTAGAGCAGCAGCAGGATTGCCGCGAGCGTCAGGAGCGGGACCACCACCGCTAGGACCGCGAGACCCGTGGCGCCAACGGTCTCCACGGTTGCGACTATCGGATTGGCGAGACCGAGGGTCATGACGCCGGACTTGGCCCGCAGCAGCG
>CAZRKS010000120.1:1579-7737 GCA_964600315.1 uncultured Steroidobacteraceae bacterium | reverse complement strand
TCGCTGCCGTGGCCTCCGACAGCCAGCCCGACGAGCCCGTGGCGCAGTTCTTCCGCCACTTGCAGCCCGTGCTGCCGCACCTGCGCTTCGCGGGACACGACGAGGTGCTCGAGTACGTGGCGGCCAACCCGGTCACCGCCGTGTTCTCCGCCGCGCCGCACGGCGTGTCGGCCGCGTTGATCGACAAGCTGCTCGCGGCCGCGAGCCAGGCGGGCACGCGCCCCCGCGTGGTCGACATCTCCGCCGACTTCCGTTATCCGACGGCGGCCGCGTACGAGGCGGTCTACAAGCACGCGCACGGCGCGCCCGACCGCATCGCCGAGTTCACCTGCGCCGTGCCCGAGCACCTGAATGCGCTGCACACGCCGCACGTCGCGCATCCCGGCTGCTTCGCGACCGCGATTCTGCTCGCGAGCGTGCCGCTGCTGGCGCTCGGGCTCGCCGAGCCGCGGCTGTTCGTGACCGGCGTCACCGGCAGCACAGGTTCGGGCCGCCAGCCCACGGCCGGCACCCACCACCCGCAGCGGCACGGTGACCTGTACGCGTACAACGCGCTCGCGCACCGCCACACGCCGGAGGTCACCGAGCTCGCGCGCGCCGCGTCGGGCGTCGACGCCGAATTCAACTTCGTGCCCCACTCCGGCCCGTTCGCGCGCGGCATCCACGTCACGGTGCAGGCCGTCGCGCAGCAACCGCTCACGAGCCACGAACTCACCGCGGCGCTGCGCGACTACTACGACCAGTCGGTGTTCGTCCGTGTCGGCGGCGAGCCGCCGCGGGTAAAGGATGTCGCCACCAGCAACTTCGCGCAGCTCGCCGGCGTGGCGCAGGGCCGCAGCGTCGCCGTGATGTGCGCCATCGACAACCTGACGAAGGGCGCCGCGGGCGGCGCGGTGCAGTGGATGAACCGCATGCTCGGCTTTGATGAGACGGCAGGCCTGATGCTGCCGGCCCCCGGATGGACGTGATGGCGGATCACCTCGCGCCGGTCTATGCGCAGTGGCCGCTCGACGTGGTCGGTGCCTCCGGCGTGCACCTGCACACGCGCGACGGCCGCCGCATCCTCGACCTGTACGGCGGCCACGCCGTCGCGGCGCTCGGCTATTCGCACCCGCGCTGGCTCGCGGCGCTCGAGACGCAGGCGCGCTCGCTCCTGTTCCAGAGCAACGCCGTGCCGCTCGAGGTGCGGGCGCGGGCCGCCAGCCGGCTCGCCCATTTCGCAGGCCTCGGCCTGAACACGGTGTTCTTCGTGAACACCGGCGCCGAGGCCAACGAGAACGCGCTCAAGCTCGCCCTGAAGATCACGGGTCGACGCAAGGTCGTCGCGGTCGAGGGCAGCTTCCATGGCCGCACCGCCGCCGCCGGCGCCGTCACCTGGGGCGCGCTGCAGAAGTGGTATGGGTTCCCGCAGGCCCCGTTCGAGGTCGCCTTCGTGCCGCGCGGCGATGCCGACGCGATCGCGGACGCGATTGGTGCCGACACCGCGGCGGTCATCGTCGAGCCCGTGCAGGGCGTCGCCGGAGCCGTCGACCTCGGCGCGCCGTTTCTCGCGGCGCTGCGTGCGCGCACCGGCGAGGTCGGCGCATTGCTCATCTGCGACGAAGTGCAGTGCGGCATGGGACGGACCGGCTTCCCGTTTGCCGCGAACATGCACGGCGTCGCGCCCGACATGATCACGACCGCCAAGGCGCTCGGCGCAGGGTTTCCGTGTTCGGCGCTGCTCATGGCGGACCACGTCGCGACGCGCCTCAGGACCGACGATCTCGGCACGACTTTCGGCGGCGGGCCGATGGCCTGCGCGCTCGTCGAGGCGGTCGTCGACATCATCGAGACGGAGGGTCTCCTGGCCAACGTCCGGCAGCGGGCGCAGCAGTTGCGCGAGACCTGCATCGTCGGTCCTGTCGAGTCCGTGCAGGGCGCGGGACTGCTGGCGGGATTGCGCACGCGCCGGCCGGCGAAGGACGTCCAGCGCGAACTCCTCGAGCGCGACATCCTCACCGGGACGAGTGCCGACCCCCACGTCGTGCGCGTGCTCGCGCCCTACGTGCTCGAAGAGCGCCACGTTGCCGAGCTGGCCGACGCGCTCGCCCGCCTGGCCCCGTAACTGCGGATTCCTGCCCATGCAGCGCTTCCTCGATCTCGCCGATTTCACCCGCGACCAGGTGGCCGACCTCGTCGCACTCGCCCGGCGCCTGCAAGAGCATCCGGAGCCGCACGCGCTCGCGGGCCGGATCCTCGGGTTGCTGTTCATGAACCCGTCGCTCCGGACCCTGTCGTCGTTCCAGGCCGGCATGTCGCGGCTCGGCGGATCGTCATTCGTCGTGACGCCGGGACAGGGCACGTGGCAGGTCGAGACGCGCACCGGTGCGGTGATGAATGGCGGCGCCGCCGAGCACGTGCGCGAAGCGATTCCGGTGCTCGCCTCCTACTGCGACGCGCTCGGCATCCGAGCATTCGCCGAGGGCAAGGATCTCGCGGCCGACCTCGCCGAGACGCAGTTCGGCCTCATGGCGGGCCTGTGCGACAAGCCCTTCCTGAACCTCGAGTCGGCGATGAACCATCCCTGCCAGGCGCTCGCCGACTGGAAGACGATGGACGATTTCGGCGTGCCGCGCGCCGGGAAGTTCGTGCTGAGCTGGGTGTATCACCCGCGCGCGCTGCCGCTCGCCGTGCCGGCCGCGACCGTGCACATGGCGGCCCTGCGCGGCATGGAGGTCGTGGTGCTGCGGCCCGAGGGCTACGCGCTGCCCGGGCCCGTCATGGCCAAGGCGCGCGCGGCGGCGGCCGCGTCGGGCGGAACGGTGAGCGAGACCAGCGACCGCGCCCAGGCGCTCGCCGGAGCGCACGTGCTGTACGCGAAGGAATGGGGCTCTCCCGACTGCTACGGCGACGGCGAGGCCGAATCGCGGCTGCGCCAGCCGCTCGTCGACTGGTGCGTGCGCGACGACTGGTTCGCGCCCGCCCGCGCGGACTGCTGTTTCATGCACTGCCTGCCGGTACGGCGCAACGTCGCCGTCGCCGACTCGGTGCTCGACGGGCCGCGCAGCCGCGTGCTGCCGGAGGCCGCCAACCGCATGGTCGTGCAGATGGCCGTGCTCCATCGAATGCTCAAGGGGTGAACGGGACGATGATCGGACACAAGGTGGAACAGGCCGTGACCGTGCGCGCGCTGCGGGGCGCCGCGCCGTACATACACATGTACAAGGGCAAGGTCTTCGTCATCAAGACCGGCGGCGGCGCGTTCCGCGACGGCGCGGCGATGCGCGCCTTCATGGAGCAGGTCGCGATCCTGCACCACCTCGGCATCCGCGTCGTGCTGGTGCACGGCGGCGGCCCGCAACTCGACGAGGTCACGAAGAAGCTCGGCGTCGAGACCCGCATGGTGCAGGGTCGCCGGGTCACGGACGCGGCCGCCATCGACGCGACCAGCATGGTGCTCAACGGCCTCATCAACACGCGCCTGCTCGCCCTGTGCCGCAGCTTCGGCATCGCCGCGGTCGGCGTGAGCGGCGTGGACGGCGGCCTGGTCACCGCGCACCGGCGCGCGCCGGTCACGCTCGCGAGTGGCGAGGTCGTCGACTACGGCATGGTCGGCGACATCGACGCCGTGGACGCCTCGGTTCTCACCCGCCTGCTCGACGCGGGCCTGCTGCCGGTCGTGAGCCCGTTGTCGGCGGACCCGTCGGGCCAGCTGCTCAACATCAACGCGGACACCGTCGCGGCGGCGATCGGCGGCGCGCTCGTGGCGGAGAAGCTGATCCTCTGCACCGGCGCACCCGGGATCCTCGAGCGGCTCGACGATCCCCGCTCGCTGATTTCCTACACCGACCTCGCCGGCCTGCGCCGGCTGCGCGAGGAAGGCGCGCTCTCCGACGGCATGCTGCCCAAGTCGAGCGCGATCGAAGCGGCGATCCGCGGCGGCGTGCGGCGCGTGCACGTCATCTCCTACGCGGCCCCCGACGCGGTGCTCGCCGAAGTGTTCACGAACGAGGGCACCGGGACGCTGGTCGTCGCCGACACCAAGGCGCTGAGTCCCGCGGAACAGGGAGCGGGCTGAGGAAATTCCCGTGACGAGACTCTGGGACAAGGGCGCGCCGCTCGACGAACGGGTGCTGCGCTTCACCGCCGGCGAGGATCATGCGCTCGACAACCGGCTGGTCGCCTACGACGTGCGGGCGTCGATCGCGCACGCCGAGATGCTGCACGAGGCGGACCTGCTCGACGCCGCCTCGCTAGAATCGATCCGCGACGGGCTCAAGGCCATCGGCGAGGCGCACGCCCGCGGCGAGTGGTCGGTCACCCTCGATCTCGAGGACGGCCAGACCGCGCTCGAGACGCTGCTCACGCGCCGCATCGGCGCCGCCGGCGAGCGGCTGCACGCGGGGCGGTCGCGCAACGACCAGGTGCTCGCGGCGCTGCGCCTCTACCTGCGCGATGCGGTCGAGTCGCTGGCGGACGACGCACGGCGCGTCGCAACGGCGCTCGAGTCGCTCGCGGTGGAACAGGGTCACGTCGAGCTGCCGGGCTACACGCACATGCAGCAGGCGATGCCGAGCTCCGTCGCGCTGTGGGCACGCGGCTTCGCCGCCGAGATCGCCGACGACGTGGACGCGCTCCGGCACGCGCACCGGCGAATCCTCAAGAATCCGCTCGGCTCGGCGGCGGGCTACGGGACGCCGGGCCTGCCGGTCGATCGCGAGGGCACGCGCGTGCGGCTCGACCTGCCCGAGAATCACGAACCGGTCACCGCCGTGCAGCTGTCGCGCGGCAAGGCGGAGGCCGAGGTGCTGTTCCAGGTCGCGCTGCTGATGCAGGACCTCGGACGCCTCGCCGCCGACCTGCTGCTCTTCTACACGCGCGAGTTCGGCTTCGTGGAGCTGCCCGACGCCTTCACGACCGGCTCGTCGATCATGCCGCAGAAGCGCAATCCGGACGTCTTCGAACTGGTGCGCGGCCGCACCGCGACCGCCCAGGCCTGTCTCGTGGAGGTGCTCGGCATCACCGCCAAGCTGCCCTCCGGCTACCAGCGCGACCTGCAGCTGATCAAGGCGCCGCTGTTCCGCTCGCTAGACGTCTGCCACGAGTCGCTCGACATCATGGCCGCCGCCATCCCGCAGCTGCGCTTCGTGCCCGAGCGCATCCGCCTCGACCCGGGGATCCACGCCGCGTCCGAGGCGAACGAACTCGTGGCGCGGGAGGGCGTGCCTTTCCGGGAGGCGTACCGCCGGATCGGCGCGAAATACCGCGGCCAGCCCTGACAGGGTTCGGCGCACCCGGACGACGCGTTGACAATCCCGTGCGCGCGGTCATCCTTGCGTACGGCCACAACGGCTCGGGTGAGCGATGTCCCTGCTGGGGGAACTGAAGCGGCGCAACGTCTTCCGCGTGGCGATGTTCTACGCGGTCGCGGGCTGGGTCCTGCTGCAGGTCGGCGACCTGCTGTTCGGGGCGCTCGGCGTGCCAGCGTGGGGCCTGAAGCTGCTGCTCGGGCTGCTGCTGCTCGGCTTCCCGCTGGCGCTGGTGTTCGCCTGGATCTACGAGCTGACGCCGGAGGGCCTGAAGCGCGAGCACGAGGTCGATCGCGCCGACTCCATCACGCACCAGACGGCCAACAAGCTCAATGTGCTGATCATCGGCCTGCTCGTGGTCGCGATCGGCCTCGTCGTCGCGGACCGCTTCGTCAATCACCGCACATCGTCCACACCGACCGCACCGGCATCCAGCGAGGCGACCGGCGCCGCGCCAGCCGCGCCAGCCGCACCCGCAACCGGGACGGCCAAGGCCGCGGGCGGCGTCGCCGCGTCGATCGCGGTGCTCCCGTTCGTCAACATGAGCGAGGACCGGTCGAACGAATACTTCTCGGATGGCCTGACCGAGGAACTGCTCAACGTCCTCGCCAACGTCCCGGGCCTGCGCGTGATCGCGCGGACCTCGTCGTTTGCCTACAAGGGCAAGGAGGCGAAGATCAGCGACATCGCGCGTGAGCTGAACGTCGATCACGTACTCGAGGGCAGCGTGCGCCGGTCGGGCAACCGCGTTCGCATCACCACGCAGCTGATCCGCTCCTCCGACAGCTCGCACCTCTGGTCGCAGACCTACGATCGCAACCTCGACGACATCTTCGCCGTGCAGGACGAGATCTCCGGCGAGGTCGCGCA
>CAZRKS010000120.1:0-1479 GCA_964600315.1 uncultured Steroidobacteraceae bacterium | reverse complement strand
CGACAGAACGCGGCGGCGGAACGCGCTGCGCGCCGTGCCATCGAACTCGCCCCGGAGCGCCCCGGCGCGGCCTACCTGCTCGGGCTGGCGCTGCTGGAACAGGGCCGCATGGACGAGGCGCTCGCCGCCTTCGATTCGGAGCGCATCCCCTGGGAGCGCATGACCGGCCGGGCCATGACCTTCGCCCGCACGCACCGGACGTCGGAGGCCCGCGCCGAGGTCGCCGCCATGCGCGAGTCGCTCGGCGACGCTGCCTCCTACCAGTACGCTCAGATCTACACGTTGCTCGGCGAGCCCGACGAGGCCTTCCGCTGGTTCGCGAGCGCGCGGCGCGTGCACGACCCGGGGCTCATGGGACAGGTCCTGCCCGACCCGGTCCTCGACCCGCTGCGCTCGGACCCGCGCTATGCGGCTCTCATCCGCGAACTCGGTTTCGAATCGACCCCGTAAAATCCGCGGCCTGCCCGCAGCCGCGCGCCCTGGAGGTTTCGATGTTCCTTGCCCGATCGATGCAGGCCCTGCTGATTGCGCTCGCGTCGCTGACATTCGCCACCGCGCGCGCGGCACCGGACTACTCGCGGCTCGGCAAGGACCTGACGTCGGTCGGCGCCGAGCGCGCCGGCAACGCGGACGGAACGATTCCGGCGTGGGACGGCGGTCTGACGCAGCCGCCGCCCGGCTGGAAGCGCGAGCAGGGCTACGTCGATCCCTTCCCGGGCGACAAGCCGCTCTTCACGATCACGGGCGCGAACGTCGCGCAGTACGAGTCGAAGCTCACGGCCGGCGAGGCCGCGCTGCTGCGCAAGTATCCGAACTACCGGATGAACGTCTACACGACCCGGCGCACTGCCGCGCTGCCGAAGGAGGTGACGGACCGGGTCGCGGACCGCGCCGGCAAGGTCACGCTGCAGGGCTTCGGCCTCAAGGACCTCGGCGGATCCACCACGCCGTTCCCGATCCCGGAGAATGGGCTCGAGGCGATCTGGAACCATCTCGTGCGCTACGTCGGCGGCGGTGCCGAGCGCTCGGGTCACTCGTTCCCGGTCCGTGCCAGCGGCGACTATTACAAGATCGGCTTCACCTCGAAGCGCATCTACGCGGAGAACATCGCGGACCCGGAGCCCAACCGGCTCTTCTACGCGCTCGGCTACTTCACCGAGCCCGCGACGCTCAAGGGCACGATCTTCCTGGTGCACGAACCCGTCGACCAGGTGGCGGAGCAGCGCTCGGCCTGGATCTACAACGCCGGCGCGCGGCGCGTGCGGCGCGCGCCCGACCTCGCCTACGACGGCGTGAACGACGGCTCGGAAGGCATGGTCGTCACCGACCAGGTCGACGGCTACAACGGCGCGCCCGACCGCTACGACTGGAAGCTGCTCGGCAAGCGCGAGATCTACGTCCCGTACAACGTCTACCGGCTCTCCGACAAGTCGCTCAAGTACAAGGACATCATCGGCAAGAACACCATCAACGCCGACC
>CAZRKS010000119.1:0-7748 GCA_964600315.1 uncultured Steroidobacteraceae bacterium | reverse complement strand
GCGGCCGGAAGGCAACGAAGCGGGTGAAAGCTCTCTGAACCCTCCGGCGCTCGAACCGTGGCGCGGAGGGTTTTTCGTTTCAGCCTCCCGCCCGGCCCGGCGCCGCTCGTTTGACCCCCGGTCAGGTCTGCAACGCCCGCAGAGGGCCTGGAGGTTTGACCATGTCGCCTGTCTCGAACGTGCTGATCGGTTACTGGCACCGGTTGCCGACCCTGTCCTGCAGCGTCCGGCGCGAGCATCTCGCCGCCGCCTGCAACGACGTCCGTTGCGGCACGCGCCCGCCGGAGTCGCTCGTGATCTTCGCCCTCGGCGACGTCGATGACGAAGTCGTCGGCGACGCGACGCGGGAGTACCTGGAAGCCGGCTCGCGTGTCTCGGCGCACGCGCGCGCCGCGGCCACCGAGACCGCGATCGAATGGATCCGCCGCGGTCTCGCCTTGAACGGCGGCGCAGTCTTCCACGCACTGCTCGAGCAGTCCGACGCCACGATCGACGAGCGTCTCGCGAAGCTGCGGCTCGCGTTGCCAGCGAAGGCACTGGAGACGCTCTGCCAGCGGTTCGCGAACGCGCCCACGCCGCGGACGGCGCGGTTCCTCGAGCAGTGGCGTGAACTCGTTTCGGCCGCGACGGACCTGCACCTGCATCGCCAGCACGCGATCCTGTCCGCGGCACTGGACGATGGCCGGCCGAAGAACGTCGCGCGGCTCGCCGTCGCCTGAATCGCCGCCGCGCGGGTCAGCGCCCGGACACGAAACCGCCGTCCGCGGCGTCGGCCGGCGGGGGGGCGGCGCCGGGGGCACGGATCGTGCCGAGCCAGTCCGGGTAGTCTCGGGGCCTGCGCCCTTCGATCCAGCCGAAGACGACACGGTGCCAGGACACGCGCTGCACGTAGCTACGTGTCTCGTTGTACGGGATGTTCTCGACCCAGACGTCGATCGACATCGGCGCCGAAGGCAACCAGCGCGCCACCGCGCCCGGACCGGCGTTGTACGAACCGATCGCGAGCGGCGCCTGTCCCTCCCAGCGATCGAGCATGCTCTTCAGGAAGGCCGAGCCGAGCGGCACGTTGACCGCCGGCACGAGCAGCGACGCGCGGGTCGGCGGAGGCAGGCCCCAGCGCTTCGCGGTCTGGCGTGCAGTCTCCGGGAGCAGCTGCATCAGCCCGAGGGCGTCGGCGCCCGAGCGCGCATCGGCGCGATAGAGACTCTCCTGTCGGATGATCGCGTAGATCAGGTCCGGCGGCAGTCCGGTCAGGCTCGCGCCCCGACGGACCTCCGGGTCATAAGGCCGCGGGTAGAGCAGGCCGTAGTCGTCGAAGATCCCGAGCTTCGCGGCCGCGGCGATCGCCTGCAGGTACCACTGCCAGCGGGCGGCGAGACCGATCGCCTGCACCTGCTGCGCCGGCGTCAGCGCGTCGTAGGCGGCGCGCCATTCGGCCACGGCGTCGGTCTGCAGGTCGCACAGGATCAGTTCGTGGGCGCGCACGAAGGGCGCTTCGTCGGCGAGCCTCTCCATCTCGGCGTCGTTCAATCCCGCGGGCTTGGCCGTCGGCGCGAACGGCTGGCCCAGGCGCGCGGCCGACAGCACGGCATACCAGTTGTCGGTCGGCAATACGCTCGCGTAGCCCCGTTGCGCCGCGTCCGCCTCACCCGTCTGCTCGGCGGCGCGCGCGGCCCAGTATTTCCAGCGGTTCTGCGTGCGCAGCGCCTCTGGCATCGCCGCGACGGCCTCGCGCACGCGCGGCCAGTCGCCTGCCCACAGCGCGGCGCGCGCGTGCCACTCGTGGGCCGATTCGTCGAAGTCGTCGGGACGCCCGAGCGCGAAGAACTCGAGCGCGCGAGCATTGCGACCCAGCGCGAGACGGACGCCGACCGCGATCGCGAACGGACTGGCCGAGCGTGCGTCGAGTCCGCGGGCCTCCACGAGCGCCGGGTAACGGTTGGCAGCGGCCTCGGGATCGGCCCTTGCGTAGCGCTGCCAGCCGTCGAGCAGCGCGCGGGGAGCGACGGTGCGCGACGGATCGGCGATCAAAGCATCGATCGCTGCCCGTGGCTGCTCGATGAGCGAGGCCCATTGACTGACCGCCGCGGCCTGCGGCCCGGGCAGGGATTTCGCAAGAAAGCGCGCGAGGCTGGCCTGGCCTGCGACGAGGGCCGCGTCGGCGCGCTGCTCGATCAGCGCCGGTGTGATGAGGCCGCGCGCACGAGCCCAGTCGAATGCCGGGTCGCATGCGGGCGGCAGGCTCTTCGGCGCCAACCATTGATCGACGACGTCCGCTCCCATCCCTTCGGTGCGGTCGAGCGCGATGCGCGCGACAAACCCGTTGCAGCGTGCGGCGATCGTGTCGTCGACGTCGGCGCGATAGGCCTCGAGGTAAGGCTCCCATTGCCGGCGCAACGCGAGATTCATCAGGAACTGGCGCCGCACGGACCGCGACGCCGGCTGGTCTCCATAGCGCTCGAGGAAGGCCCGCACGTCGGGCACTGCCGCGGGATCGGCGAGCCGGCGCTCGAGTCGCGCGGCCAGCAGGTACGGGTAGAGCGGGTAGCTCGTGAGCGCTTCGCTGTCCTCGACGGCGGCACCCGGCGGCGCGCGGGCCGCGTCGGCGAGCGCCGCGACGAATTCCTGCCGCGCTTCGGCGTAGAGGTCCGCGTCGGCGGCCGATGCGGTCATCGCACGGTCGCCAGGCGCGAGGACGGGCAGTGCCGCCACGGCGAGCAGGGCCAGCAGCGCGGCGGGCAATCGGCGGGTTCGGGTCACGGCAGGCTCGATGTGGCGCGGCAATCGTAAGTCTATGATGAATCAGGGCCGGATCGTTCTCCGATACGGCTCTTCGGAAATTCCCATTAACATTCTTGGTGCGCTGCCGCAAACTTCCCTGCTGACGCCCGGTTGCCGCTCGGCGTGGCGGCCGGCGCTTGCTTTCTTGCATCTGCAGACCTGAAGAAGGGAGACCACTCCATGCTCTATTCCGGACCCGCTTTCAGCGCCACGGCGCTGGGCGACGGCATCGTCGAACTCAAGTTCGATCTCGCCGGCGAATCGGTCAACAAGCTGAGCCAGGCCGTGCTCAGGGACCTCGACGCGGTGACCCAGGCGATCGCGAAGGACGCGAGCGTGCGGGGCCTCATTCTCACCTCGGCCAAGGGCGTGTTCATCGTCGGCGCCGACGTCACCGAGTTCGGCGCGATGTTCGCCGCTGGCGAGGAGACGGTCGCCAAGGGCGTGCTGGAAGTGAACCGCATGCTGTGCCGGTTCGAAGACCTGCCGTTCCCGAAGGTCGCCGCGATCAACGGCATCTGCCTCGGCGGCGGGCTCGAACTCGCGCTGTGCTGTGAATTCCGCGTCATGTCCACCGCCGCGTCGGTCGGCTTCCCGGAAGTGAAGCTCGGCATCTTCCCGGGCTTCGGCGGCAGCGTGCGCATGCCGCGCGTGGTCGGCATCGACAACGCGGTCGAGTGGATCGCGACCGGCGCCGACAAGAAGCCGGACGCGGCGCTGAAGGACGGCGTGGTGGATGCGGTCGTCGAGCCCGACAAGCTGCGCGCCGCGGCACTCGCGATGGTCAGGCAGGCGATCGAGGGGCGGCTCGACTGGAAGGCGCGGCACGCCGAGAAACTCGCGCCGGTGAAGTTGAACCCCATCGAGACGATGATGGCCTTCACGAGTTCGATGGCCGTCGTGGGTGCGCAGGCGGGGCCGAATCTTCCGGCGCCGATGCTCGCCCTCCGCAACATGCAGGACGGGGCGGGCAAGGGTCGCGACGAGGCGCTCGCCATCGAGGCGAAGTATTTCGCCAAGGCGGCGGTGACGCCGCAGGCGAATGCGCTGATCGGCCTCTTCCTCGCCGACCAGGCCGTGAAAAAGACGGCGGGCGCGTGGGCGAAGAAGGGCGCGAAGGACGTCCGGCAGGCTGCGGTGCTCGGTGCCGGCATCATGGGTGGCGGCATCGCCTACCAGAGCGCGGTGAGGGGCACGCCGATCATCATGAAGGACATCCGCACGGAGGCGCTCGACCTCGGCATGGGCGAGGCCGGGAAGCTGCTCGCCAAGCAGGTCGAGAAGGGCCGGATCAAGCCCGAGCAGATGAGCGCGACCCTGTCGCGCATCCGGCCGACGCTGAACTACGGCGACTTCAAGGACGTCGACATCATCATCGAGGCCGTCGTCGAGAACGCCAAGGTGAAGAAGGCGGTGTTCGCCGAGGTCGAGGGGCTGGTGCGTGACGACACGATCATCGCCTCGAACACCTCGACGATCTCGATCACGCACCTCGCCGACGGGCTCGAGCGTCCGCAGAACTTCGTCGGCATGCACTTCTTCAACCCGGTGCACATGATGCCGCTCGTGGAGGTGATCCGCGGCAAGCGCTCGTCGGATGCCGCCGTCGCCGCGACCGTCGCGCTGGCGCTCAAGATGGGCAAGACGCCGGTGGTCGTGAACGACTGCCCGGGCTTCTTCGTCAACCGCGTGCTGTTCCCCTATTTCGCGGGCTTCCACATGCTGGTGCGCGACGGCGCGGACTTCCAGGCCGTCGACAAGGCGATGGAGAAGTTCGGCTGGCCGATGGGCCCGGCCTACCTGATGGACGTCGTGGGCATGGACACGGCGGTGCACGCCGCGGGCGTGATGGCCGAAGGTTTCCCGGACCGCATGCAGCCCGACTTCGAGAGCACGACTTCGGTGCTCGTGGCGAAGGGCCGCTTCGGACAGAAGAACGGCAAGGGCTATTACCTCTACGCGCCCGACAAGAAGGGCAAGCCGAAGAAGAGCCCGGATCCGGAGACCTACGAGATCATCAAGGGTGTCGTCCAGGCCCGCAAGGAGTTCACGCCGGAAGAGATCGTCGAGCGCTGCATGGTGCCGATGGTGAACGAGGTGGCGCGCTGCCTCGAGGAGAAGATCGTCGCCTCGCCGGCGGAAGCCGACATGTCGCTCATCTACGGCCTCGGGTTCCCGGTGTTCCGCGGCGGCTGCTGCCGCTACGCGGACCAGATGGGTGTCGCGAAGTTCGTCGAGGTCGCGAGGAAATACGCGTCCCTCGGCAAGCTCTACGAGCCGCCGAAGCTGCTCGTCGAACTGGCGGCGTCCGGCAAGAAATTCCTCGGCTGACCTGCGCGGCCGCAACCGAATCTGGAGAGATCAAAGATGAGTCTCAATCCCCGCGATGTCGTGATCATCGATGGCGTGCGCTCCGCCATGGGCCGCTCCAAGGGCGGCATGTTCCGCAACGTGCGCGCCGAGGTGCTCTCGGCCGAGCTGATCAAGGCGCTGTTCAGGCGCAATCCCGCCGCCCGGATGGACGAGGTGGAGGACGTGATCTGGGGCTGCGTGAACCAGACGCTCGAGCAGGGCATGAACATCGCCCGCAACGCGCTGCTGCTCGCCGGCCTGCCGCACACCGTGCCTGGCCAGACCGTGAACCGCCTGTGCGGCTCGTCGATGCAGGCGCTGCACACGGCGGCCGCGCAGATCATGACCGGCCAGGGCGACGTGTTCGTGATCGGCGGCGTGGAGCACATGGGCCACGTCGGCATGATGCACGGCATCGATTTGAACCCGGCGGCGTCGAAGCAGTACGCCAAGGCCTCGAACATGATGGGCCTCACCGCCGAGATGCTGGGGCGCATGCACGGCATCAATCGCGAGATGCAGGACCGCTTCGCGCTGCGTTCGCACCAGAAGGCCTGGGAGGCGACGCAGACCGGTCGCTTCAGGAACGAGATCGTCGGCATCGAGGGCCACGACGCGGACGGCATGCGCGTGCTGTGCGACGTGGACGAAGTGATCCGCAGCGACGCGTCCTACGAGGCGCTCGCCGCGCTCAAGCCTGCGTTCGACCCGAAGGGCGGCACGGTGACGGCGGGCTCGTCGTCGGCGATCTCGGACGGTGCGTCCGCGATGCTGGTGATGAGCTACGAGAAGGCGAAGGCGCTCGGCCTCAAGCCCCGCGCCAAGATCGTGTCGATGGCCGTGGCGGGCTGCGATCCCGCGATCATGGGCTACGGCCCGGTGCCGGCGACCAAGAAGGCGCTGAAGCGCGCCGGCCTCGAGATCAAGGACATCGGGGTCGCCGAGTTGAACGAGGCGTTCGCCGCGCAGTCGCTGCCTTGCGTGAAGGACCTCGGCCTCATGGACCGCATGGAGGAGACCGTGAACCTGAACGGCGGCGCGATCGCGCTCGGTCATCCGCTCGGCTGCTCCGGCGCGCGCATCACCACGGCGCTCCTGAACGTGATGGAACAGAAGAAGGCGGAGCACGGCGTCTCGACGATGTGCATCGGCCTCGGCCAGGGCATCACGACGATCCTGCGCCGGGTCGACGGCTGAGTCCCGCTCCGCCGCCCGGGTCCGGAGCGGTCCGGATCCGGGCCGGCGGTCCGGTCGCGCGGCGCGTCGGGCTTCAGCCGAACAGCCGCCGGGCCTGCTGCACGTAGACGGCGACGGTGAGGGCCCGTCGCACGCTGCGCAGTGCCTTGCGGGGTCCGACCACGATCAGCGCCGCGACGCCCGCCACGACCAGGATCGGCCCGTACCGCTGCACGAACTCGATCGTGCGATCCACGGGTCGGAGTCCGTCTTCGAGCGTTCCCATCTGCCGCTCGAGCCCCGAGCGCTGGGCCGCGCATTCGGCCTGCAGCGCCGTCCGGCGCGCCCTTGCCGTCGCCAGTCCCGAATCCATCAGCGGCCCCGCAGCAGGTCGACGTCGCGCCGCAACTCGGTCCGCGTCGCGTCGAGCAGGCGCGGTTTCTCGCGCAATCGACGGCGCGAGACCAGGGCCGCGACGGCCGCCAGGCCGAGAAATGTCGTGGCGACGCCGAACGCGGCCGCGACCCGATGCCCGTCCCAGAGCACGACGACCACGCCGAGTCCGAGGAACAGCAGTCCGGCACAACCGGCGAGCAAGGCGACCACGGCCCAGAGCAGGATCCGGACTCCGCGCTGCGCGTCCTCGTTGATCTCGGTCGTGAGCAGGTCGAAGCGCGTGGCGAGGACCGCGAGCAGCGACCCGGCCAGTCGCGTGCTCGATCGCAGCAGCCGCGTCGCCGGGCCCGGATCGGCTTCGCCCGTCATGACCCGCTCAACGCCGCGCGAGCAGCAGCCCGGCGATCAGTCCGACGCCGGCCGCGATGCCGATGGCCGGCCAGGGATTGCGCCGGACATAGTCGTCCGCCGCGCGCAGCGCCTCCGCGCCTTCCTCGGCGGCACGGCTCTGCGCTTCGCCGAGGCGGCGCTTCGCCGCCTCCACCGACTCGCGGATCCGGGCGCGTGCCTCGTTCAGCCGCTCATTGCCGGGCTCGGTCGTCGCCCGGATCAGCGCTTCGGCATCGCGCAACACGGCGGCGAGGTCGTCCCGCAGGTCGTCGGTCGTCACGTTCTCGGTCATGGCTCGCGCTCCCGTCGGCCCGGCGGGCGGAATGCCGGCCGGGTCCCTCGCCCGATCCTAGACCGGCGCGGCGCCGGCGACAATTTGCTGCGGCCGCAGGTCCTGTGGCGCGCCGGTGAGTGCCTAGGACGGCTGCAGTTTTCCCCGATGGCCGGTCCCCGCCGGTCGCGCGATATTCGGACGTCGACCGGACCCGATTGCTTCGACCCGCCACTCCTGGGGAACACCATGACCGACAAAGACGTTGCGATGCAGCTGGCCGAGGACGCACGCCAGGCCGAATGGGAGAACGTCAGCTTCACTGCGGAGGTGTTCAAGGGCAATTTCCGCTGGGACCTGCTGCACCCGTTCCCGGCGCAGT
>CAZRKS010000118.1:0-7843 GCA_964600315.1 uncultured Steroidobacteraceae bacterium | reverse complement strand
ATGCCCCAGACCACGGTCATGATCGCGAACTGCCGGACCACCTTGTCGTTGTAATGAGTGGCCGTCGTATTCATGCGCGCCTCGAGAGGATGGAAATCGTTCCCTGCAGCTGCGTGCACTGCACACAAGCGGGCCCATGTTACGGATTCGGAGGCCGCGCGCCAAACGCGCGTGCCGGGAAGCCGTAGGTATTTTCCACAGAAATTTCCCGGATTGCCCGGGCGAGCGGGGCGATGCACAGTAGCGGCGACGCATTAGACACTTCTGATGGAGGAGCGGCCGTGCAGCGCCTCGATCGCATCCTCGCCGTCGTCGACCCCACGGCCGACGCCCAGCCCGCGCTCGACAAGGCGCGGCTGCTCGCCGGTCGCTGCGGTGCGACGCTCGACCTGTTCCTCTGCGACTTCGATCCTTCGCTCAGCGTGCGGCCGTTCGCCGACACCGACCGGCTGCGCGCGCTGCGCGAAGCGTTCGTCGCGCGCCGCAGTGCGTTCCTGGAGGAGCGCGCCGCGGAACTGCGCGCGCAGGGCATACCCACCGAGACCAGCGTCCGGTGGGACCACCCGGTGCACCGCGGCATCGTCCGGCGGGTGCGAGAGTCATCGCCGGACCTCGTGGTGAAGGACACGCACTACCACTCGGTCCTGCGGCGCACGCTCTTCACCAACACCGACTGGAACCTGATCCGCGACTGCCCCGCGCCGCTGCTGCTCACGAAGCCCGCGGAATGGAGCGCGGCACCCCGAATCCTGGCCGCGCTGGATCCCGAACACCTCGGCGACAAGCCGGCGGCGCTCGACCACGACCTCCTCGACTGGGGGAACGGGCTCGCCGCCACGCTCGATGGGGAACTCTACGCCGTGCACGCATTCTTCCCGGCGGCCCTGCTCGCAGCGGCAACCGGAGCGGCGGACCTGCCGCTCCTGGCCGGCGCCACCGCGGACGCGATGGTCGCGACGGAGCGGGCCCGGGTGGCCGAGGTGCTGGCAGGGGTCGTGCGCGAGCACGGGATCGCCGCGGAGCGGGTGCTGCTCGAGCAGGGCTCGGCCGTCGAGGTCCTGCCACGGGTGGCCGACATCCTGCGCGCTGACCTGCTCGTCATGGGCGCGGTCTCCCGCGGCCGCCTGCAGGAGATCTTCGTGGGCAGCACCGCCGAGCGCGTGCTCGACCGGTTGCCCTGCGACGTCCTGGTCGTGAAGCCGGGCGACTTCGCGGCCGGCCAGCCGTTCCAGGTGTGACCGGCGTCACGCCGGCCGTCGGCGGCGGCGTCCGCAGCTCACATTTCCCGCCGCAGGGCGGGCCGTATACTCCGGACCGATGTCCCAGGCCACTGTCCTGCTGATTGGCGCCCAGCCGGAGGATCACGCCCGGACCGGCCAGGCGCTGGCCGGAATCCGGGGCCAGCCGTTCCGGCTGGAGACCGCGCATTCCCTCGCGGAGGGACTCGCGCGTTTGAAGCGGTCCCGGATCGACGCCGTCCTGCTCGACCTCAACCTGCCCGACAGCCTCGGGCTCACGACCTTCCTGCGCGTGCAGCCCAAGGCGCCGCAGATCCCGGTGGTGGTGGTCGTCGATTCCCCGGACGAGGATCTCGGCCGCGAGGCGGTCGACCGCGGCGCGCTCGACTTCCTGGTCAAGGACCAGGTTTCCGCCCAGCTCCTCGACAAGGTGTTGCGCTACGCGACCGAGCGCACGCACACGCTCAAGGCGCTCAAGGCGTCCGAGCAGCGCTACCGGGAGCTGTTCCAGAACGTGACCGCCGGCGTGTTCCAGACCACGCCCGACGGCAAGTTCATGGCGGCCAACCCGGCGCTGGTCCGCATGCTCGGCTACGACACCGAAGACGAGCTGCTCGCGGTGGACGTCGCGCAGGACATCTACATGGATCCCGGTCATCGCGAGGCCTGGGCGCGCGCCATGGCCGAGAGCGGCGAGGTCCGCAACGCCGAGCTGGTCCTGAAGCGCCGCGACGGCTCGAAGATCGTCGTGCTCGAGAACTCGCGCGTCGTGCGCGATTCCGAAGGCCGCGCACTCTTCTACGAAGGCACGCTCACGGACATCACCGCGGCCCACGAACTCTCGCAGCAGCTCTCGTACGACGCGAGCCACGACCCCCTGACCGGCCTCGCCAATCGCCGCGAGTTCGAGATCCGGCTGCAGCGCGCGCTCGAGATGACCCAGGCGACCGGCGCGCTGCACGCGGTCTGCTATCTCGATCTCGATCGCTTCAAGTCGGTCAACGACACCTGCGGGCACGTCGCCGGCGACGAGCTGCTGCACCAGCTCGGCCAGGTCCTGCAGCAGAAAGTGCGGTCCGCCGACGTCGTCGCGCGGCTCGGCGGCGACGAGTTCGCCGTGCTGCTGCACAACTGCGGCCCGGGCGACGCCGTGCAGGTCGCGAACAACCTGCTCAGGGCCGTGGCGGCCTTCCAGTTCGTCTGGGCGCAGCACACCTTCACGCTCGGCGCGAGCATCGGCGTCGTCATCGTCAACCCGCACTTCCGCCGGCTGAACCAGGTCATGAACGCCGCCGACACGGCGTGCTACGCGGCCAAGGACGGCGGCCGCAACCGCGTCTACGTCTACCAGGAGGACGCCGCCGCCGTCGCCCGCCGCCACGGCGAGATGGAATGGGTGGCGCGCGCCAAGCGGGCGCTGGTCGACAACCGGCTGTTCCTCGAGGCGCAGCCGATCCTCGCGCTCGCCCCGGGTGCGGCCGAGCCGACGCAGTACGAGCTGCTGGTGCGCATGCACGACGAGAGCGGCCGCACCGTGCCGCCGGGCGCTTTCCTGCCGACCGTCGAGCGCTACAACCTCTCGGTGCGCTACGACCGCTGGGTGATCGCGGCCGCGCTCGACTGGATCACGCGGCACGAGGCGTCCATGGCCCGGATCTTGCGCTTCTTCGTCAACCTGTCCAAGGACTCGGTCGTCGATCCCGAAACGGCCGCCTTCGTCCGGCAGGCTCTCGCGGGCGCCGGCGTGGACCCGCGCCGGCTCGGCTTCGAGATCCCCGAGAACGTGGCGATCGGCAACCTGACGCGCGCCAACCAGCTCGTGAACGACCTGCGCCGCATCGGCTGCGTCGCGAGCCTCGACGACTTCGGCAGCGGCGTCTCGTCGTTCGCCTACGTCAAGGCGCTCGCGGTCGAGTACCTGAAGATCGACGGCATGTTCGTCGGCAGCATCTCGCAGGACAAGGTCGACTACGCGATGGTGCGCTCGATCAAGGAAATCGGGCACGTGATGGGCAAGAAGATCGTCGCCGAGTCGGTCGAGACGCCGGCGGTGCTCGAGAAGCTCCGCGAGATCGGCGTCGACTATGCGCAGGGCTTCGAGGTGGGCGAGCCGCGGCCGCTCGAGGAACTCGCGTCGATCGCGGTCGCGGACCTGCTCGCGGGTTGAGAGGCGCGGCGGGCGCCATCGCTTGTCATAAATTAATCATTTGATTAATATGTGCGCATGCGCGCTGCGCCCGCACGTCCGCCCGATCGCCGTCGCCCCCGCCGCCCCGGCCGACCCTCCGGGGGCGACGCCACGGTGCGCGAGGCGCTGCTCGATACGGCGCGCCGCCTGTTCCTCGCGCGCGGGTTCGCCTCCGTCACCGTCCGCCAGATCGCTGCCGCGGCCGGGAGCTCGCCGGCGACGATCCATTACCACTTCGGCGACAAGCTCGGGCTCTACCGGGCGATGCTCGAGGTGGCCTTCGAGCCCGTGGTCGCGGCGCTGCAGCGGCTCGGTGCCGCCTCGCGGGGCACGGACCTCGACGTCGCCGAGGCGATCGGGCTCTACTCGCACATGCTCGCCGCCAATCCCTGGGTGCCGGCGCTGATCGTGCAGGAAGTTCTCGCGGAGGGCGGCCAGTTCCGCAGCCAGTTCATCGAGCAGTTCGCGGGCCGACTGGCGCCGCTCCTCGTCGCGATCCTCGGCCGCGAGCGGGCGAGCGGGGCGCTGCGCGAGGACGTGGACCCGCGCCTCGCCGCGCTCTCCGCGATCAGCCTGGTCGTGTTCCCGTTCCTGGCGCTGCCGGTGACCAGCCGTGTCCTCGGGGTGTCCGTGGAAGGCGCTGCGCTCGAACGGCTCACGGCGCACACGACGCGCGTGCTGCTCGAGGGCCTTCGAGCCCCCGGGAGGTCGACATGAATCGGTTCGCCATCCCGGCGGCCCTGCTGACGGCGCTCGCCGCCGCGTGTTCGAATGGCCGTGCCCCGCAGGAAGTGCATGGCACGCTCGAGCGCGACCGTCTCGAACTCGTCGCCGAGTCGCACGAGCGGATCGTCGAGATCGCGGTGAACGAGGGCGACCGGGTGGCCGTCGACGCGGTGCTGGTCCGCCAGGAGGCGGGGACGATGCAGCCGCGCCTCGACCAGGCCCGCGCGTCCGTGGACGAGGCGGCGAAGCGGCTCGCGGAACTCAGCAGCGGACCGCGGCAGCGCGAGATCGACGAGGCGCGGGCCGCCGTCGCCGGCGCCGAGAGTGCGCTCGAGACGGACACGCGCGAATACGAGCGCGTGCGCTCGTTGGTCGATCGCAAGCTCCTGAGCGCGTCGAGCCTCGACCAGGCCCGTGCCCGGCGCGATGCCTCGCGCGCGAACCGCGATCAGGCGCAGGCGCGCCTCCGGCTGCTGCTGGAGGGTACGCGCGCCGAACAGGTGGCGCAGGCGGAGGCCGCGCTCGCCCGCAGCCGGGCGGCGCTCGCCGAGCTCGAGACGACCGCGGCGCGCTACGTCGTGAAGGCGCCGCGCGCCGGGCGCGTCGAGGCGCTGCCGTACGAGGTTGGCGAGCGGCCGCCGGCGGGCGCACCAGTCGCAATCCTGCTCGCGGACGGCGTGCCCTACGCGCGCGTCTACGTGCCGGAGCCGCTGCGCACGGCGTACGTGCCCGGCGCACGCGTGCAGCTGAACGTCGACGGACTCGCGGCCCCGCTCCAGGGCACCGTGCGCTACGTCTCGGCCGATGCGAGCTTCACGCCGTACTACTCACTCACCCAGAAGGACCGCACGCGGTTGAGCTACCTCGCCGAGATCACCGTGGAAGACCCGAAGGCCGTCGACCTGCCGGCGGGCGTCCCGGTGCAGGTCACGCTCGGCGTCGCCCGCTGAGGACCGGCCGATGACCGCGGACGTCGCCATCGTCGCTCGAGGCCTGACGCGCCGCTTCGGACGGCTGGTCGCCGTCGATCGCGTCGACCTCGCGATACCGCGCGCCCGCATCTTCGGCTTCCTGGGGCCCAACGGGTCCGGCAAGTCGACGACGATCCGCATGCTCTGCGGGCTGCTCGAGCCGTCGGCCGGCACGGTCGACGTGCTCGGCTGTCGCATGCCCCAGGACGCCGAGCGGCTGCGCAGCAAGCTCGGCTACATGACGCAGCGCTTCTCGCTCTGGGACGATCTCACGGTGCAGGAGAACCTCGAGTTCGTCGCCCAGGTCTTCGGGCTGCCCGGCCGGGAGCGCCGGCAGCGCATCGCCGCCTGCGCCGGCGAATACGACCTCGGGCCCATCATCGCCCAGCGGGCCGGCACGCTGAGCGGGGGCCAGCGTCAGCGGCTCGCGCTCGCGGCCGCGGTGCTCCACGAGCCCGATCTGCTGCTGCTCGACGAGCCCACGAGTGCCGTCGACCCGCAGAGCCGGCGCGACTTCTGGGAGAGCCTGTTCGCGCTGGTGAATCGCGGGATCACGATCCTGGTCTCCACGCACTACATGGACGAAGCCGAGCGCTGCCACCGCCTCGCGATCCTCGCCGAAGGGCGGCTGGTGGCCGAGGGCGTGCCGCAGGAGCTGATGCGCGACATCCCCGCGGCCGTCATCGAGATCGAGGCCGCCGACGCGGCCGCGGCGCGGCGCGCAATCGCCGGCGATGAGGCCGTGCGCAGCGTCGCGCAGCTCGGCCTGCGCCTGCACGCGCTGCTCGATCCGGGCGTCGACGCGCCGGCGGCGCGCGTGCGCGAACGACTGCGCGCGGCCGGCGTGGAGGCGCACGTCGAGGCCGTCGGCGCCAGCCTCGAGGACGTGTTCGTCGCGGCGACCGGCTTCCGCCACGGTCACGCGCCGCCGCGCCGCGCGGCCTGAGGTCCCCGTGTTCGAGCGCATCTTCGCCGTCATGCTGAAGGAACTGCGGCAGCTCGCGCGCGACCGCATCACCTTCGGCATGATCATCGGCATCCCGCTGATGCAGATCCTGCTGTTCGGCTACGCCATCAACTTCGACGTGCGCGGCCTGCGCGCGGCCGTGGTGGACGAGGCGGGCACCCGCCTTTCGCGGGCGCTGGTCGGCGACCTCGCGGCGACCGGAGTGATCGCGCTCGAGGCGCCGAGCCCAAGCGTCGCGGACCTGCGGCGGCGCATCGCGTCGGGCGAGCTGAGCGTCGGCATCGTGATCCCGGCGGACTTCGAACGCCGCCGCCTCGAGAACGACCGCGCCGCCGTGCAGCTGCTGGTGGACGGCAGCGAGCCGATGGTGGACAGCGTGGCGCGCGGGCTCGTGTCGCTGCCGCTGCCGGCGCGGGACGGCCTGTACCGGCCGCGCGGGCGCTTCTTCGAGGTGTACACGGAATTCAACCCCGAGCGGCGCACGGCGGTGCAGGTGGTGCCGGCGCTGATCGGCGTGATCCTGAACATGACCATGGTGATCTTCACGGCGGCCGCGATCGTGCGCGAGCGCGAACGGGGCAACCTCGAGTTCCTGATCACGACGCCGATCCGCTCGTGGGAACTGATGGCCGGGAAGCTCCTGCCGTACGTCGGCATCGGGCTCGTGCAGGCGACGCTGGTGCTGGTCGTGGGCACGCAGCTCTTCGACGTGCCGGTGAACGGCAGCCTCGTGCAGTTCTACCTGGCGGCCGCGATCTTCATCGCCGCCACCCTGACGCTCGGCCTCGTCATCTCGACGGTGGCCACGACGCAGCTCCAGGCGTTCCAGATGGCCTTCCTGACGCTGCTGCCGTCGATCCTGCTGTCGGGCTTCGTCTTCCCGTTCGACGGCATGCCGGAACCCGCGCAGTGGATCGCGCAGGTGCTGCCGCTCACGCACTTCGTCGAGATGATCCGCGGCATCGTGCTGCGTGGCGCGCCGCTCGTCGACCTGCACGTCCAGGTCGCCAAGCTCGCGGTGTTCCTGGCGGTCTCGCTCGCGATCGCGACCCGCCGCTTCCGCAAGCGGCTCGACTGATCACTTGGCGAGGACGTAGGTCCCCGGCGCGTCGCAGAGCGGCTTCAGCCCGTGCTTCGGCGCGCCCATCTTGGGAGGTGCGACCCGGTGCGCGCCCGAGCGCTCCTCCAGCCACTTCGCCCAGGTCGGCCACCACGAGCCGGGCTGCGGCTCGACCTTCGCGAGGTAGCGGTCCGGCAGCGGGAGCCGGGCCCCGGCCTTGGTCGCGAGCACGCGGTGACGGCGCTTCGGGTGCTGCGGGCCGCTGATGATGCCGGCATTGTGACCGCCGCTCGTCAGGCAGAACGTGTAATCCGAGGAGCGCACCAGCCGGCCGACCTTGTAGACCGAGCGCCACGGCGCGACGTGGTCGGTTTCGGTGCCGACGACGAACATGGGCACGGTCACGTCCGAGAGGGTGATCTGCTCGCCGAGCGCGACGTAGCGATCCTCGGCGAGGTCGTTGTGCAGGTAGAGCTGGTGCAGGTAGTCGCTGTGCATGCGGTAGGCCATGCGCGTGCCGTCGGCGTTCCAGGCCATGAGGTCGTTCATCGGCGCGCGCTCGCCGCGCAGGTAGGTGCTCACGGTGGGCGTCCACAGCAGGTCGTAGGTGCGCAGCATCGAGAACGCGCCGCCCATCTGCCGGCTCTCGAGCACGCCGGCCTTCCACATCATGGCCTCGAGCATCGCGAGCTG
>CAZRKS010000117.1:0-7844 GCA_964600315.1 uncultured Steroidobacteraceae bacterium | reverse complement strand
ACCTGCCGGCCATGGCGCACGATGCCGCCGCGCTCGCGGCAGAGCTGCGCCGCAGCTCGGCGGAGGCGACGGCGCTCGTGCAGAGGCTGCGCGGCCTCGCGGACACGGCCAGCCCGCAGATCGAAGCGTCGCTCGTCTCGGTGCGCGCTGCCGCCGAAAAGCTCGCGCGCACGGCGGACAGCCTCGACCGCATCGTGGTCGGCAACGAGGCCACGCTCGCGCAGTTCGCGGGCAGCGGCGTCGCCGACCTGCAGTCGCTGGCCGTCGACCTGCGCGGCGCCAGCGACGAAGTGCGCGCCCTCGCGCGCAGCCTGCGCGACCGGCCGTCGAGCCTGCTGATCCAACCGAAATCCTCCGGCCTGGAGATTCCGCCATGAGGCGCCTCGCGACGCTGTTGGCCGCGGCGGTGCTCGGCACCGGCTGCGTCGGGTCGATGCTGAAATCGGACGACCAGCCGCCGGATCTCTACCGGCTGAGTGCCGCGCAGGTCGCGGCGGCGGCGAGCACGTCGCCGCAGGCGATCGCCGTGGCCCGCCCGCGCTCCGTCTCCTCGCTCGACACCGATCGCATCGCCGTCGTGACGCCCGGCCACGGCTTCAACTACCTCGCGGGCGCGCGCTGGGCGGATCCTGCGCCGCAGATGGTGCAGCAGCTCCTCGTCGACGCGCTCGTGGCGGGCGGCGGATTCGCGGCGGCCGTGGCCGCGCCGAGCCGCGTGCCGGCCGACCTGCTGCTCGACGTCGAACTGCGCGGATTCGAGGCCGTCTACGCGCAGAACGATGCGGCGCCGCGCGTGCGGGTCGACCTGCTCGCCACCGTCGTCGACACGCGCCGGGGCCTGCGCCTGGCGAGCTTCGAGTCGAGCGCCGAGGCGGCGGCCGAGCGCAATGACCGGCGCGCCGTCGTGGCCGCTTTCCAGGAGGCCGCGGCGGCCGCCACCGGAGACGTCGCGGCACGGGCGCGTGCGGCCGCGCCGCGCTGAGGGCTCGCCGTTCAGGCGGGCAGGCGCAGCACCGGGTGCTCGCCCGTGGCCTGCCTCAGGATGGCATCGAGGAAGTCGCCGGCCGTCATGGGCTCGCCGAACAGCCGGCCCTGCCCGTAGTGGCAGCCGCTGTGCAGCAGGAACTCGCGCTGCTCTTCCGTCTCGATGCCCTCTGCGAGCACCTGCAGGCCGAGGCTGCGGCCCATCTCGATGATCGTACGCACGATGGTCGCGTCGTCCGGGTCGCTCGCCGCGTTGCGCACGAAGGACTGGTCGATCTTGAGGGTGCCGATCGGGAACTGCTGAAGCGCGCTCAGGCTCGAGTAACCGGTGCCGAAGTCGTCGATGGAGAGGTGCACTCCCATCGCGCGCAACTCGTCGAGCAGCGGCAGGGTGCGTTCCGCGTCCATCATCAGGGTGGTCTCGGTGATCTCGAGCTCGACGCGGCCGGGCGACACCCCGTGGCGCTCGAACACCGACCGGCAGCGCGGGATGAAGCTCGCCTGGCTGAGTTCCTTCAGCGACAGGTTGATCGCCACGAGTCCCGGGTCGGAGACGCGCTGCTGCCAGGCGGCGTAGTCGCAGCACACCTGGTTCAACACCCACGCGCCGATGTCGAGGATGAGGCGCGACTCCTCGGCGAGCGGTATGAACTGCGCCGGCGCGATCTCGCCGTGGCCCGGCAGCCGCCAGCGCAGCAGCGCCTCGGCGCCGACCACGAGCCCGCTGGCGAGGTCGACCTTCGGCTGGTAGCGCAGCACGAATTCGTCGCGGTCGAGCGCGCGCCGCAGCTTGCTCTTGAGCAGCAGCCGCTCGACGGCCGCCGCGTTCATCTCCGGCGCGTAGAAGACGTGGCAGTTCCGGCCGGCGCGCTTGGCGTGGTACATGGCGGCGTCGGCGTTGCGGATCAGGTCGATGACGTTGTCGCCGTGCTCCGGGCAGGACGCGATGCCGATGCTCGCCGTCACCTCGAACTCGTGCTCGCCGACGTGCTGCGGCCGCGCGATCTCGGTGAGCAGCAGGCGCGCGAGCGATGCGGCCTGCTCGTGGCGGTCGCGTTCGCCGTCGATGGTCTCGGCGAACACGGCGAACTCGTCGCCGGCCAGCCGGCCCACGACGGATTCCTTCGGCAGGACGCGCGTGAGCCGCTCGCTCACGGTCTCGAGCACGCGGTCGCCCGCATCGTGGCCGAAGGTGTCGTTGACCTCCTTGAAGTTGTCGATGTCCACGTAGAGCAGCACGAGGCCCCGGCCCTGGCGCAGCCCGCGCGTGATGGCCTGGTGCAGCAGGTGCTGGAACTGCATGCGGTTCGGCATCTTGGTCAGGGCGTCGAAGCGCGCCAGGTAACGGATGCGCCGCTCCGCCCGCTTGCGATCCGTGACGTCGCGCAGCACGAAGATGCGTCCCTGGAAGCGCGGGTCGGGGCTCGAGACTTCGGACGCCGTGACCGACACCGGGATCGTCTGCCCGCGCGCCGTGGTGACCACGGTCTCGCCCGGCTCGCGCAGGATGCGCTCCGCGTCGAAGGCCGAGCGGTGCGCCTCGGCCACGAGCGAGGTGAACGCGAGGCCGATCAGCCGGTCCGGTTCGTAACCGAGCAGAATGGCGGCCGCCCGGTTCACGGTCCTCACGCAGCCGTCCGGCGCGGTGACCAGCACCGCGTCGCTCATGCTGTTCAGGAGCGCGTCGAGGTAATCGCGCGAGATCGTGGAGTCGGAGAGCGCGCGTCGCATGCGTTCGAGGGCAGCCTCGAGCGGGGCAATCTCCCGCACGCCGCTCGCCTGCACGGGCTCGACGTGGTGGCCGCTGCCGATGCGCTCGGCACTCTGCATGAAGGTCGTCATCGCCCGGTCGATGCGCGCGATCAGGCGCGAAGTGATCCAGCCGGCGAGTGCGGAGAGAGCGAGGCCGATGCCGATGCTGAGCCACAGCCACGGCGGATGGGCGCCGGCGGGCAGGTGCCGCTGGGCCTCGCTCTCGGTCACGGCCAGCAGCGTCGTGACCACCGCCGTGATCAGCACGCCGACCAGCACGACGGTGAAGACGTAACGGAACCTGAGGCCGAGTCCGCGCATGTACGATCGAGCCTGCGGTGATATCGCGTCCGCGAGCAACCGTTCTTGTTCTGGCCGCTGTCGACTTGATCGTCATCATAGTCCTCGCCGCGCGGACCGGCGACAGCAAAATGAGCCGCGAACGCGTGAAAAAGTGGCAAGTTTTCCGACACCCGGGGGCCAAGGCCCGCCCCGTACCGGGGCAGGAGTCCGGTATGCTTGTGGCCCAGGGACTTCGTGCATGAACGAACTCGAACTGACCGGCCGCGCCCGGACGCACATCGTCGAACTCGAGCATCCGCGCTGCGCGCTGCATTTCGAAGTCGTCACCTCCTTTCTCGCCATGCGCGATGCCGCCGCGGCCGCCGGCATCGAGCTCGTCGCCGCCTCGGGTTTCCGCGACTTCGACCGGCAGGTGCAGATCTGGAACCGCAAGTGGCGCGGCGAGCGACCGCTCTACGACCGCGACGGCGGCAAGGTCGACCCGGCGTCGCTGGACGACGCGGCCCGCGTGGAGACGATCCTGTGCTGGTCCGCGGTGCCGGGCGGCAGCCGGCACCACTGGGGCAGCGACGTGGACGTCGTCGACGCGGCCGCCATGCCTCCGGGCTATCAGGTGCAGCTCGTGCCCGAGGAGTACGCGCCCGGCGCAGTGTTCGGCCGGCTCTCGGCCTGGCTCGACGAGAACCTGGCGCGCTTCGGCTTCCATCGGCCGTATGCGTCCGGGCATGGCGGCGCGGGCATCGAGCCCTGGCACGTGAGCTACGCGCCGGTCGCGTCGCGGGCGCTCGAGGCGCTCTCGCTGCCGGTGCTGCGCCGTGCGATCGCGGCGAGCGAGATGCTCGGCAAGGCACCGGTGCTGGAGCGGCTCCCCGAGATCTACACCCGGTTCATTCTCGCGGTGGACCCGCCGGGACCGCCGCCGCAGGCGCGACGATGGACGCCGGCGACCTGAATTCCTACGTCGTCGTCAGCGTCTCGGCGATGGCCATCGTCATCGGCTGCGTGCTGCTGCACTACGAGTCGCTGTCGAGGCTCACCGGCGGGCTGAAGCGCATCCACATCCGGCCGCGCCCGCGCATCCTGGTGATGATCTTCTCGATCCTGATGATCCACGTCGTGGAGATCTGGATCTTCGGCCTGGGTTACTGGGCGCTCACGGGCGATCCTGCGCACGGCGCGCTCGTGGCGTCGCACAGGGTCGGCCTGCTCGATTGCGTGTACTACTCCGCGGTCTGCTTCACGACGCTCGGGCTGGGCGACGTGACCCCGATCGGCAACATCCGTCTGCTCACGGGCCTCGAGAGCCTCACGGGATTCGTGCTGATCGGCTGGTCGGTGTCGTTCACCTACCTCGAGATGGATCGCTTCTGGCGCGGGTGAGGGCGGACCGCACCGATGCGCAGGGTTCACACCGCGGAGTCGATGGTCGAGATCGCGCACCTGCGCAACCTGCTCGAGTCGGCCGGCATCGACTGCGTGGTGCGCAACGACCGGCTCGCGGGCGTGATGGGGGAGATCCCGTTCGTGGAGTGCTGGCCCGAGCTCTGGGTGCGCGAGCCCGGGCAGGAACTCAGGGCTCGAGGGATCATCGAGCAGGCCCTGCACCCGCGAGCGGTCGGTCAGCCCTGGACCTGCCCGCGCTGCGGCGAACGGCTCGAGGCTCAATTTGCGGAATGCTGGCGCTGCGCCGGCGAGGCCGGGGGTGAGGAGCGCGGATCGTGACGACGCTCAGCATCGAGCGCCGCTACAACGGACCACCGGACTCGGGCAACGGCGGCTACGTCTGCGGGGCGCTCGCCGCCGCCACCGGCGCCGACCTGCGGGTGCGTCTGCTCGCGCCGCCGCCCCTCGAAGTCCCGCTCGAGCTCGCACCCCTCGACTCGGGCGAATGGGAGTTGCGGGCCGGCGCGGACACGATTGCGCGCGGAACCCCCGGCCGTCTGCAGCTCGACGTGCCGCCGCCGCCCCGCTACGTGCAGGCCGTGTGGGCATCGCAGCACTATGCCGGCTTCCGCGAGCACGCCTTCCCCGACTGCTTCGTGTGCGGGCCGCACCGCCGGCGCGGGGACGGGCTCAGGATCTTCCCCGGCCGGCTCGATTCGGGCCTCGTCGCCGCGCCCTGGCTGCCGGCCGACGCGCTCGATGCCGGCGACGGCAAGGTCGCGGCCGTGTTCCACTGGGCGGCCCTCGACTGCCCCGGTTACTTCGCCGTGTCCGGCGGCCGGCGCGTCATGGTGCTCGGCGAGATGCAGGCGCACGTCGACCGGCGCGTGCACACGGGCGAGCCCTGCACGATCATCGGCTGGAAGATGGGCAGCGAAGGCCGCAAGCACTACGCCGGCACGGCGCTGTTCGACGAAGACGGGGAGCTCTGCGCGCGCGCGGCCGCGACCTGGGTCGAGTTGGGCCCGCTGCGGGGCGCTCCGTCGGAGCCCGGGCCCGCGGCGAGTTGAGCGCGCGCCCCTACCGTCGCGCGGCGAGCACTGCGCCGCAGAGTCCCGCCGCGCACAGCACGACGCCCGGCCACGGCGAGGGGCCGGCGGCGAGCCAGGCGAGGCCGCCGAGCAGGGCCACTCCGCAGAGAATCGTCGCGTCACGGCGTCGCGCACTCGCCCGCAGCTCCGCGCGCAGCTGCTCGAGGCCGGCCTGCTGCACGTCGATCCGGAACTCGCCGCGCGACGCCTGCTGCACGGCTTGCTGCAACACCTGCGGCAGCAGCCTGAGCGCCTCGCCGAGGTCCGGGAGCTGCCGGCGCAGCTGCTCGGCGAGACTGCGGCCGCTCAGCCGGTCGGCCGCCCACTCCTTCAGCACCGGTTGCGCCGTCTTCCAGAGGTCGAGCTCCGGGTAGAGCTGGCGGCCGAGTCCCTCGATCTGCAGGAGGGTCTTCTGCAGCAGGATCAGCTGCGGCTGCACCTGCATCTGGAAGCGCCGCGCCGTCTCGAAGAGCCGGAGCAACACCTGCCCGAAGGAGATCTCGGCGAGCGGCTTGTTGAAGATGGGCTCGCACACCGTGCGCACCGCGGCCTCGAGTTCGTCGACGCGCGTGTCCGCCGGCACCCAGCCGGAGTCCACGTGCAGGCGCGCGATGCGGTGGTAGTCGCGGTCGAAGAAGGCGAGGAAGTTCTCGGCGAGGTAGTGCTGGTCGCGCGCGTCGAGCGTGCCGACGATGCCGAAGTCCACCGCGCAGTACTTCGGGTGCTCGGGGTCCTCGAGCTGCACGAAGATGTTGCCGGGATGCATGTCGGCGTGGAAGAAATTGTGCCGCAGCATCTGCGTGAAGAAGATCGTGACGCCGTTCTCCGCGAGCCGCTGGATGTTGGTCCCGCGCCGGCGCAGTTCCTCGAGGTCGCTGATGATCACGCCGTGGATGCGCTCCATCACCATCGCGTCGGGCCGGCAGTAGTCCCAGTACACCGCCGGCACGTGCAGCAGCTCGGAGCCGGCGAAGTTGCGCTTGAGCTGCGCGGCGTTCGCGGCCTCGCGCATCAGGTCGAGTTCGTCGAGGATCGTCTTCTCGTACTCGCGCACGACCTCGACGGGGCGCAACCGGTGGCCTTCGGTCGCGTAGTCGCGCGCGAGGCCGGCCAGCACGTACATCACCTCGAGATCGCGCTCGATCTTCGCGCGCACCCCCGGGCGGATCACCTTGACCACCACGTCCTCGCCGGAGCGCAGGCGGGCGGCGTGCACCTGTGCGACCGAGGCGGCGGCGAGCGGCCGCTCGTCGAATTCGCCGAAGACCTCGCTCACCGGGCGGCCATAGGCGCGCTCGGCGATGGCGCGGGCCTCGGCGCCGGGGAACGGCGGCACGCGGTCCTGCAGCTTCTCGAGTTCGTCGGCGACGTCGGGCGGGAGCAGGTCGCGGCGCGTCGAGAGCGCCTGGCCGAGCTTCACGAAGATCGGGCCGAGTTCCTCGAGAGCGAGGCGGATGCGCTCGCCGCGACTGCCGCCGCGCCGGCGCTCGAACCACGTCGCGGGCGAGAGGTAGAAGAAGAAGCGCAGCGGCCGGAACAGGTGCGTGGCGAGGATGATCTCGTCGAGCCCGTGCCGCACGAGCACGCGCTGGATCTGCAGGAGTCGGCCGACGACGCGCAGGCGCATGGGCGAGAGCGGGCGACGGTCAGCGGGCCGCCGCGCGGCCGCGGGACTCGAGGCGCGCGAGGCGGGCATCGAACCGCTCGGCGTCGTCGCGCAGGCGGTCGACACCCGACAGGAATTCCTCGACCTCGGTGCGCGTCGGCAGGTCGCGGCCTTCTTCCTGCAGGTACTCGGCCACGTTGGTCGCGACCGATCCGCCGGCCTTGCGGCCCCAGTCGAGGAAGCCGCGCGCAAAGTTCGCGACCTGCCGCGCCGCGACGTCGCCCACGACGCGCGCCAGCTCCTCCTCGAAATCCGGCCGGGCCTGCCGCAGCAGGTCGCGGAACTTCTGCGCGACCTCGGCGTCGCCCTCGATGCGCACGCCGCCGCCGCGCAGGGCACCCTCGGCCTGCGGGCCGGCGAGCGCCAGGAGCGCGATCGGTGTCCCGCTCAGGCTCGCGTCGCTCACGCCGTCGAGCCGGCTCGCGATGGCGACCCGGCCTCCGTCCGCCCTGAAGTGGAACGCGAGCGGCGTGCCCTCCACCGTGAGCGACACGACGCGGCCGTCGAGCTGACGGCACAGGGCCTGGGCCTGGCGCGAATCGGCGATGTTCCGGTTCAGGAGATCGGCGAGGCGTTCGAGCAGCATGTTCAGTACCGGAAACCCTTGTGGAGCGCGACGATGCCGCCGCTCAGGTTGTGATGGCGGCAGTCCTCGAGCCCGGCCT
>CAZRKS010000116.1:5251-8105 GCA_964600315.1 uncultured Steroidobacteraceae bacterium | reverse complement strand
CTCACGGCCCGCGGGAACGTGGTGCGGCCGCTCGAGCTCGCCGGCCGGCCGGACGCGCGCGCGGCGGCCCGCGAGGTCCTCGGGCGCGTCGGCCTCGCCGCGCGCGTCGGCCACTATCCGCGGCAGCTGTCGGGCGGCGAGCAGCAGCGAGTCGCGATTGCGCGCGCGTTCGTCACGCGACCGGACGTGCTCTTCGCGGACGAACCCACCGGCAACCTCGACACGGCGACGGGCGGGCGCATCATGGACCTGCTCTTCGGCCTCAATGCCGCAACCGGCACGACGCTCGTGCTGGTGACCCACGATCGCGGCCTCGCTTCCCGTTGCGGGCGCGTCATCCTGCTCGACGCTGGCCGGTTGGCCGGAGGCTGACGGTGCCGGTGTGGCGATTCGCGTTGCGCAGCCTCGCCCGCGATCTCGCGTCCGGCGAGATCGCGGTGCTGCTCCTCGCGCTGACGGTGGCGGTCGCGTCGCTGACCGCCGTCGGCTTCTTCACGAGTCGCGTCGCGCGGGCCGTCGACCAGCAGGCGGGAGAGGTGCTCGCAGCCGACCTGCGCCTCGAGTCGGCGCGGCCTTTGGACCAGTCCTACGACGGCGCAGCGATGCGACGAGGCCTGCGGGTCGCGCGCATCCTCTCGATGCCGAGCGTCGTGTTCTTTGGCGAGGAGTCGTCGCTGATCACGCTGCGCGCGGCGAGCGCAGGCTATCCCCTGCGTGGCCGGCTCAAGACCGCCGACCGGCCTTTCGGTCCGGGACGCGTCACCGATGGCATCCCGGGTCGTGGCGAGGCCTGGGCGGACTCGCGGCTGCTGGCGAAGCTGGGCGCCTCGGTCGGTTCGAGACTCGCGGTGGGCGCAGCGACGTTCGAGGTGACGCGCGTGCTCGATTACCGGCCGGACCAGGGCGCCGGCTTCGCGGACCTGTCGACGACGCTGCTCGTGAACCTCGCGGACGTGCCTGCGACGGAACTCATCCAGCCGGGCAGTCGCGTCAGCCGGGCGGTGCTCTTTGCCGGCGATCCCGACGACGTCGCGGGATTCCGCCGGTGGCTCGAAGAACACCGGAGGCGGGGCGAACGACTCCAGGCGGTGTCCGACGCGAGTCCGCAGATCCGAGCTTCGTCGGACCGCGCCGGGCGCTTCCTCTCACTCGCGAGCATCGTGGCCGTGCTGCTGTCCGCGGTCGCGGTGGCGATGGCGGCGCGGCGTTACACGCGGCGACACCTCGACAACGTCGCCCTCATGAAATGCATGGGGGCCTCGCAGCGGTTCGTGCTCGGCCAGACGCTGCTGCAGCTCGTGGTCATCGCGGTCATCACGGGCGTGCTCGGCACGCTGGCCGGGCTCCTCGCACAGCAGGGGCTCGCCTGGCTGCTGCGCGACCTCGTCGCGAGCCACCTCCCGCCGCCCGCCGCCGGCTCGTCCTGGCTCGGTCTCGTCACGACGGTGGCAATCCTGGTGGGCTTTGCGTTGCCGCCGCTGCTGCAGCTGAAGCAGGTTCCGCCGGCCCGTGTGCTGCGCCGAAACGTCGAGCCGCCGCCGCTCAGGTTCGCGTTCGTCTACGGCCTCGCGACGGCGGCCGTCCTCGCGCTGCTCTACGGGATCGTGCGCGACAGCCGGCTGGTCACCTACGTCGCGGGCGGCATCCTCGCGACGTTCGTGCTGCTCGCGCTCGCCGGCGCATTGCTCGTGCGCGCATTGACGCCTCTGCGCAGCGGCGCCGGCGTGGCGTGGCGCTACGGCCTCGCCAACATCGCGCGCCGCGGGCGGGACAGCATCGTGCAGATCGTCGCCTTCGGACTCGGGATGATGGTGCTGCTGCTGCTCGGCCTCGTCCGCGACGACCTGATGCGCGAGTGGCGCGCGAGCCTCGCACCCGGCGCGCCCAACTACTTCATGATCAACATCCGGCCCGACGAGGGCGACGCGGTCCGCGCCTTCTTCGGCGACCGCGGCCTGCCGCCGACGGAGCTCGTGCCGCTCGTGCGCGCGCGGCTCGCCGCGATCAACGGCGTGCCGGTCGAGAAGGTCCGCTTCGAGTCCGAGCGCGCGGCGGGATTCGTCGAGCGCGAAGCGAACCTGACGTGGTCCCGCACGCTGCGCGACGACAACCGACTCGTGGCCGGCACGTTCTGGAAGGACGGCGACGGCGGCGGGCCCCGGGTGTCCGTGGAACGCGACTATGCCGAGCGACTGGGGCTGCGGATCGGCGACACACTCACCTACGACGTGGCCGGCGAGCCGGTGAGCGCCCGGATCACGAGCCTGCGCGAGGTGCGCTGGGATTCCTTCCAGCCGAACTTCTTCGTCGTGTTCTCGCCGGGCGTGCTCGAGCAGGTCACCGGCACGCTCATCACGAGCGTGCACGTGAGCGCGGCCGAGCGTCCGGTGCTGGTCGATCTCGTGCGACGGTTCCCGGAGATCACGGTCATCGACATCGACGCGCTGCTCACGCAGGTGCGCGGCGTGATGGACCAGGCGGCGCTCGCCGTGCAGTACGTGTTCCTGTTCACGCTCGCCGCGGGACTGGCAGTGCTGCTCGCGGCCGTGCAGGCGACGCGTGACGAACGGCGTTACGAGAGTGCCGTGCTCAGGACGCTCGGCGCCAGCCGCCGGACCGTCTTCGCGGGCGTCGCGGCCGAGTTCGTCGCGCTCGGGGCGCTCGCGGGACTGCTCGCCGCCGCGGGCGCGACCGGCGCCGGCTACTTCCTGGCACGCGAAGTGTTCAACCTGAAATACGCGCCGGACCCGGCGGTCTGGGCCGTCGGCATGCTGGGTGGCGCGGCCCTCGTTGGCGCCGCGGGCCTGCTGGCCGCGCGCTCGGTCATCACGCGCCCGCCGGTGGAGACGCTGCG
>CAZRKS010000116.1:0-5151 GCA_964600315.1 uncultured Steroidobacteraceae bacterium | reverse complement strand
CGCTCGCCGTAGGCGAGTTCCCGCAAGGCATCCCACGACAGTCCCTCGGCGCCCGGTTGCAGTCCCCGGCCGGCAACGGACGCATCGCGGAGACGGAAAGCCGGCGCTCGCCGACGCTCCTCCAGTGCGAGTCGCAGGCCCTGCTCGACCAGGGCCCGCACCGTCGTGCCATCCCGGCGTGCGGCCTGCCGCGCGGCCTTGAGCAACGGATCGGCAATCTCTATCGTCGTCTTCATCGCGGCTGAGACCCGGTCTGGCGAGCCTGATATGGGTGACCCATATCATAGGGGATGGGCGTCCCATAGGCGAGCCCGGCCGGCCGCAGGCCCCTCCGCGCTCAGTGCGTCCACTCCGGATCGTCGAAGTACTTCGGATAAGCCAGCAGCGCGCCGTGCACCAGCGCGGCGCCGTCGTGCCGCGACCGGGCCGGGTCGCCGCCGCGCATCAGGTTCACGCCCTGCAGCAGGTCGGCGACGACGTAGTGCAGGTTCGCATCCGCGGCGGGAGGCAGCTTGCAGTGCGCGACGATCTCGTTGACCTGCGCCTCGACCGCGGCAGCGAGCGCGTCGTATTGCGCATCCGTCTCCTTGCCCGCGTGGATCGCCGGGTGATCGGCATCGAAGGCCTTGCGGATGCCGGCCATGCCGGCGCGCAGCGACGCGTCGGTCGGCCACCGGCGGCCCTGGTCGAGCTGCAGTTGCGCGACGGCGGCTCCTTGGTGCGCATGCATGTGGGACTCCTGCGCGCAGGCGAGGTCGGGCGCCATCGCCGAAACCAGCAGCGCAGCGACCGCAATCACGATACGGAAGCGACGGACTTCAAGGTTCATCACTCAGGTCTCCCGTGGAACTCGAAGGGATCCGGATGGCGCGCGTAGATGCGCTCCATGGCGAGCACTTCACGCTCGCGGATGACAGCGAGGAATTCATCCGCGCCGTGCATGTCCTCGAAAGCCTCGAGCCCGCGCTCGAGGAACTCCTGCAGGCCGCCGAAGCCGGCGGCGTGCGCCGGGCCGCGCGCGAGGCGCACCAGCCCGCGGATGATGGGCTTCTGCACGACCGCGTCGAGATACTCGCCGATGATGCCCAGCAGGTCGATCTGGCGCGCGCGGTCCGCCGGCCGGCCGGCGCCCCGGTAGCCCTCCGAGTAGCTGTCGACCGTGATCGGTCCCGGCGGCAGGTGGCGCACGACGTCGGCGTCGAGTTCCTGCGACAGGACCTCGAGTTCGATGGCGAGACAGAGCGCCTGCAGTGCCTTGCGCGGCAGCAGCCGCTCCATGACGCGGTGCACGCGCATCACGTCGCGGTCGCGGCCGCGCGGGTCACCGCCGCCGTAGAGCTCGTCGAAGAAGAACTCGACCGCCTTGCGATAGCGGGGATTGGCGCGCAGGTCGGCATGGCTGCGCAGCAGTCGCTTCGACTGCCAGCGCTGCAGGTGGTGGAGTCGCGACTGCGAGGCCGGGTCGCTCGCGAACACGTCGCGCAGTTCGGCGTTGTGGGCCAGCAGCCGCCCGAGGTGCCCGCGCGCGCTCCGGGCGCGCGACTCGCCCGTCTCGATGCCGAGAAACCGCACGGCTCAGGCGCGCCCGGCGAGGGCACTCTCGAGCCGGTCGAGGGTGCGGTGAACCGGGCCCGTGAGCGGCTGCTGGCGGCGCCTGCGCTCCTCGACCGCGGCCTCGAAGGTCCGCGAGCGATCCTCGAGCACCTCCATGCGCAGCCGGATGCCGTGCCGGGCCAGGATGCGTCGCAGGGCCGGGGCGTTGGCGCGCAGGTCGCGCCGCGTGCGCTGGTAGGCGTGCTCGGCGAGTTCCCGGCGGTCCGCGTAGCGGAACGGGTTCTTGAAGAAGATCTCCTCGTCGCCGCGGTCCGGCTCGAACAGGATCACGTCGGTGGCCGGGTAATTCTGCTTGTAGGTGCGCATGCCGACCTGCATGCGTGACTGGATCAGCGCGCGGAAAGTCTGGCTCATGACCGTCGGCAGCCCGCCACGGGTGAGTTCGAGGTCCGCACGGTCGTGTCCCTTGCGGCGGGGGACGCTCGACGCGTCGAACGCCACCAGCGGGTTCACGCAGATCACGAAGTCCGCACCCTCGTCGAGCAGCAGCGAGGCATTCATGGTGCGCATCAGCGCGCCGTCGGCGTAGGTGTGGCCGTCGATCGGCACCGGCGGGTAGAGCCCGGGCAGCGCGGTGCTCGCCTGGATGGCGCGCGAGATCGGCACGGCGTCGAAGCCGGGCTCGCCGAAGCGCACCGAGTAGCCGCTGTTCAGTTCGGTGGCGATCACGTAGAGCGTGCGGCGCAGCTCGCGGAAGTCGTTCGTGCGGCCGGGCCCGGAGAACAGGTGCGCGAGGAACTGCTCGAACGGCCGGTTGTCGCAGAGGCCCGTGGGCACCACGCGGCCGAGCGGACCGAGCGCCTCGGCCCAGCCCTTGCCCGGGTCGCTCAGGTACTGCTTCAGGATGTCCACCGCGAGCTCCGGCACGCTGCGGATGCGGTCGAGGTACTCGCGGAAGGCGGGACGCACGAACAACCCGGGACTCACCGGGTACTCGTCGGAGGCATTGTGGATGAAGACGACGCCCATCTCCGTCGTGTCGATGCCGTTCACGAGGCCGGCGGCGATCATCGCGCCCGAGCTCACGCCCACGTACATGTCGAGGCTCGTGAGGTCGATGCCGGCGAACGACTCGCCGATGGCGTGCAGCGTGCCCACCTCGTAAAAGGCGCCGATCGGTCCGCCGCCGGCGAGCGCGAGGCCGAACGTCCCGGTGCTGCGGCCGGACTTCGAGGCGGCGGGTTGCAGGTCGAGCATGGTGATTCCTGCCTGGCGGGTTCAGCGGCCTTTGCGGGTCTTGCGGCGCGCCGGCTTCGCGGTCAGCGCCTGGACGCTGGCGTTCAGTTCCTCGACGCGCTCGGTGAGTCGCCGGATCTCCTCCGCGCTCGGCACGCCAAGCTGTCGCAGCGCCTTCTGCACGCGGCTTTGGAACAGCGCCTCGAGGTTGTCCCAGGTCTCGCTGGCCTGTTCGCGGGCGCTGCCGAGCCGCGCCTGGACCGTGTCCTGGGCGGAATCGAACACGTCGCGGATGGTCCTGGCGGAACCGGTCTTTTTCCTGCGCGCAGCCATCGAACCCCCTCGCGGCCTCGGCCGCCGTTGGACACGCGGGCTATTTTCGCCCAAAGGCCGGCCGGTGCTGCACTGTGTCAATCCGATGGGTAGGTAGTTCCCGCAGGGCTGCGGCGCCTGCGCCCTGCTTTCGCTTTCCGGCGCGACGGCGTCGGTGCACCGGCCTTCGCGGCGAGTGCCCCGACCGTCACGGCGAGCAGCAACTGCTCGAACTCGGGGGCGAACCGCCCGACCACGTCGCCCGGGTCCGCCACGAGGTTGCGGTCGGCGATGACACCGCAGTGCACCTGTCCGGCGTAGGAGAGGAGGCTGATGCCGATGCCCATCGAGCCGCTCTGCGGGACCCAGAAGTACATCTCCGTGATGCGCTGGCCGCACAGGTGGAGCGGCGCCTGCGGTCCGGGAACGTTCGACACGACCACCGAACCCTTGCGGCTGAAGAGCTCGATCAGGGGCGCCTGCGCCACGCCCGGCAGCAGTCCCATCAGGCCGAGCGTCGCGAGCGTCATCGGCGGCTGCATCGATCCCTTGATGGCCGTCATCGCGTCGTGCATCGCGAACACGCGCTGCAGCGGATTGCGCACACCGATGGGAAGGTCGACGAACACGAGGCCGAACTTGTTGCCGAGCGTCATCGGCTCGTCCGCCGCGCGCAGGTTCATCGGCACGGAGGCCCGCAGCACGAGGCCGTCGGTGTCGAAGTCGCGGCTGCGCAGGTGGCCGCCGAGGGCCGCGGCGACGGTCGCCATGAGGACGTCGTTCACCGTGCAGTCGAGCGCATGGCTCACGGTCTTCACGTCGGCGAGCGGAAGCGGATCCGCCCAGGCCACGGCCTTGGCGCCGCTCAGGGCGCCGCGCAGGGGCGTCGGCGGGTCGTCGGGCAGCTTGAGGACCCGGGCGAACTCGCCGAGCATGCTGCCGGCCTCGGCCGCCGCGGTCGCGATGGCTTCCGGATGAAACGCACGGTGGATGCCGCCCTCGAGGAGCTTCACGCCTTCGGCGAGCGCGTGCTCGAGGATGTCGCCGCCCGGCTGCGCGAGCCGGCCGAGCCAGTCGAGTGCGGGGAGCAGCACCGTGGAGCGGCTCGCGGGCCTCGGTGCGGCGCCCACAGCCCGTCGGGCCATCGCCGGCCCCGCGTCCTGCTCCGTCATCGACAGCAGCACGTGCATCATCGCCATGCCGTCCGCGTAGCAGTGGTGCACGCGGAGGATCCAGGCGCTGCCGCCGAGGTAGCGCTCGATGAAATGGATCTGCCAGAGCGGCCGGGCCGGGTCGAGCCGCTGGCTCGCGAGCCGGGCCACCCGCGCCTGCAGCTGCGCCTTGCGCACCGGCGATCGTCCGCGAACGACTTCGAGGTGCCGATCGAGGTCGAAGGCGGTGTCCTCGACCCAGGACGCGCCGAGTGCGTCGGCGACCGGACGGTGGCGGAAGCGCGGGAAGCACAGCACCCGTGTCTCGACCATGTGCCTGAAGTCGGCCGCACGGACCGGCGTCGCCGTGACCGACACGCCGATGATCATCATGGCGCTGTCGGGCCCGTCCATGCGCAGCCACGCGGTGTCGATGCTCGACATGCGCTCGTGGTGGGCCGTCATGTTCGTCTCCCGGCGGTCTTCCGCCACGTTGACCTGCGTCGGTCCGGCCCCTAAGGTAGCCCCAAAAAGGAGCGCCGTGCAGGCGGCTCCCATTACTCGGATCGATCGGGAGAGTCTCATGACCTATTTCGTCACCGGCGCGACCGGCTTCATCGGGCGTTTCCTCGTGCAGTCCCTGCTCGAGCGCGGCAAGGGCACGATCTACGTGCTGGTGCGGCCGAAGTCGATCGCCAAGCTCGATGAGCTGCGCGAGTTCTGGGGCAAGGAGAGCGTCAAGCGCGTGGTGGCGGTCAAGGGCGACCTCGGTTCGCCGAAGCTCGGGGTGTCCCCGGCCGACGTCCGCAAGCTCAAGGGCAAGGTGACTCACTTCTTCCACCTCGGCGCCGTGTACGACATCGAGGCGAGCGCCGAGACGATGAAGAAGGCGAACATC
>CAZRKS010000115.1:0-8130 GCA_964600315.1 uncultured Steroidobacteraceae bacterium | reverse complement strand
GTGTTGACGACGACGAGGTTCGCGTCCTCGTAGTGGCCGACGACGTCGTAGCCCTCCGCGCGGAGCCGCGTCAGGATCCGCTCGGAATCGACCAGCGCCTTCGGGCAGCCGAGCGAGACGAAGCCGACTTTCGGCGGGGCGCCCACGCGCTCAGTTGAAACCGCAACCGCCGCCGCCGCAGACCGGCGTGCCGCAGGGCCCGGTGTCGCAGGGGCGCTCGTACTTGCTGCCGAGCCCGCCGGACAGCACGTTGCCGCCGGTGATCAGGCGCTCGACCTTCGCGTTGGCGGGCGTGCCGTCGAGCGGCAGGCCGGCCCGGCGGCAGAGCTCGCCCCAGTTGGCGACCTGCTCGGCCATCTTGTGGCTCACTTCGATGACCCGGCCGTTGGCGGGGCAGTGGTAGTCGTAGGTGGGCATGGGGCTGGGACCGTAGCTGCGGAGAGGCGCGATTTTACCGGACCGTCCGCTCGAGAGTCGGGCCTCGTTCCCCGGCGACCGAGGTCGCGGCCATCGCAGTCATCTTACCGGCAGAAACAGCCTCAACGGCTCGTCAGCGAAGGCCTCGAAGCCGTAGCGCGCGTAGGATCGAGCAGCCCGGTCGTCGACAGCATCCACGAACAGGCCGACGACCCCGGAGTGTTCCGTGATCCGGCGCACGCGTTCGAGCGCGTCCATCAGCATGAGTTCGCCCAGCCGCCGGCTCTGGTAACGTCGATCCACCGCCAGACGGCCCAGCCGGACGCCGGGGACCATCCGCGGCAGCTTCCTGCGGCGCCGCTCCGCAAGCGCTGATGTGTCCACCTCGGTGAGCGTCAGGGCGTAGTACCCGCAGATCTGCGTCGGCTGCTCCTCCAGAACGGCGACGAAGGTCCGGGACAGGCCCTTGTCCTGATGTTGCCGTGCGACGCGCTGCAGCCAGTCGTTCAGTTCCGGCCGGCCGCAATCGAATCCCTGCCGGTCATGGCTTCCAGCTAAAGGAATGATCCGCATCGGCGAGCCTGGCCTTTCGATAGTTCTTCCTGGCAGCCCTCAGGCGGGCATTGGGCCTGGGGGGATGGTCCAGGAGGTCGAGCAGCCGCTCGCAGTCGCGCCGCGACAACCGCAGGGTGCGCTCGCGCTCGATGACGGCCTGCGCCTCCTTGAGTGCGGTTTGCACCAGGAACTGGTTCACCGTCGCGCCCAGCAGCTCGGCCGCACGGGTCAGGGTCGAGTAGACGTCCGGCGGCACACGCGCACCGATGCGTTGCTGCCGGGTAGTCGCCGTCGTTCCCATTGGGATGCCCCTACGATGTCAGAGGGCCAGCGTATCACTGTCGCCAAAATGGCGCCATAATGGACAGCGCTGCTGAGGAGAAGCGGTTCGACGCGGAGGAGAAGCGCGGACGCCTGCGCCTGATCGCGGCCCAGGACCGCGCTCGAGACTCGCTTCTCATCCATCAGGATGCGCGCGTATACGCGGGGCTGTTCGATGGCGCGGAAAGCGCTACGCTCGCGTTCGCGCCGGGCCACGACATCCACGGGGAGACGGCTCTTGTACACGCTCTACTACTCGCCCGGCTCGGCCAGCATGGTCGTGCACCTCGCGCTGCTCGAGATCGGCGCGCCGCATCGCCTCGTCCGGCTCGACTTCGACCGCGACGAGCAGCACGCTGCCGACTACCTGCGGGTGAATCCGCGAGGGCAGGTGCCGACGCTGGTGATCGATGGCCAGCCGTATTTCGAGTCGTCCGCCCTGCTCATGCTGCTCGCCGAGCGTCACCCGGAGGCCGGGCTCGCGCCGCCGTCCGGTAGCCCGCTGCGGCCGGAGTGGTACCAGTGGATCGCGTTCCTCGCCACGGCACTCGGCGCGACCTATCGCCAGTGGTTCTATCCGCCGGACCTCGGTGCCGCCGAACATCCGCCGGCCGTGCACGAAGCGCTGCGCCTCAGGATCGAGGAGTCCTGGGCGCTCGTGAATGCCGGGCTCGAGGCGCGGGGACCTTACCTGCTGGGCGCCGGATTCTCGGGCGTGGACCTGCTCGCGACGATGTACATGCGCTGGTCGCGCAACATGCCGCGGTCCGCGCTCGAGTGGCCGGCCCTGCGCCGGCTCGCCGATCTCGTTCGCGCGCGGCCGAGCTGGGCGCGGCTCTGCGAGATCGAGGGGCTGACCGAGTGGCGCGCGTGAGCGAGCGGAGTGCCGACTACAGCCGGATGCTCTGCCACGCGCCCGACCGCCAGCGCAGGTTGAGCGCTGCCGCGAGCAGCACGACGTAGACGAGCATCGCGAACCAGCCGCCCACGGCGCCGTAGCCGAACTGCGGCAATGCGTCGGTCCAGCCCTGGCCCGGCGCGAACGACAGCATGTGGGCGAGCGGGACGAACACGCCCCAGGACAGCGCGAGGAAGATCACGGCCGGGACGCGCACGTCGCCGGCGCCGCGCAGCGCGAATCCCGACGCGAGCTGCACGCCGTCGAAGAGCTGGTAGCCGGCCGCGATCCACAGCAGCACGACCCCGAGCTCGACGACCCCGGCCGCGAGCGGATCCTGCGCACTGACGAACAGCGGCATGACCCAGGGGCCCGCGAGCGCGAGCAGCACGCCGACGCCGCCCATGTAGCCGAGCGTGATCACCACGACCGTGTTGCCGAGCCGGCGCGCCCAGGCGCGGTCGCCGGCGCCGATCGACTGGCCGACCAGCGTCGTGCCCGCGAGCGCGAGTCCGACGCCGGGCAGGTAGGCGATCGACGTCAGCATCACGACGATCTGCATCGTGGCTCCGTCCACCTGTCCGAGGCGCACCTGCATCAGCGAAAAGAGCGCCATGCCGAAGAGATCGGCCGCATACATCGCGCCCATGGGCAGGCCGATGCGGAACTCGCGCCACAGCGTCGCGATGTCGGGACGCCAGGTGAGGTGCGTGCGGTGGCTGCGACGCAGGTCGGCGCGCAGGAAGACCGCGAGCGCGAAAGCGACGCCGACCGCCATGCTGACGTTGGTGGCCCAGGCCGCGCCGGCGATGCCCCAGCCGAACTCGAAGATGAACACCTGGTTCAGCAGGGCATTGACCGCGCAGACGACGAGCGTCGTCACGACGGTCACGCGCGGCCGGGCGACGCCGTTGAAGAACCCGAGCAGCGACCACAGCGCGACCGCGAGCGGCGCCCCCGCCATGCGCGGCTGCCAGAACTCGAGCGCGTTGCGCGCCACCTGCGGGTCGAGCCCGAACGGCGCGAGCAACGCATCGCCCTGCCAGGCGAGCAGGGTGAAGAACGGCAGCGTGATCACGGCGCCCCACAGGCCCACCCACCCGGCGTGACCGGCGCGCGAGCGGCGGCCGGCGCCTTCGTACTGGGCGACGAAGGTCTGCACGGAAAGCCCGATGCCGCCGAGCAGCATCACGAAGAAGAACACCAGCCAGAAGATCGCCGCCATGCCGGCCATCGCCGTCGTGGACAGGTGGCCGACGAACCAGGTGTCGGTGAGGTTGATCACCGCCTGCAGGCTGCTGTTGACCATCAGCGGCAGGCCGAGCGCCGCGATCGCACGATAGTCGACCTGTGGGCGGCCGTGCGGGTCGTGGCGGCAGGCCGGCAGGATCCGCATCACGCCCGGTGTGGACGCGGCGGGCGCTGTCGCGGCCTCGGTCACGGCATCCGCCTCAGCGCCGCATGTGACGGTGGACGAAGAAGTAGTACAGGCCCCAGAGGAACACCATGAGCCCGCCGCCCCAGAGCGTGATGCGATGCAGGTTGCCCTCGAGCAGCGCCTCGTCGCGGCCCGCGGTGACGCCGAGCCACACCAGCACGCTGCACCAGAGCGCGGAGCCCGCCGCCGTCGCGAGCGAGAATTTCCAGTAATTCACGCGCACGATGCCGGCGGGGATGCCGATCAGGTGGCGGATCACCGGCAGGATGCGCGAGATGAACACGCCCATCGTGCCGTAGTGCGCCGCCCAGGTTTCCGCATGCTCGATCTTCTCCGGGGTGATGAGCACGTACTTGCCGTAGCGCATCAGCAGCGGGCGGCCGAGCAGCCGCGACAGCCAGTACATGACGCTCGCGCCGACCCACGAGCCGAGGGTGCCCGCGATCACGATGCCCGGATAGGTGAGCGTGCCCTTGGCCTGGGCGAGATAGGCGGCCGGCGGGATCACGAACTCGCTCGGCAGCGGGATGATGGAACTCTCCATCGCCATGAGGAGCGCGATGAGCAGGTAACCGCCCTGGTCGAGCGCGTCCAGGTACCAGGTGAGCAGCGGGGCGAGCAGGTCGTGCATGGAGAACTGTCCGGGAGCCGGCCGGCCGGGGGGTCCGGCGGCACCACGAGGGTGGCCCGGCATTGTGCCAGAACGCGGACGGGGACCCGGGTCGCGCATTGGGCCCCGCCGGGCCAGTGATGCGACAATTCGCGTCTGCCGCCGGCAGCCGGCGGAACGGAGCCTCCATGCGTCGACGACTCGGAATCCTGGCCCTCGTCCTGCTCGCGATGTGCCCCGGTGGTGGCGAAGTGGCCGCCGCTGCGGAGGCGGCCTCGCCCGCGACGCCGCCGAAGCCGGCGCCTGAACTGATCGCGCCGGCCGACATCGCGGCGCGCGCCGACGTCGATGAGCGTTTCGCGCAGGAAGTCGTGCAGCGCAGCCGCGGCCGGGACCCGAGCGCGAAGCTCGAGCAGCGACTCGAGGAACTCGGGGAGTCCGTGCTGAGCGAAAGCCAGCACTTCAAGCGCGACGAGCTGAACCTGCTCTCCATCACGCGGCTCGAGAGCCTGGACCGACACTGGAGTTTCTACGGCAAGCAGCTCGGGAACTGGCGACGCGACCTCAAGCAGGTGAGCGCGCAGTACACGGACGACGCCGCGGAGCTCGGCCGCCGCCGCGCCGCCTGGGAAGCGACGCGAAAGACGCCCGAGGCCGGCAGCCTGGCGCCGGCGCTCGCCAACCGCATCGACAGCGTGCTCGCGGCGATCGCGGAGGCGGAACGCGCGGTGTCCGCGCCGCTCGCGAAGCAGATCCGCCTGGGTCAGCGCGCGAACTCGATCGAGACGACGATCCTCGCGGGCGAGCGGGCCGTCGAGGCGGCGATCAAGTACAACGACATCCGGCTCGCTCAAGTGGACTCGCCGCCGCTCTGGGAGGCCTGGCACGAGCCCCAGGCGTCCGGCGAAGGGATCAAGTCCATGGCCACGGGCCTCCAGGCGGAACGGCGGTTCATGGACGAGTACGAGCAGGCGACGGCGGCCTTCCATCTGCGGAGGGGCATCCTCGGGTTGCTGCTGCTGCCGCTGCTCGCCTGGCTGAGCTACCGCAGCCGCAGGGTGATCTCGGACGACCCGGAGATGCAGGCGTCGGCGCGCGTGCTGCAGCGGCCGCTGTCGTCGTGGCTCGTGCTGATGATGCTGAGCGTGGCGGTGCTGGAGCCCGACGCACCGATCCTCTTGCAGCAGGCCGCGATGCTGGTCGCGCTGATCCCGGTCCTGCGGCTGCTGCCGCCGGCGGTGTACGGGGTCCTGGGTCCCTGGCCCTACGTGGCGACGGGCCTCTACCTGCTGCACCGGCTGAGCTTCCTGTTCGTCGCCAATGCCCTGAATTACCGCATCTACCTGGTCGGGCTCGCGCTGCTGTCCGTGCTGCTGCTGACCTGGGTGCTGTGGACCCGGCGGCCGCGCGCGGACACGCCGCCAGCGATTTCGCGCAGGGCCGTCCGCCTCGCCGGCTGGTCGGCCATCGCCGCGCTCGTGGTCGCCGTGGCGGCCAACGTCGTGGGCAACGTCTCGCTCGCAGAGATGCTGATCGGCGGGATCCTCGAGAGCGGTTATGTCGGCCTCGTGATCTACGCCGGCGTCACGGTGCTCGCGTCGGTGATCCGGCTGCTGCTCGCGCGCCGCGTCTTCTCGCGCTTCCGGGTCGTCACGCAGCACGCCGGGCCGCTCATCGCGAGCTTCACGCGGCTGCTGAGATTCGCCGGGCTGGCGGCCTGGGTCGTCGTCGTGTTGAACGAGTTCCGCGTGTATCGCCCGATCCACGATGCGGTGGTGGGCGTGCTGACCTATCCGCTGAACTACGGCCAGATCTCGCTCACGCTCGGCGGCGTGCTGCTGTTCGTCTTCGCGGTGTGGCTCGCATTCTGGGTCGCGAAGACCGTGCGCTTCGTGCTGCAGGACGAGATCCTGCCGAAGATGTCGCTGCCGCGCGGCGTCGGCAACAGCGTCTCCTCGCTCACCTATTACGCGGTCATCGTGCTCGGGCTGTTCGTGGCGCTCGCCGCCGCGGGCTTCGAGCTGAGCCAGCTCGCCCTCGTGGTCGGCGCGCTCGGCATCGGCATCGGCCTCGGCCTGCAGAACGTGGTTAACAATTTCGTGTCCGGCCTGATCCTGATGTTCGAGCGCCCGATCCAGCCCGGCGACGTGGTCGAGATCGGCGGGGTCTCCGGCAAGGTGCGCGAAATCGGCATGCGCGCCACGACGCTCAACACCTTCGAGGGTGCGGACGTCGTCGTGCCGAACGGCATGCTGCTCGCCGAGAAGCTGATCAACTGGACGCTGAGCGACATGGACCGGCGCATCGACGTGAACGTCGGCGTGGCCTACGGCACCGACCCGCGCAAGGTGCTCGAGCTGCTGATGGAGGTGACGCGCTCGACGGCGGGCATCACGACGCTGCCCGAGCCCACGGTCCTTTTCGTCGGCTTCGGCGCGAGCTCGCTCGACTTCTCGATCCGGGCGTGGACCCACAACTTCGGCGACTGGGTGAAGATCCGCAGCGACCTCACCGTGCGCGTCTACGACGCGTTGAATGCCGCCGGCATCGAGATCCCGTTCCCGCAGCAGGACGTGCACGTGCGCACGGTGTCGCCTGCAGCGGGCGCACTGCTCGCCGGGCTGCCGGCAGGACCGCGCGCGGCCGGCTGATGCTCGTCGAAGCGGAGCTGCTCAGCACCGGCGTGCGGCTCGTCGCGGGCACGATCGCGGCCGTTCTCGTCGGACTCGCCGTGCTCAGCGCGCCGTGGCGCGTGTGGCTCGCAGACCGCGAACGGCAGTGGGTCTGGCTCGGCAGCCTCGCGCTGCTGGTCGGCCTGTGGTCCATGAAGGCCGGCATCACGCCGGGCCTGTCGGTGCGCTTCCTGCTGGTGACCGCGCTGACGCTGATGCACGGCTGGCAGCTCGCCGTGATCGGTGCGGTCCTCGTGCTCGGCGTGCTGACCGTCACCGGGCAGGCGTCGTGGGAGAGCTACGGGGCGAACCTGCTCTGCATGGCACTGGTGCCGGCGCTCTTCACCGCGTGGTTTCACGAGCTCGTGCACGCGCGCCTGCCGCACAACTACTTCATCTATTTCTTCGTGACCGCATTCCTCGGCTCGGCCCTCGCCTACAACCTCGCGGGACTCGCGCGCATCGCGCTGCTCGCCGTCAGCGGCTCGCTCGAAGCGGCGCACGCCGGCCCGGAGTACTTCGCCATCCTGCCGCTCATGAGCTTCGGCGAAGCATTCGTGAACGGCATGCTGATGGCGATGCTGGTCGTGTACCGTCCGGGCTGGGTGATGAGCTTCGACGACCGGCTGTATCTGCGCAAGCCAGGGCCGTGAAGACCGCGTGCCGTCGCCGCGTCGGCATGGGATGCGCGTGACGTGTGGTGGTCATCAGAACGGAGACCGCCACGACAACCCCGCGACTCGCGACAAAGCGTCTCGAAGATCTCCCAGTGTCGCTGGCCCGGCACGATGACCGTGGCGTTGGGCTGCTCCAGCAGCACGCGACAGAACTCGAAGGCCTCCGACACCCGGCTCGGACGCGCAAATACGCGCGGGTGCGTGCAGACGCGCACGACGCTGCCGAGCACCTGTGGCGCCATCCCGTAGGCCGCCGGGCCGACGCCGCTCACGTCACGCGGCGCGCACCGCCGTCCCGGCGCTGTCGATGGCATTCGCCACCGCGTCGTCGACGCGGTCCACCCAGACGAACTCGACTTCGCGCCGCACGCTCTCCGGGATGTCCTCGAGGTCCTTGCGGTTGCGGGCGGGGAGCAGGATCCGGCGGATGCCGGCGCGATGCGCCGCCACGGTCTTCTCCTTGATGCCGCCGACCGGCAGCACGAGCCCGCGCAGGCTGATCTCGCCGGTCATGGCGACGTCGTTGCGCACGGTGCGGTTGG
>CAZRKS010000114.1:0-8140 GCA_964600315.1 uncultured Steroidobacteraceae bacterium | reverse complement strand
TCCGGGTCGCCCATGTCGATGTAGGCGCGCGCGAGATCGAGCTTCGTGCCGACCTCGCTCATCGTCGGGCTGTCCTCGGCGACGGCGGGTTCCAGGACGGCCGTGGCCGTGCCGGCGGATTGCCGCGTCTCGAAGACCGGCAGTTCGCCGGTCGATTCGCCGGTCTCGCCCGCAGGCGCCTCGTCGATCACGAGGGCGCGATGGATGCCGGTCGGCTCGCGCAGGATCCCGGTCGAACTGAGCAGGTCTTCGTCGTCCTCGGCGGCGGGCCGGGGCGCGCGCGGGCTCTCGACCGTGTCGTCCACAGTCGCGCGCGTGTCCGCTGCGAGCAGCGACTCACCGCCCTCGACGTCCTCGAGCGACTGCAGCTCGCCGACATCGATGCCGAGCTGCTCGATGGGCACTTCCTGCGTGGGCTCGTCGGCAACGGGGCGTGACTTGATCCGCGGCGTCTCGACGGTCGGCGCCAGGATGCTCGTATCGTCCGTGCCGCGGACCGGCTCGTCGATGACGAAATCGAGTCCGGCTTCGCCCGCCGCGAGCTGGGGCTCAGCTTCCAGGTCGATGTCGGTCGAGGTCAACGTCTCGGCACCGAGGTCCATGTCGAGCGGCCCGGCGCTGTCGTGCAGTTCCAGGTCGAGCGCCGCCGGGGAGACCTGCTGCGCCGGTCCGGTGAACAGCGCGTCGTCGGGCGCGAGCTGCTTGCCCATGATCAGGATCTTGTCCCACTCTCCGGCCTGCGCATCGCGGGCGCTCGCGCGCATCTCGCGAGCCAGGTCGAGGAAGCGGTCGCGGTTGCCCCAGACGAAGAAGATCTCGAGCAGCTTGAGGCGCAGGTCGCGGCGCGCCGGCTCGCGCTTGATGGCGAGCTGGACGAGGTCGGCCGCCTGGTCATAGAGGCCGTAAGCCATGTGGAAGTCCGCTTCCGCCAGCGGGTCCCCCGCCTCGATGTTGAGCGGACCCTCCCCGGACAAAGTGTCCTCGACCGAGACCGGCCTGCGGCTCGGCTCGGGCGCCTGGGGCGCGGCAGCGGGTGCCGCAGCGGGCGCCACCGCCACCGGGGCCGGCATCGGCTCGGCCGGCCGTCTCTCCTCGACGACGATGTCCGCTTCGCGCGGTCGCTTCGCGAGCGTCATCCGGTCGCGGAGATCGGGCGCAGGCGGTGCGAGCGCCTCCTGCAGGTCCTCCTCGGCAGCCCCGGTGTCGCGTCGACTTCTCTTGAAGAACGAAAAGGCCAGGCCAGCGACCAGCAGGCCGAGCAGCACCCACCAGTAGCCCGCCAGTCGTTCCATGAGACCCGGCGCGGGCGGCGCCTCGTGGGCCGGCTTCCTGGCCTTGGCCCCCGGCTTCGGCGCGGGTGCGGGTTCGGGCGTGGCTTCGGCGGGAGCGGCAGGCGCTTCAGCGCCCGCTGCCGGCGCGGCGGCCGGACCCTCGGACGGCGTCGGCGCTGCCGTCGGCGCGGCAGCCTGGCCCGGCCCGGCGGCCGCGCCCGAGGCACCCTGCAGCGTGGCGAGTTCGGCGTTGCGGACCTCGAGCAGGCGCCGTGCCTCGGCCAGCTCTGCCTCGAGCTGCTGGACCCGAGACTGGAGTTCCTGGTTGCCGGCACCCGCTGCGGCTGCCGCGGTCGTCGCGGGCGCAGGCGCCGTCGCGGTCGAGGCGGCGGGCGTACCCTGCTCCGGCGTCACCAGCCGGAGACGCCCGCCTGCGGCCTCCGTGCCGCCGGCTGCGGGCGTGCCCTCGCGCCACATGCGGTACTGGCGGGCAACCTCGGCCGCTGCCGCAGACGCGGAAATGGCCTCGACGTCCGCAGCCGCGGGCAGTTTGAGCGTGCTTCCGGCCCGCAGCAGGTTGATGTTGCCTTCGAATGCGTTCGGATTGGTCTGGTAGATCGCCACCATCGCCCGGTTCACGTCGGAGCGCCGCCCGGGGTGGGCCTCGCTCGCAATCTCCCAGAGCGTGTCGTTCGGCTGCACCCGATAGGTCGAGCCGGGGGCGGCCGCAGGCGCAGCCGTGATTCCCGAGTCGGCACGCGGCCGCGACGGGACTGGACGTGAGGGCGTCGTCCGGGGCGGCGGCGGTGCCGTGGCAAACGGTTCGGCGCGGTCCGCGGGAGCTGGCGGCGCCGGCACCTCGGGAGCCGGGGCGGGCGTGGCCGCCGGTGCCACCCGCGGGGCCGCGACCGGTGTCTCGGCCACCTGGGCGGGCGGCGCGAAGACCGGCGGATCGAGCAGCACGGTGTATTCGCGCAGCAGGCGGCCGCGCGGCCAGCTGGCCTCGACCAGCATGGTCACGAACGGCTCGGTGACCGGCCTGGGCGAGGTGACCTTGAGGAAATCGCGGCCGTCCGACTTGCGGACCACCCGGAACGTGAAATCGGCGAGGTACGCCGGCTTGTCGAGTCCGTAGCGCGCGAACGTGTCGCCGGAGGCGAGCGACGCACGCAGGGCCGAGAGGTCCTCGTCGGCGGAGGAAACGAGTTCGATGTCGGCATCGAACGGCTGGTTCAGGGCCGAGTTCAGGTGGATTTCGCCGAGGCCGAGCGCGTAGAGGGCGTTCGGCGACATCAGGGCGCTCAACAACAGGACACGGCGAACGGCTGACTTCATCGATGCTCCCGGCAGCTTCGCCGCACTGACCGGCCCGACGGCATGTCGGCCGGCTCGAGTCTGCGTGACTGCTGCGAATTGAACATAACTATAGCTGACCGCCCAACGCCCGCCCACAACCGCTGGGCCGGTCGACCGTCGCTTTGTAGCGCGTCGGGCCTCCCGGTGGGCGGACGCGCTGCACAATTCCGCGCATTGGATCGACGTCAGCGGCGGCGGGTGATGACCGGCGTCGTGACCTCGACATCGGCGTTCTGTGCACGATGGCGCAACCAGTGGTCCATCACCACGAGCGCGAGCATCGCCTCGGCGATCGGCACGGCGCGGATCCCGACGCAGGGGTCGTGCCTTCCCGTCGTGCTCACTTCGACCGGCCGACCCTCGACGTCGATCGTGCGCCCCGGCAGCACGATGCTCGAGGTCGGCTTGAGCGCGAGACTCACCACGAGGTCCTGGCCCGACGAGATTCCGCCGAGCGTGCCGCCCGCGTGGTTCGAGAGGAATCCGCCGGGCGTGAGTTCGTCGCGATGCTGCGAACCGCGCTGCGCGACGACCGCGAAGCCGTCGCCGACCTCGACGCCCTTCACCGCGTTGATGCCCATCATCGCATGCGCGAGGTCCGCGTCGAGGCGGTCGAACACCGGCTCGCCGAGGCCGGGCGGCACGCCCGTCGCGACCACCGTGACGCGGGCGCCGATCGAGTCACCGTCGCGACGCAGGCCGTCGATCAGCGCCTCGATCTCGCCGACGCGGGCCGGGTCCGGGCAGAAGAAGGGGTTGCGATCCACTTCGTCCATGTCCCGCGGCTCGAGGCGCAGGTCGCCGATCTGCGCGAGGAATCCCCGGATGCGCACGCCGAGCCGCTCGGCGAGGCACTTGCGGGCGATGGCCCCGGCGGCGACGCGCATGACCGTCTCGCGTGCCGACGACCGACCACCGCCACGGTAGTCGCGCAATCCGTACTTGTGCTGGTAGGTGTAGTCGGCGTGGCCCGGACGGAAGCGGTCCTTGATCTTCTCGTAGTCGTAGGAGCGCTGGTCCTCGTTCATCACGAGCAGCCCGATCGGCGTGCCGGTCGTGCGGCCCTCGAAGACGCCCGAGAGGATGCGCACGCGGTCCGGCTCGCGGCGCTGGCTCGTGTAGCGCGAAGTGCCTGAGCGCCGCCGCTCGACGTCGCCCTGGAGGTCGTCCTCCGCGAGCGCGAGACCCGGCGGGCAGCCGTCGACGATGCAGCCCAGTGCGGGACCGTGGCTTTCGCCGAACGTCGTGACCGTGAACAGGCGGCCGAAGGTATTGCCGGACATCTACAGCTCCGAGTCTCGCAGCAGGAACACACCGCCGCCGCCGTGCTCGAACTCGAGCCACGTGAAGGGCAGCTTCGGGAACGCGCGCTCGAGCCGGCGATCGCTGTCGCCCACTTCGACGACGAGCACGCCACCACGCTCGAGGTGCCGCGGCGCCCCGTCGAGGATCCTTCGCACGACGTCGAGGCCGTCGCGGCCGGCGCGCAGCGCGAGCTCCGGCTCGTGCCGGTATTCATCCGGCAGGGCCCGCATCTCCGCGTCGCTCACGTACGGCGGGTTCGAGACGATGAGATCGTAGCGCGCATCGCCGACGGGCTCGAACACGTCACCCTCGAGCAGGCGCAGGCGCCCGTCGAGTCCGTGCCGGGCCACGTTGCGCCGCGCGACCTCGAGCGCGTGCGGCGAAACGTCGACGGCGTCCACCCGTGCGGCGGGAAAGGCCAGCGCACAGGCGATGGCGATGCAGCCGGATCCGGTGCCGATGTCGAGGATGCGGCGCACGCCCGCGGGTTCGATCCAGGGCCGGAACTGCGCCCCGATCAGCTCGGCGAACGGCGAGCGCGGCACGATCACGCGCTCGTCGACCTCGAACTCGAGCCCGGCGAACCACATGCGACCCATCAGGTAGGCGGCCGGCACGCGCCGCGCGATGCGCTCGGCCAGGAGCGCGAGCACCCGCTGCACGTCGGGGGCCTGCGGCCGACTCGCGTAGGCGTCGGCGGCCCGCGCGTGATCGAGGCCGAGCGCGTGAAACACGAGCGCCGCGGCTTCATCGACGGCGTTGTCGGTACCGTGGCCGTAGGCGAGTCCGGCGCGCTCGAACTCCTCCGCGCCGAAGCGGATCAGGTCGGCGACGGTCGGCGCCGGCGGTGGTGCCGCTTCGAAGCTTCGGGTGGCAGGCATGGGTCGGGCGGTCGTTGTGGGATAATCGCGGTTTCGTCGGATCGGACCCTCGCCGAGCCCCAGACCATGTCCGCACGTCCCCTGCGAATCGTCATCCTGGCCATTGTAGCGTTTGCCGCGGGCATCATTCTCGCCATCCTCGCCCTGCGGCTGTGGCCGACACCGGCCCCCCTGCCGACCCTGGAGCATGCAACCGTGCTGTCGCCGGCCCGCCCCCTGCCGGCGCTCGCGCTCGTGGACCAGGATGGCCAGCCGCTCGGCGCCGGGTTCTTCGACGGGCGCTGGACGCTCGTGTTCTTCGGCTTCACGGCGTGCCCCGACATCTGTCCGACGACACTCGCGACCCTCGCCCAGGCGACTCGCAGTCTGGCCGACCTGCCGGCCGCAGAGCGCCCGCGCGTGTTGCTGATCACCGTGGACCCCGAGCGGGACGATCCGGCGCGCCTCGCGGCCTACGTGCGCTTCTTCGACCCGGCCTTCCTGGGCGCGACCGGTGAAGTCAGGGCGGTGGACGAGGCGGCGGCCGCATTCGGCGTGCCGTACAGCAAGGTGAGCCTGCCGGAGGGCGGCTACACGTTCGACCACGGCTCCGGCGTTTCGGTCGTCGGTCCCGCGGGCGGAATCGTCGCCTATCTCTCGGCGCCGCTCGCTGCCGAGGTCGTGGCGCGGGACTATCGCCGGATCGTGACCTACGCGACGGGCAAGCCATGACAACCGCGGGCGCCGACGATTACGCCGGTGCGAGCGACCGCGCCTTTGCGACGCTGCAGGACCTGCTGCCGAAGCGAACGCTGTCCCGGCTCATGCACCGTTTTTCGCGCAGCACGCAGCCGCTGCTGCGCAACGCCACGATCGGCACCATCCTGCGCGCCTATCCCGCGATCGACATGAGCGAGGCGGAGCAGCCCGACCCCTACGCCTACCCGTCGTTCAACGCCTTCTTCACGCGCGCGCTGCGACCGGGTGCGCGTCCCGTCGCCGTGGGCGCCGATACGCTCGCCTCGCCGGTGGATGGCACGGTGAGCCAGTGCGGGCGCATCGCGGCCGGCCAGATCTACCAGGCCAAGGGCGCCCACTACACGGCGGGCGCGCTGCTCGCCGACGAGGCCGCGGCCGCGCGTTACGCCGGCGGCGCATTCGCCTGCCTCTATCTCGCGCCGTACAACTATCACCGCATTCATCTGCCCTACGCGGGGCGGCTCACGGCCACGCGCTACATACCGGGCGATTTCTTCAGCGTGAACGCCGCCACGGTTCGGGCCGTGCCGGGCCTCTTTGCCCGCAACGAGCGCGTCGTGTGCGAGTTCGAGACGGCCCTCGGGCCGATCGCCCTCGTGCTGGTCGGCGCGCTGTTCGTCGGCAGCATCGAGACGGTGTACGCAGGCGAGGTGAATCCGCCGCCGGTCCGCGGCGGCGCCGTGCGCAGCATCGAGACGGGCATCGGCCGCGAGTTCGCCAAGGGAGCCGAGATCGGTCGCTTCAACATGGGTTCGACCGTGATCGTGCTGGCCGCAAACGGCTCGCTCGGCTTCGCCGACGGGCTGGCGCCGGGATCGACCGTGCGGATGGGCCAGCAACTGGCCGCCCTGGGATGACCGAGTCACCGGCCGCGGACTGGGCACCGTCGGCGCGACTCGAAGTGCTGCGCCTGCGGGCGCGGCTGCTCGACACTGTGCGCGCTCACTTCGCGGCGACCGGGGCCCTCGAGGTCGAGACCCCGGTGCTGGTCCGTGCCGGCGTCACCGACGTTCACCTCGAGTCGCTCGAGGTGCGCCAGGCGGACGGCACGCGAGCCGGCTTCCTGCACACCTCGCCCGAGTACGCGATGAAACGGCTCCTCGCCGCGGGTGCACCGGACATCTACCAGGTTGCGCGCGTCTTCCGCGAAGGCGAGCGCGGCCGGCTCCACAACCCCGAGTTCACGATGGTCGAGTGGTACCGGCTCGGCATCGATCACCATGCCCTCATGGCGGACGTGGAGCGCCTGCTGCGCGCGTTGATCGGGCCCCTGCGGCCGGTGGGTCCGAGCCGTCGCGTGACCTATGCCGACGCCTTCGCCGAGACGCTCGGTGTCGATCCGCTGTCGGCGACGACGGACGAATTGCTCGGCGCGATGCGCGCGCAGGACGCGGACGTGCCCGAGTCGATCCACGACGAGCGCGACGCGCTGCTCGACTTCGCCCTCTCGATGCTCGTCGCGCCACGCTTCCCGGCCGACCGATTCACGTTCCTCCATGACTTCCCGGCCTCGCAGGCCGCCCTTGCGCGGGTGCGCGGCACGGTCGCCTCGCGCTTCGAGGCGTTCTGGGGCGAACTCGAACTGGCCAATGGTTTCCACGAACTCGGCGACGTCGCCGAACAGGCACGGCGTTTCGCGGCCGACCGCGAGGAGCGCGCCCGTCGCGGCCGGCCGGACCGCGAGCCGGACCGGCGATTCCTCGGCGCGCTCGCCGCCGGACTGCCGCCGTGCGCCGGGGTCGCACTCGGTTTCGATCGCGTCGTGATGGTGGCGCTGGGCGCGTCGGCGATCGACGAGGTCATCGCCTTTCCGTTCGAGCGGGCCTGATCGCGGAGGCGACCCATGCACACATTGCCGGCCGCCGTGAGCGGCGACAAAGCGTCCTCCTACACGGAACTCGCAGGCTCGCTGCGCGCACTGCTCGCCGGCGAGACGGACCTGGTGGCCTGCGCGGCGAACACGTCCGCCCTGCTCTACTGGAGCCTGCCGGAACTCAACTGGGTCGGCTTCTATCTCGTCGAGCCGGATTCGGGCGACCTGCTGCTCGGCCCGTTCCAGGGCAAGCCGGCCTGCCTGCGCATACCGCTCGGCAAGGGCGTGTGCGGCGCGGCCGCGGCGCGCCGGGAAACGCTCGTCGTGCCCGACGTGCACGCTTTCCCGGGGCACATCGCTTGCGACGCCGCGTCGCGTTCCGAAGTCGTGGTGCCGGTCGTGGACGGCCCACGGCTCCTCGGCGTGCTCGATCTCGACAGCCCGGTGCCGGGGCGCTTCGACGCCGCCGACGCGCGCGGGCTGGAGGCGCTGGTTCGCTTGTTCGTCGCCGCTGTTTGCAGACGCTGAGCGGACGTCCTGTACGATCGAGTGGTCGGGGGCGGGTGTGCGGGGCCTTCGGGACGGGACGCCGTGAATACCTCCCTGTAGGCTCCGCGCGCGCCGTCCTGGCGCGCGACGGCCCGTCCCGAAGACCCCGCACACCCGCCCCACAGCCGCCCACACCGACACGCTCGCTCCGCCACGAATCGCCGGCGGACACCGTGATGATTCACGCAGCGGGCGCTGAACTGCATTCGCGAGGGAATGGCGGCGCG
>CAZRKS010000113.1:0-8141 GCA_964600315.1 uncultured Steroidobacteraceae bacterium | reverse complement strand
CCCATGTCGGCGCGGCCCGCAGCCTTCGCTTTCACCGCGCCCATCACCTTGCCCATGTCCTTCATGGACGAGGCGCCGGTGCTGGCGATGGCTTCCTTGACGAGGGCGTCGACCTCCGCCTCTGAGAGCTGGGCGGGGAGGTAGGATTGCAGCAGCGCGATCTCGGCCTTTTCCTTCCCGGCGAGGTCGGCGCGCCCGCCCAGTTCGAACTGGACGATCGACTCGCGCCGCTGCTTGACCATCTTCTCGAGCACCGCGATCACCTGCGCGTCATCGAGCACAATGCGCTCGTCGACTTCGCGCTGCTTGATCGCGGCCTGCGCCATGCGGATGGTCGAGAGGCGCTCCTTGTCGGAGGCCCGCAGGGCGGCCTTCATGTCCTCGGTGATGCGCTCCTTGAGCGTCATCGGGACGGTCCGTCAGTAATTGCGGGCGCGGGGAGCCCCGAAGTCGCGCATGCCGCGCTTCTGGTGGCGCTTGACCGCAGCGGCCTTTTTGCGTTTCCGCTCCTGGGTCGGCTTCTCGTAGAATTCGCGACGCCGGAGTTCGGTGAGCACGCCCGCCTTCTCACAGGCACGCTTGAACCGGCGCAGGGCGGCATCGAAGTATTCGTTCTCACGAACGCGGACGCTGGGCATCGAAACCTCGGTCGTAGTCGGGTCTAGGCGCCCGGCCTCGACCCGCAGGCCGGGTTGCCGGGAAAAAGGACCGCGAATTTTAAAGACCGCGGGCGGGAATTGCAAAGCATGCGGGTGCTCGGGCTGGAAACCTCCTGCGACGAAACGGCCGCCGCCGTCTATGACGGCGCGTCCGGCCTGCTGGCGCACGAGGTCTACAGCCAGGTCGAACTGCACGCGGCCTACGGGGGCGTCGTGCCGGAGCTCGCCTCCCGCGACCACTTGCGCAAGTTATTGCCGTTATTGAAGAAAGTGGTCGACGAGTCGGGGGGCGCCGAACGCATCGACGGGGTCGCCTGCACCAGCGGGCCGGGCCTCGTGGGCGCGCTCCTGGTGGGTGCCTCGGTGGCGCGGAGTCTCGCCTACGGCTGGAAGGTGCCCTGCATCGGCGTGCATCACATGGAAGGTCATCTGCTCGCGCCCCTGCTCGAGCCGGAGCCGCCCGCGTTCCCGTTCGTGGCCCTGCTCGTGTCCGGCGGGCACACGCTGCTCGCGCGGGTCGAGGGCGTCGGTCGCTACGAGATCCTCGGCAGTTCGGTGGACGATGCGGCGGGTGAGGCATTCGACAAGACGGCGAAGCTCCTCGGGCTCGGCTATCCCGGCGGTCCGCAACTCGCCGCGCTCGCCGAACGCGGGCGGCCCGACGCCTTCCACCTGCCGCGGCCGATGACCGACCGGCCGGGTCTCGACTTCAGCTTCAGCGGCCTCAAGACGGCGGTCGTCGTGGCGCTGCGCGGCCGCGACCTCGACGACCGCACGCGCGCGGACGCGGCGCGCAGTTTCGAGGAGGCGGTGGTCGATACGCTGGTGATCAAGGCCGAGCGGGCGCTCGAATCGACCGGCGCGGGGACGCTCGTGATCGCCGGCGGCGTGGGCGCCAACCGCCGGCTCCGGGCCCGCATGCTCGCGATGGGCGAGCGCAACGGCGTGCGGGTCGTATACCCTCGCGCGGAGTTCTGCACGGACAACGCCGCAATGATCGCGCTCCTCGGCCACCTCAGGCTCGCCGCCGGCGCGGGGGACGACCTCGCGATTCGCGCCCGCGCACGCTGGCCGATGACCGAGCTCGAGCCGCCCGCGCGCGGTCCGCGCGTTTAGAAGGTTCACCTGCACGCCCATGCCTCCCGCTTCCCGCGCGACCCACGACGTGATCTTTCTCGGCGGCCTGACCACCGAGTGCATCATCGGCATCTGGGACTGGGAGCGGCGGGTCAAGCAGAAGATCGTGCTCGACGTCGAACTCGCCGCCGACATCCGCAAGGCGGCCGCGTCGGACGCGATCGAGGACACGCTCGACTACAAGAAGGTCGCCAAGCGCCTGCTCAATTTCGTCGGCGACTCGCAGTACCAGCTCGTCGAGACGCTCACCGAGCGCATCGCGGAGCTGCTGGTGACGGAGTTCGGCGTGCCGTGGGTGCGCGTGCGCCTGAACAAGCAGGGCGCCATCCGCGGTTCGCGCGACGTCGGCATCCAGATCGAGCGGCGGCGCGAGGACTACGCGCCGGTCCGGCCGGCGCGGTGACGGCGGTCTACGTCGCCGCCGGCAGCAACGTCGAGCCGGTCGCCAACCTGCGCCGTGCGCTCGAGGTTCTCGCGCGCCATCATCCGAACCTGCGCTGCTCGACGGCCTGGCGCAATGCCGCCGTCGGATTCGAGGGAGAGGATTTCGTGAATCTCGTCGCCGCATTCGACACGAACGACGAGCTGCGCGCCGTGCTCGCTCAGCTGCACGAGGCCGAGGCCGCCTGCGGCCGTGCTCGTCATGCGCCGAAATGGGCGCCGCGCACCATGGACCTCGACCTGCTGCTGTTCGGCGACGCGGTCATCGATGAGCCGGGGCTCACGCTGCCGCGACCCGATCTCGTGCGACGCGCGTACATGCTCGGTCCGGTCGCCGAACTCGCGCCGGACCTCGTGCACCCGACGCTCGGCAGGACGCTCGGCGAGCTGTGGGGCGCCTTCGATCGCGAGGCGCACCCGATGCAGCGCGTCGATCTCGGCTGGCCCAACCCCGGAGCGACCGTCTGATGCGCCGGCCGCCGCCACGAGGCGCTGCCTCAGAGACTGCGTCCGCCGTCGACGACGACGATCTGGCCCGTGACGTAGGGCGCCTCGGTCGCGAGGAACAGCGCCGTGCGCGCGATGTCTGCGGGCGAGCCTGGCCGCTTGAGCGCCGTCTTCGCGATGATCTCCGCCTTGAGCGCCGCCTCGAGCTCGCGTTCCGGCCAGAGCACCGGTCCGGGCGCGATGCCGTTCACGCGGACCTCGGGGCCGAGTTCGCGGGCCAGCGATTTCGTGAGCATGGCGAGCGCGGCTTTCGCGGCCGAATAGACCGGATGTGCCTTGAGCGGACGCCGCGCGTGGATGTCCACGAGGTTGAGGATCAGGCCCTGCGTCTCGCGCAGGGCGGGTGCGGCGGCCTGCGAGAGGAAGAGCGGGGCGCGCAGGTTGGTGCCGACGAGGTCCTCGAACTGCGCCGCGGTGATCGTGCCGACGGGCGTCGGATAGAACGTCGACGCGTTGTTGATCAGCACGTCGAGACGCCCGTAGCGCTGGATGGTCTCGTCGACCAGCGCCGGGAGCGCCCCGACGTCGAGCAGGTCGCCGCGGACCGCCAGCGCCGAGCCCGCGCGCGCCGCATTCAACTCGGCGACGAGTTCGTCGGCCGCGGGACGCGAGCGGTGATAGTGCACGACGACGCTCGCGCCGGCCGCGTGCAGGCGGCGCGCCATCGCGGCGCCGAGGCGTTTCGCGCCGCCCGTGACCAGCACCGAGCGACCGGCGAGGGGATGAGTCTGCGGCATGTTTCGACGATACCGGAGCGCAGCGACCCTGTCGCGTGCACGCGGGGTTCGTCGTGAGCCGCGTCGTCGAACTTCCGGACCTGACGGCGGAGGAGGCGGCGCACAGCGAGCGTCTGCGCGCGCGCATCCACGCGGAGATCGCGGGGGCGGGCGGCTGGGTCAGTTTCGCGCGCTACCTGCAGCTCGCGCTCTACGAGCCGGGGCTCGGCTACTACAGCGCGGGAGCGCGCAAGCTCGGCGCGGCGGGCGATTTCGTCACGGCGCCCGAGGTCGCGCCGGTGTTCAGTCGCTGCCTCGCGTCGCAGTGTGGCGAGGTGCTCGCCGCCCTCGGCGGCGGCGACGTGCTGGAACTCGGGGCGGGCTCAGGTGCGATGGCGGCGGCGATGCTCGCGGAATTCGAGCGGCTCGGGACGCTGCCCGGGCGCTACTGCATCCTCGACGTGAGCGCCGATCTTCGCGAACGGCAGCATGCGGCGCTCGCCGCTGCCGTGCCTCACCTGCTCGGGCGTGTCGAGTGGCTCGATCGGCTGCCGGAGGCGATGACCGGGGTCATCGTCGCCAACGAAGTGCTCGACGCCCTGCCGGTCGAGCGCTTCGTGGTTCGCGGCGGCCAGGTTCGTGCCTTGGGCGTGCGCGTGCACGAAGGGCGTCTCGAGTGGGCGGAGGCGGAGGCGTCGGCTGATCTGCTGCGGGGCGTGGAGCACGTCCGGGCCGCGGCGGGCGTCGCCTGGCCGGAAGGCTACGTCTCGGAAATCAACCTCGGACTCGGCGCGTGGCTTGCCGCCGTCGCAGCCTCGCTCGCGCGCGGCGTGATGCTGTTCGTCGACTACGGACTGCCGTCCCGCGAACTCTACGCCGCCGAACGCAGCGACGGCACGCTGCTCTGCCACTTCCGTCACCGCTTCCACGACGACCCGTTCCTGCACCCGGGGCTGCAGGACATCACGGCCTGGGTGGATTTCACGGCGGTGGCCGAGGCGGCGCAGCACGCCGGGCTCGAGGTCGCGGGCTACACGACGCAGGCGCATTTCCTGATCGGCAATGATCTCGCGACGCGCCTCTCCGATGTGTCCGGCCTCGACCTCGTGCAGCGCGTCAATCTGTCGCGCCAGGCGATGCTGCTGACGCTGCCCGGCGAAATGGGCGAGCGGTTCAAGGTGATCGCGCTCTCGCGGGAGTTCGACGGGCTGCTGCGCGGTTTCGCGGTGCGCGACCTGCGACACGCGCTGTGAAGATTCGGTGCCATTCACCGGTTGTTGCGGATCGCCTCGATCCGCGCCGCGCGCAGCCGCTCCGCGATGATCGGGCCGGGTTCGCCGGCGACGATCGCGGGATCGGGCCGGACGGCGGCCGCGGCGTCGCGCAGCCGGCGCAACAGGTCGGCCTGCGGATAAGGCGCGGCCCGGCGCTCGGGCCCGCGCCCGCGGGCGTCGGCTTCGCAGGCGACGAGCAAGCGTGCGAAGCGCTCGGCACGCCGGAACGCGTCGGTCGCCTCCAGCAGTTCGAGCAGCGTACCCGGCCGCAGCTCCGCCGCGCGATGCACGCGAGCGTGATGCCGCGCCACGAGCACCGCGAGCTCGCGATGCTCCACCGGCGCACGCAGCCGCGCGCACATTCGTTCGATCAACTCGACACCGGCCTCCTCGTGCCCGAGATGCTGCGGCCACGCCGCGCGCGGCGTGAGCCCCTTGCCGACGTCGTGCACCAGCGCCGCGAATCGTACGGCCGTTTCCGGCGTCAGCCCGGCTGCGATCTCGAGCACCTGCATCGTGTGCAGTCCGGTGTCGATCTCCGGGTGCCACTTCTCGGGCTGGGGAACGCCGAACAGCGCAGCGAGCTCGGGAAAGACGGCGTCGAGCGCGCCGCATTCGCGCAAAACCTCGAAATACACCGCTGGCCGCTCCTCGCCGAGCGCGCGCACCGTCTCGACCCAGACGCGCTCGGGTACCAGGGCCGCGAGTTCACCGCTCGCCGCCATGCCGCGCATGAGCGCGAGGGTCTCGGGTGCGACGGTGAAACCGAGGCCCGCGAAGCGTGCGGCGAAGCGCGCCACGCGGAGCACGCGCAGCGGATCCTCCGCGAAGGCCGGGGAGACGTGCCTCAGCACGCGCGCGCCGAGGTCGCGACGGCCGCCGTAGGGATCGACGACGCCGCCGTGCTCGTCCTCGGCCATGGCGTTGATCGTCAGGTCGCGCCGCGCGAGATCTTCCTCCAGCGTCACGTCCGGCGAGAAACGCGTCGCGAACCCGTAATAGCCCGTGCCGGTCTTCCGCTCGGTGCGTGCGAGCGCGTACTGTTCGCCCGTGCCGGGGTCGAGGAACACCGGAAAATCCTTGCCGACCGGGCGCAGGCCACGCGCCGCGAGCGCATCGGGCGTGGCGCCGACGACGACATAATCGCGCTCGGTGACGGGACGGCCGAGCAGGCGGTCCCGTACCGCGCCGCCGACCAGGTAGATCTTCATGCAGGGCATCGTAACGGAACGGCCTGCGAGCGGGCGAGGGACGGCACGGTTCGTGCGCGGTGCCCGGCGCCTCGCGGCCGTGTGCATCGCGGCCGCGGCCCTGTCGGGCTGCTACCTGATGCAGGCCGCAACCGGCCAGCTCGACGTGATGGCGCGCAGCCGGCCGATTGAACGGGTGCTCGCCGATCCCGACACTCCGGCCGCCACCCGCACGAAGATCGAGCTGGCGCAGGAGGCGCGCGCGTTCGCCGTGGCCGAGCTCGGCCTGCCCGACGGCAGGAGTTTCCGCCGCTATGCCGACCTCGGCCGGCCGTATGCGGTGTGGAACGTGGTGGCGACGCCGGAGTTCTCGGTGCAGCCGCGGCGCTGGTGCTTCCCGATCGCCGGTTGCGTCGCCTATCGCGGCTATTTCGACGAAGGCGACGCACAGGCCGAGGCGCGGAAGCTCGCGGCGCGCGGCGACGACACCACGGTCGGCGGCGCGGCGACCTACTCGACGCTCGGCCACCTCGCCGACCCGCTCTTCAGCACCATGCTCGGCTGGAGCGAGACGCGGTTCGTCGGCACCATCTTCCACGAGATGGCGCACGAACGCCTGTACGTGCCGGGCGACAGCGAGTTCAACGAGGCCTTTGCGAGCGTGGTCGAGGACGCCGGCGTGCGGCGCTGGCTGGCGGAGAGGCGCGGCACGCAGCAAATGGAGTTCTATGAGGCGGCGCGCCGGCGCGAGGCCCAGTTCGCCTCCCTGTTGCGCGAGGCGCGCACCGGGCTCGTGCAGCTCTACGGTTCATCGCTGCCTGCGCCCGAGATGCGCGTGGAAAAGAACCGCGCCTTCGGTCGCCTCAAGTTCGCCTATGAGCAGTTGCGGTCCCGATGGCAGGGATATGCCGGCTACGACGCGTGGTTCGCCCGGCCGCTGAACAATGCACGACTGGCCTCCGTCGCGACCTACCGCGACTGCGTGCCGGGGCTCGAGCGCGAACTGGCTGAGGCTGGATCGTTGACGGCGTTCTACGTGCGCGCCGAGGAACTCGCGAAACTCGGGCGCGAGGTGCGGCGGCGTGCCGTCTGTGAGGCGCGTTAGCGCGTGCTTCGTCGGCAGCAGGCTGCGCGCGTTCAGGTAGCGGGCAGGGCGGCGATTCCCGCTCCGTTCCGTCTCGCGAAGAAGACATGCTCGCCGCAACGGAGCGGGAATTGCCGCCTGACGTCACGCGCCTGAGCTGCGTCATCCTGCGGATGACTTCGCACGGCGCATGTCGCTGCAAGGGCGCGGCATCGTGGCTGGGCGCGTGCGGCACGAACGCGCCGTCCGTGCTCCTGAGAATGGTGGGCGATGCTTGCGCCGTGCGAGTCGGCAAGCCGGGCGAAGGTACGCTGGCGTGCCTTCGCCCGGCTGGACGGCTCGCTCAGGCGCCGCGTGTCGGGCGCCTGGAGGGGTTGCCGTTCCGGCTCGCATGTCTTCTTCGCGGGCGGGAACGGCAACCCCTCCAGGCGCTGATACCGCCAGTGCCCGAGTTCAACCGCTAGGCGCAGGTCGCGGCGCGCATCAGCGGATCGGGATCACCAGCATCGCGCTGCCGCGCCGGATCTGCAGCACGAACGCGGAGGCGCCCTCGGTCGCGCGGCGGAACTCGGCGACGTTCGCCACGCGCGTGCGGCCCACCGCGAGGATCACGTCGTTGGTGCGCAGGCCGCGTTGCGCCGCCGGGCTGCCATCGGCGACCGAGCGGATCAGCACGCCGCCGCCCTGCGCGTCGACCAGATCGGCACCCTGCAGGCCGTCGTGCAGCCCGGACGCCTCGGCCTCGGCCACCGTGTCGCGCTCGCCGATCACGGCTGTCACGCGGCGCGGCTTGCCGTCGCGCAGCAGCGCCACGTCGACGCGTTCGCCGATGCGCAGCAGCCCGATCGTGTTGCGCAGCGCCGCGGCATCCTTCACGGGCTTGCCGTTGATCGCCGTGATCACGTCGCCGGCCTTGATGCCCGCCTTGTCGGCCGCAGAGCCGTCGATGACCTGCGAGACGAGCGCGCCCTGCACGTTGCCGAGCTCCATGCTCTGCGCGATGTCGGGCGTCAGCGTCTGGATGTTGACGCCGAGCACGCCGCGGCGCACCTCGCCGTACTTCACGAGTTGCTCCATCACCGTCTTCATCATGTTCGACGGGATGGCGAAGCCGATGCCGATGTTGCCGCCGG
>CAZRKS010000112.1:0-8141 GCA_964600315.1 uncultured Steroidobacteraceae bacterium | reverse complement strand
CGCGCAGCAAGGCGATGCCGTCCATCTCGGCCATGCGCAGGTCGGTGATGACGAGGTCGGGACGGAAGCGGCCGACGACCTCGAGTGCCCTGGCCGCGCTGTCCGCCGGCTCGACCTCGTACTTCTGCGAGCGCAGGCGGATCGTGAGCAGGCGCAGCAGTCCCGGGTCGTCGTCGACGACGAGGATGCGCGCGGTTCGGCGGGCGGGGCGGGTCATCAACCTGCCTTGCGCGACGCCTCGTTCAGCACGTTTGCAGCCCACTGGTTGAGGCTCTTGCCCGCCAGTTCCGCGGCGCGGATCGCATTCGCGTGCACCCCGGGCGGCACGCGCAGCATCAGCCGGCCGCTCGCGGGTCGCTCCGGGCGCTGTCCCAGCTTCTCGCACGCGGCGAGGTAGTCGTCGACGGCCTCGTGAAACGCTCCCTCCAATGCGTCGACTGTGGATCCGTGAAACCCGACAGTGTCACGGATCCCGGCGACGTGGCCCACGAAGATCCTGTCATCAGCGTCAAACTCGACGCGGGCTGAGTAACCCCTGTAGGTCATCTTGTTCATTGCGGCTCGACCCCGATGCGACGCAGGAATTCGCGAGTGTCCTTGACGCGGTAACGAAGCGCAGCCCTTCCGGGATGCGGACGGTGAAAATGCGCTCGTACGCCGGACATCTCGACGGTGATGGACGATCCGGCTCCTTCGAGCGCGTTGCAGCCCAGTGCGCGCAAGAGTGTTTCGATCCTCGACCAGTCGATGTTGCCGTCGACCGGTTCAGCGAACACCGACTGGAGCGTTCGGCGATGACGGCTGTTCAGTTTCACGTTGATAGCTGATTTCGCAAGCATGTGCAAGCAAAACTAGCAAGCATCAGAGATCAGGACGTCCTGCAAGGGAAATCCAGACGCACGTTGCTTGCGTCAGGCAGAGAACTACGACCGCGGCACTCGGTTCAACTTGCGTTTGGAACCGAATCGGGCACATTCAACAAAGTTGATGATGCGCAGCGTGATCGACAGTCTGACACGTCGACCGGGAGCGCCCGTCATGCGGACCAACATCGTGATCGACGACCGCCTGATGGCCGAGGCGATGAAGTGGTCGGGCGCTGCCACGAAGCGTCAGGCCGTGGAGGACAGCTTGCGTCTGATGGTGCGCATCAGGCGCGAGGAGCGCGTGCGTGCGTTACGTGGCAAGGTGCCGTGGCAGGGTGATCTCGGCGCGATGCAGCGCGACCGAGTTGGCGAGACATGGATGGGCGGCCGGACGGTCGCTTTGGCTTTGGCTCGGAACTATGGCCTGCTCCGGCGTCGCGGCGTGACGGTGCGCAAGACCGTGGACATGCTCGTCGGCACGTACTGCCTGATGAACTGCCACGAACTGCGCCACAATGATCGCGATTTCGACCTGCTGGCCGAGCACCGCGGGTTGAGGACGGTGCCAGCCTGAGTCGCTGCCCTCACGGCCGCGGCGTCGCCTCCGGCGGCTTCTCCTGTGCCTGCTCGAGCAGCGAGCGCTCCATCTCCGCGACCGCCTCGAGCTTGCGCTCCGCCTCCGCGAGCTGGCGCTTGAGCCGCGCGTTCTCGCTCGCGAGCGCCTCGGCACGTCGCGTGGCGCTCGAGTCGTTCGACTTCAGCTTCTGCTCCGACTCCTCGCGCTGCCGCGCCAGCTCCGCATAGAGCGCCACGCGCGCGTCGAACTCGCGGAGATAGGCCGTGGCGAGTTCGTGCTCCGCGGGTTGCAGATCGTTCGGTCCAGCGAGCAGTTCGGTGATCAGTCGCTTCGCCTCGACCGGGTTGCTGTCCGGGTGGCCGGCACTGCCGACCGCGAGCGCATAGCGCAGCGTGTGCGCAGCGCTCGGCGACTGCTGTGCGGCAGCGAGGGCATCCGCCAGCGCGGCCTGCTGTCGTGCGGCATCACCCGGCGCCATCGCCGCGAGCGTATCGAGGTAGGGCGCGAGGTTCGCGGTGGCCGGGGCGACGACCGCCGCGGCGGGCGGGGCGGGGGGCGTGTGCGGTGCCTGGAGGCCCGAGCAGGCCGCCAGGCCCAGCAGCACGCAGCCGACGAGGCTCGGCAAGCCGGCCGTTCCTGACAGCCGGCGCGCAACGGGCGGACCACAAGAGATTCTCGGTGAAGAGGGCACGAATTCGACTCGACGAGTGGGCGGAACTGGTTCGGATACTAGCCCGGTGCATCGTCATTTTGAGGCGCATCGAAGGACGAGCTATGATACATGGTGTAAACAAAGCAACACGTAATGAACGCATGGCGCTCAACATCCGCAATGCCGAAACCGAAAGGCTGGCTGCAGATCTCGCAGCCCTGACGGGCGAAACCAAGACAGAGGCGGTTCGGCTGGCACTGGTCGAGCGGCTCGAACGCTGTCGCCGCAGTCGAGGCCGGCGCGAACTGCGCGAGGAGATCGCGGAAATCGGGCAGCACTGCGCGGCGCTGCCGGTGCGCGACGACCGCAGCGTTGACGAGATTCTCGGTTACGACGCAAATGGCCTGCCGAGCCGATGATCCTCGACACCTCGGCCGTGCTCGCGATCCTGCAGTGGGAGCCCGAAGCGCAGGATTTCGTGACTGCTCTCGAAGAGGCTGGCACCTGCAGCCTTTCAGCCGTTTCGTTTGTCGAGTGCTCGATCGTTCTCGACGCGCGGCGGGGGCCAGATGCCGTGCGTGACCTCGACCTGCTTCTCGCCAAGGCGTCGGTTGGCCTGGTGCCCGTGGACGCCGAACAGGCGCGGGTTGCACGCCGGGCGCATCGCAGGTTCGGGCGCGGACGCCACCCGGCCAGGCTCAATTTCGGCGATTGCTTCGCATACGCGCTGTCACGAACGTCCGGCGAGTCGCTGCTCTTCAAGGGGCGTGACTTCGCACTGACGGACGTCGACCGTCATCCTGCGAGCGTCGTGGACGGCCCGTCCTAGCTCGCGGCTGCGGCATCAGCAGCCCGCGCCCACGGCAGCCGCACCCTGAAGTGCGCGCCGGGGAATTCGCCGTCGACGATCTCGATCGTGCCGCCGTGCGCCTGCACGAACTCCTGCACGACCGAGAGCCCGATCCCGGTGCCGCGCACGAGTCCGCCGTGCGGCGTGGCGCCCTGGTAGAACGCGTCGAAGATGCGCGCGCGCTCGGCGGTCGGTATGCCGGGGCCGGTGTCGGCGACTTCGATCACGAGGTTGTTCGCATCGGCACGCGGCTCGATCCGTCCGCGCACGGTGATCGTGCCGCCGTCCGGCGTGAACTTGACCGCGTTCGACACCAGGTTGTCGAGGATCAGCCGCAGCTTGGCCCGGTCGGCGCGGAAGGTGACCTCGTCCACCTGCAGCTCGAGCTGCAGCCGGTGCGCGTTGATCGGCAACTGGTAAGGCTCGAGGGCGGAGTGCACGAGGGGCTTCAGTTCGACTTCGTCGAGCTCGAGCTCGCTGCGCCGCGTCTGCCATTCGCTGAAGGAGAGCAGGTTCTCGATCAGCCGCTGCAGGCGCAGACTGTTCTCGCGCAGGATGCCGGCGATCTCGCGCTGTCCCTCGTTCAGGCCGCCGACCGCGCCCTCCAGCATCAGCTCCGTGCCCTCGCGAATGTTCGCGAGCGGCGTCTTCAGTTCGTGCGACATGTGGCGCAGGAACCGGTTGCGCTCCTCGGAGATCTCGCCGAGCCGCAGCCGCAGCCACTCGAGCTGGCGGCCGAGCGCCTGCAGGTCGGTCGGCCCCTGGATCGTGACCGGCTCGTCGAGGCGGCCGTGACCGATGTTGCTGATCGCGGCGTCGATGCGGCGGATCGGGCCGGCGAGGAACGTCGTGAAGAGCAGCATCAGGCCGATCGTCACCGGCACGAGCAGCGCCGACTGCCACAGGATGCGCCGTCGCGCGCTTTCAGTTTCTGCCCTCAGCAGGTTCAACTCGCGGTCGATCTGGCGGCTCGCGAGGGTGGAGAGCTGGCCTGCGTCGCGCGAGAGCTGCGTGAACTGGCGCAGCGCTTCGTTCATGTCCGCAGTGCCGGTCGACGCGAGACCGCGTTCGATGCCGAGCGAAGCGTCGCGCATGCCCGCGATCACGGCGGCGCGGGCGGGGTCGCCCGGCAGGTCCTCGAGGCCGTCGAGCGTGGTGCCGAGCACGGAGCGGTTCTGCTGAAAGACCTGCAGCAGGGTCGGGCGGCGGATGATCTGGTAGAGGCGGGCGGTGCGCTCGAGAGACGCGACCTGCCGCACGATCGCCTGCGTGTACTGCGTGGCCGCGACGCCGTTCGCGACCAGCCGCTCGCTGGCCGTCGAGAGATTGCGCATTTCGACGGCCGCGCTGAACGTGCCGAGCAGCAGAGGCAGTGCCACGGCCGCGAAGCCGACCAGGATCAGGCCGCTGAGGGAGCGCGGGCGGAGCGACGGGAATCGGGTCACGACGCGATGTTACCTGCCGCGGCGATTGATCGGCGGCGGACGAGTGAGTATATGTCGCGAGTCGACGTTTGAAGCGGTGGCCCGCCGCGCGGACGAGTGCGCATGCATCCCTATTCCACGCTGACGCCGGACCTCGTGGTCGCGGCGGTCGAGCAACTCGGCCACCGCAGCGACGGGCGGGTGCTCGCGTTGAACAGCTACGAGAACCGCGTCTACCAGGTCGGGCGCGAGGGGGACGCGCCGGTCGTCGTGAAGTTCTACCGGCCCGGGCGCTGGAGCACGGCGGCGATCCTCGAGGAGCACCGGTTCGCGCTCGATCTCGCGCGCGCCGAGGTGCCGGTCGTGGCGCCCGAGGTCCACGACGGCCGCTCGCTCTTCGAGTCGGGCGGTTTCCGCTACGCCGTCTACCCGCGGCAGGGCGGACGCTGGCCGGAACTCGGCACGGCGGACGAACGTCGCTGGATGGGGCGCTTCATCGCGCGCATCCACGCCATCGGCGGCACGCAGGCGTTTCATCACCGGCCGCGGCTCGACTGGCGGGTGATGGGCGGCGAGACGATGCGGTTTCTGCTCGGGCAGGGCTGGATTCCGCCGCACCTCGAGCCGGCGTACGAGTCGGTGGCGCGCGATGCATTGCTGCTGGTCGAGCAGCGATTCGCGGAGGCGACGCCCTACCGGACGCTGCGGTTGCACGGCGACTGTCATCCCGGCAACGTGCTGTGGACCGACGCCGGCCCGCACTTCGTCGACCTCGACGACTGCATGACCGGCCCGGCCGTGCAGGATCTGTGGATGCTGCTGTCGGGGCGCCCCGAGGAGCAGCGGGCGCAGCTCGACGATCTGCTCGAGGGCTACGCCGACTTCGCGGACTTCGACTACCACGAGGTCGCGCTGATCGAGCCGCTCAGGACGCTGCGCATCATGCACTACGCGGGCTGGCTCGCCCGGCGCTGGGACGATCCGGCGTTCCCGCGCGCGTTCCCGTGGTTCGAAGAGCCGAAGTACTGGGAGCAGCACGTGCTCGACCTGCGGGAGCAGCTGGCGGCGATGGCGGAGTGCACGTGAGGGCTCACCGCTGCTCCCGAAGGAACGATTGAAAGAGCAGCTATACATGTATAGCATGACCGGGAGGCGGCGATCGGCCGTCGCAACAGTGAGGACCCGCGATGCTGGCGATCCGGCTGCCGGATGAAATCGAGAGGCGCCTCGACGCGTTGGCGAAGAAGACGGGGCGCACCAAGAGCTTCTACGCGCGGGAGGCGATTCTCGAGCACCTCGCGGACCTCGAGGACTACTATCTCGCCGAACGTCGCACCCGGACGCGTTCGTCAGGCGTTCCGCTGGCCGAGGTGGAGCGCCGCCTTGGCCTGGACGATTGAATTCCTGCCTGCGGCGATCAAGGAACTGGAAGGACTCGACCGGCCCGTTCAGCGGCGCTTGCTGCAGTTCCTCCGCGAGCGGGTCGCGACGGCGAGCGACCCCAGGGCCCTGGGTGAGGCGCTGCGCGGGCCACTGAGGCGCTTCTGGAAGTACCGACTGGGAGACTACCGCATCGTCTGCGAGATCCAGGACCGCCGCGTCGTCGTGCTGGTCGTCAGGGTGGCGCATCGGTCACGCGTGTATCGGTAACCGACGTCGGGGCGTCATTGCGTTGCCCGCGAGCGCCGGGCGTCCACGTCATCGCCGTTCTGTGATCGGCGCCGGAAACGGGTGCTCGTCCGCGGATAGAATGGAGGTCCGTGAATCGCGCTTATCATGCAGGCATGTCGTCCATCCTCGTCACCGGCGGCGCCGGCTACATCGGCAGTCACGTCGTCCGCCAGCTCGTCGAGCGCGGCGAGCGCGTCGTGGTCCTCGACAACCTCTCCACCGGCTACCGCAGCGCCGTGCTCGGCGCGCCGTTGGTCGTGGGCAATACGGGCGATCCCGAGACCGTCGGACGCGTGCTGGCCGAGCATGGGGTCGAGACGGTGATGCACTTCGCGGCGCACACGATCGTGCCCGAGTCGGTGTCGAATCCGCTCAAGTACTACGGCAACAACACCTGCGCCACGCGCAACCTGCTCGAGTGCTGCGATCGCGCGGGCGTGCGGCAGTTCGTCTTCTCCTCGACCGCCGCCGTGTACGGCATCCCCGCCGAGGGCCTGGCGCGCGAGGACTCGCCGACGGCGCCGATCAACCCCTACGGCCTGTCGAAGCTCATGAGCGAGTGGATGCTGCGCGACCTGGCCGCGGCCTCGGCGCTGCGCTACGTCGCGCTGCGCTACTTCAACGTCGCCGGCAGCGATCCGGGCGGGCGCATCGGGCAGACCGCGCCGACGGCGACGCTGCTGGTCAAGGTCGCGTGCCAGCAGGCGGCCGGGGTGCGCCCGTCGATCTCGATCTTCGGCACGGACTATCCGACGCCCGACGGCACTGGGGTGCGCGACTACATCCACGTCGAGGACCTCGCGAGCGCGCACCTGAAGGCGCTCGAGTACCTGCGCGGCGGCGGTGTCTCCACCACGCTCAACTGCGGCTACGGCCATGGCTACAGCGTGCGCGAGGTGCTGAGCATGGTCGAGCGCGTGAACGGCAAGGCGCTCGAGGTCGTCGAGGGCCCGCGCCGCGCCGGTGATCCGCCGTCGCTCGTTGCGCACGCCGAGCGCGTCCGCACCGTGCTCGGCTGGGCACCGGCCTTCGACGACCTCGAAACGATCGTCCGTTCGCAACTCGAGTGGGAACACCGGCTGCTCCGGGAGCCGGAATTGCAGCAGAATTGAGCAGCATCGGGGCTGCAGGTGGATTGCGGTCAGCATCAACGGTTGAGAGTGAGTACATGAGCACGATTCCTTCCGGCTTCACTCGGTTACTGGCGATCGTCGTGCTGGCGTCCCTGGCCGCGGCCTGCGGTGGTGAGGACGAGCGATCGACCGCAAAACACGATGCGAAGGCGAAGTCATCGGTGCGCGTCAAGACGGGCAAGCACCAGGAGGAGACGTCGGCGGAGGCGGGAAAGGAAGACGACGGCATCGCGCACGCCGTGCCAGTCGGCAAGTCGGCGGCTTCGGTGGACCTCAACTACGAGATCGCTTCGAAGCCGGTGGTCGGGCAGCCGTTCGAGATCACGCTGGTGTTCGTGCCGCGCATCGCGGCGGACTCGGTGGAGATGGAGGCGTCGGGCATGCCGGGCCTGGTGATCGCGAGCGGCAGCAAGGCGTCGCTCGGTCGCGTGTCGGCGGGGGAGCGCTACCCGGCCAAGGTCCTGGTGCAAGGGGCGGAACCAGGCCTGTACTACGTCAGCGTGACGGCCAGGCTCGCGAGCCGGATCCAGAGCGATACGCGGACGTTTTCCGTGCCCGTCGTCGTCGCCGGGCCTCCCGCGGCTAAGACAGGCGCCACGGAAAGATAGGTGCCCTTCGCCGAAGTTCCTTATAATCCGCGCCCTTTTGCCGCGGGCGCCCCGTCGTGACTTTCGATCCCACCACGCATCTCCGCAACATCGCGATCATCGCCCACGTCGACCACGGCAAGACGACGCTGGTCGACCAGCTGCTGAAGCAGTCCGGCACCCTCGATGCGCGCAAGGCGACGCCCGAGCGCGTGATGGACTCGAACGCCCTCGAGCGCGAGCGCGGCATCACCATCCTCGCGAAGAACACGGCGATCCGCTGGAACGACTACCGGATCAACATCGTCGACACGCCGGGCCACGCGGACTTCGGCGGCGAGGTCGAGCGCGTGCTGTCGATGGTCGACTCGGTGCTGCTGC
>CAZRKS010000111.1:0-8143 GCA_964600315.1 uncultured Steroidobacteraceae bacterium | reverse complement strand
TTCGCGGTGCTCGAGCCGCGCTCGAACACGATGAAGCTCGGCACGCACAAGGCGGCGCTGGCCGAGTCGCTGCGCAGCGCAGACCGGGTCTTCGTCTACCAGTCTCCCGACGTGAAATGGGACGTCGCGGACGCCCTGCGCCCGCTCGACGGGCTCGCCGTGGTGCACGAGGACCTCGCACGACTCACGGCGGACATCGTCGCCGAGGCGCGTCCCGGCGACCACCTCGTGCTCATGAGCAACGGCTCGTTCGGCGGGCTGCACGACCGACTGCTCGCAGCCCTGCGCACGCGCGGCGTGGCCTGAGGCGATGCCCGAGGAAATCCCGCTCTTTCCGCTCGGCACGGTGCTGTTTCCGGGCGGGCCGCTGCCGCTCAGGATCTTCGAGACGCGCTACATCGACCTCGTGCGTCGCTGCCTGCGCGAGGGCACGGGCTTTGGCGTCGTGCTGATCCGCGAGGGGCCGGAAGCCGGCGGGCCGGTCGTGACTTTCGACGTGGGCACCTATGCGCGCATCGTCGACTTCACGCAGCAGCCCGACGGCCTGCTCGGCATCCAGGCCCGGGGCGAGCGCCGCTTCCGCATCCTGGAACGGCGGCAGGCACGCGACGGCCTCAATCTCGCCGACGTCGAGTGGCTGGCCGAGGAAGTGCCGACACCGTTGCCGCCGGAGTTCGCGGAACTCGCGCCGGCGGTGGAGGCCGTGCTGACGCAGGCCGGTGCGCCGTACGCCGAACTCGAGCGTCACGTCGATGACGCCGGCTGGGTCGCCGCGCGGCTCGCTGAAATCCTGCCGTTTCCCGCCGCGCACAAGCAGCATTGCCTCGAACTCGACGATCCGATCGAACGCCTGCGCTTCCTGCGACCCTTGTTCGAGATCAGGTCAACATCCCCGTAGTGGGCCGGGCACGCGATGTGGGCGGATTTCTCGGTGTTTGCGCCGCGAATCCGGCTGGCGGGAGGCGACCGCTGCCGATGCAATGACACGACCTGCCGGGATGTCCGGCGGGTCAACCCAGGGAGCATCGGCCATGGAAGACAGCAAGGCGGCGGAGATCCTCAAGTCACTGGCGGCGGGGCACGATCCGCTCGCGGGCACGGCGATCGATCCGCCGGGAGCACTGCAGTCGCCCGACGTCGTGCGCGCGCTCTACCTCGGCGCAGAGACGCTCGAGGCCCGTGCGCGCCTCGCCCGCCGCAACACGAACCTGCCACGGAATGCGGGCAAGCCCTGGTCTAAGGAAGAGGACGACCGGCTGCTCGCCGGCTTCGACGGCGGCGTCGCGGTCGATGCCCTCGCGACGGCGCACGAGCGGACGCGGGCCGGCATCGAGGCGCGGCTCGTCAAACACGGACGGCTGGAGGCGGAGCAGGCCTCGAACGCACGCATGCGCTGAGCTGACGGGCCGCCGCCACGCGCTAGAATCCCGAGTTGGGGCGGATCCGGAGCGGGGACATTGGCGGGGAAGATCGACGTCGTCGTCGGTGACATCACGCGGCTCGACGTGGACGCGATCGTTAACGCGGCCAATTCGAGCCTGCTCGGCGGCGGCGGTGTCGACGGTGCCATTCACCGGGCGGCGGGTCCCGAGTTGCTCGCCGAGTGTCGCGGTCTCGGCGGCTGCACCACCGGCGACGCGAAGCTGACCCGGGGCTACCGCCTGCCGGCGCGGTACGTGATCCACACGGTGGGGCCGGTCTGGCGAGGCGGCGGGCGAGGCGAGGCCCTGTCGCTCGCGTCGTGCTACACGCGCAGCCTCGAGATCGCCGTCGCTCACGGCCTCGAAGGCGTTGCGTTTCCGGCGATCAGCTGCGGTGCCTACGGTTACCCGGTACGCGAGGCGGCGCTCGTGGCCGTGACCGCGGTACACGACTTCCAGGCTCGTAACGCGCGCGCGCCGCGGGTCGTCTTCTGCTGCTACGACGCAGCCACGGCGACCGAGTTCCGCGCGGCGCTCGAGCAGGTAAGCAGCGGCCGACCCGCGTGACGTCCGCGCCGAAATTTTTGTTCATCCCGGTGTCCGGGCCCGGCGGGGCGGGCGAGTATTTCCGCTCGCTCGCGGTGGCGCGCTCGGTCGCACGCCGCTGGCCCGCGGGCTCGATCCGCTTCGTCGTGAGCCGAGACGCTCCGTACGCGCGCGAGGCGCCGTTCCCCGTCGACTTCGTCGAGCGCTCGCCGACCTACGAGACGCCGGCGGTCAACCGGATCCTCGCGCGCGAGCGCCCCGACGTCGTGGTCTTCGACAGTTCCGGGCGCGTGGCCCAGTACCGCCGCGCGAAGGCGCTCGGCGCACGCGTCGTGTTCGTCAGTTCCCGCCCGACGACCCGGCGCAAGGGCTTCCGCCTGCGGCGCCTGCGCTGGATCGATCAGCACTGGATTGCGCAGCCGCGCTTCCTCGGCGGCGCACTCGGTGCGGGCGAGCGGCTGCGACTGCGGCTCGCTCCGGGCTGCGGCGTGGAGTTCCTCGAGGTGCTGCACGAGCCGGTGGACGAAGCCGCCACGCGGGATGCGCTGCAGCGCATGGGTCTCGAGCCGGGCAGCTACCTCCTCGCCTGTCCCGGCGGCGGCGGCATCTTCGACGAGCGGCGCGAGGCAGCGCGGATCTACTACGAGGCGAGTTGCGGCCTGGCGCGCGCGACGGGCCTGCCCGTCGTCGCCGTGCTGGGTGCTCGCCACGCCGCACCTGCCGAGCGTCCGGTCGGCGTCCATGTCTTCGAGACACTGCCGAATTCCCTGCTCATGGGCCTGTTGCGGGAGGCGCGCGTCGGCGTCGTGAACGGCGGCAGCCTGCTGCTGCAGGCAATCGCGCAGCGCACGCCTTGCGTCGCGGCTCCCATCGCCGAGGACCAGCCCGCACGCATCGCGAGTTGCGCGGATCGCGGTCTCGTCCGGCCGTCGGCGCTCGACGCGTCGGCGCTCGAGGGCGCGGCAGCGGCCCTGATCAACGACGACGCGGCCCGCGCGGAGCTGCGCGCTCGCCTCCAGGCGCTCGACCTGCAGAACGGCGTCGAGGTCGCCGTCGAAGCGCTCACACGCCTGTTGCCGGCCGTGACCGCGACCGCAGCGCCGGCCGACGCGGCGGCGCCGGCGGCAGGCGCCCGGGACGGTCGGTTGCGGATCCTGCAGGTCATCCTGTCGCGCGGCTTCGCCGGGTCGGAACGCGCCGCGGCCGAAGCCTGCAATGGACTCTGCGCGAGCCACGACGTGGCGCTCGTGCTGCGCAGCGACCACCGCAGTCGCGGCGGAGCGAGCATCCGCGATCATCTCGATCCGCGCATCCACGTGATCGAGGTGCCGGCCTACCGGGGCACGCGCCGCCGTCTCGCGGAGGCGATCGACGCCTGGCGGCCCGACGTGGTCCACACGCATCTACGACGCGGCACGCGACTCGTCGCGCAGATCGACGCCGGGCCGGCGCACCTGTGCACGCTGCACCTCTCGCTGAACGGGCCGCACTATCTCAGGACCGATGGACTCTTCTGCATCTCCGCATGGCAGCTCGAGACCGTGCCGTCGGACTATCGCGGTCGCGTCGTGCTGCTGCCGAACTCGCTGGTTTCCCAGCCGCGGCTGTCACCCGAGCGGGTCCGCGCGCTGCGTGCCGAGCTGGGCGCCACCGAGGGCGACTTTCTCATCGGCGGGGTGGGGCGCCTCGCCTGGAGCAAGGGGTTCGACGTGTTGGTGCGGGCGTTCGAGGGTGCCGAACTGCCCCGGGCGCGGCTCGCCATCGTCGGGGAGGGCCGGCAGCGCGCCCGCCTGGAGCGCCTGGCCGGGGATCGGGTGACGCTCACCGGGTTTCGCGGCGACGCGAAGGATCTCTACCAGGCCTTCGACCTGTTCGTCAGTCCGTCGCGCTACGAACCGTTTGGCCGCGTGATCGTCGAAGCGCTCGACGCCGGCACGCCGGTGATTGCGAGCGACGCGCTCGGTCCGCGCGACATCGCCCGTCGCTTTCCGATCCAGCTCGTGCCGGCGAACAGCGTGGGCGCGCTCGTGGTCGCGCTGCGCCGCGCCGTCGCCGGTCCACGCGAGCGGGTCACGGTCGACCTGTCGGAGTTCGAGGTCGGTCGCATCGTCGGGCGCATGCTCGACACCTATCGCGAGGTTCTCGCCGCCCGTTCACCCTCGGCGCCCTGAGCGCGCCGTCGCCGCTCAGATCCGCGCGAACACGCGCTCGGCCGCGGCAATCGTGGCGTCGATTTCCGCGTCGCCATGTGCGGCCGAAACGAATCCCGCCTCGAACGCGGAGGGCGCGAGGTAGACGCCTTCCTCGAGCATGCCGTGGAAGAAGCGCTTGAAGCGTTCGACGTCGCACGCGGTGGCCTCCGCATACGAATTCACCTGCGCGGCTTCCGTGAAGAAGAGACCGAACATGCCGCAGACGTGGTTCGTCGCGAGCGGCACGCCGCTGCGCCGGGCTGCCGCGCGCAGTCCGTTCACCAGTCGATCCGTCGCGGTCGCGAGTCGCGCGTGGAAGCCCGGAGCGTCGATACCTTGCAGCGTCGCGAGACCGGCCGCCATCGCGACCGGGTTCCCGGACAGCGTGCCCGCCTGGTAGACGGGCCCGAGCGGCGCGATGAATTCCATGACGTCGCGGCGGCCGCCGAACGCGCCGACCGGCATTCCGCCGCCGACGATCTTGCCGAGCGTCGTGAGGTCCGGGCGGATGCCGTAGAGCGCCTGCGCGCCGCCCTTCGCGACGCGGAAGCCGGTCATCACCTCGTCGAAGATGAGCAGCGCGCCGTGCCGAGTGCACTCCTCGCGCAGCGTCTCGAGAAAACCCGGCACGGGCGGGATGCAGTTCATGTTGCCGGCCACCGGCTCGACGATGACGCACGCGACCTCGGGTCCGATCTCCGCGAAGGCGGCGCGCACCTGCGCGGCATCGTTGTACGCCAGCGTGACGGTGTGCGCCGCGAGTTCGGGCGGCACGCCGGGCGAGGTCGGCACGCCGAGCGTGAGGGCGCCCGAGCCGGCTTTCACCAGCAGCGAGTCGGAGTGGCCGTGGTAGCAGCCCTCGAACTTGATGATCCGGTTGCGCTTCGTGTGGCCGCGCGCGAGGCGGATCGCGCTCATCGTGGCCTCGGTGCCGGAACTCACCATGCGCACGAGCTCGATCGACGGCACGAGTTCGATGATCTTGCGGGCGACCACGGTCTCGAGCGCGGTGGGTGCGCCGAAGGACAGTCCGTGTTCGGCTGTTTCCTGCACCGCGCGGATCACCTGCGGATCGGCGTGGCCGAGGATCATCGGGCCCCAGGAGCCCACGTAGTCGATGTACTGCCGACCCTCGGCCGACCAGACGTGCGGGCCCTTCGCGCGCGCGAAGAAGACGGGCTCGCCGCCGACGCCCCGGAATGCGCGCACCGGCGAGTTCACTCCGCCGGGAATCACCTGGCAGGCTTCGGTGTACAGGCTCACGATGGGACTCCAGCGGGGGTCACGGGCCCGCTAGTCTAGCAAGGGTGGCGGAGGTCGCCCGCGTCGGGTCATTGCTGAGCGACGTGCCAGCCGCGCTGCTCGAGCAGGTCGACGACGCTCTCGCGGCCGACGAGGTGCAGTGCGCCCACGACCACGAGGTAGTCGTCGCGATCGTCGAGCAGATCCGCGAGCCGCTCGACCCACGCCCGGTTGCGGTCGACGGTCAGCGTGCGATAGAGGTCGGGAAAGTCCGCGAACTCCTCCGACAGCAGTCTCGCCAGTCCCTCGGCATCGCCGGCCTGCCACAGGCCGACCAGTTGCCCGATTTCCTCGTCGAGCCGGCTCGACTCGTCGAGCGTCATGAGCAGGAACCGCTTCTGCATCGGCAGCGGCAGCCCGGCCAGCATCCCGAACTGCTGGGTGGCGGTCTCGAGCCCGAGGATCGGCTTGCCGTCCTGTTCCGCGCGGCTCGCGAGCGTCTGCTCGATACCGAACTCGGCCGAATAGCCCCGCTTCGCCAGTTCGAGCTGCAGCAGGGTCGTGGCGGCGAACCACGGCGCAAAGCGGTCGACCAGCGCGAGGTCGAGGCCGGACGCACGTGCGCGCTCCTGCGCGGCGGGGTAGTCGTCGCCGAGGACGGCGCGCAGCGTCTGGCCCTCCGGCAAGAGCGCCGCACGCCGCATCTCCGCGAGCATGCCGGTCGGGTCGCCTTCGAGAGGGTCGTCGAGGTCGACTTCCATCACCAGTTGCTCGGCGTCCGCGTAGGCGTGCTGCACGGCCTCGGGCAGCCGCGCGTCCTCGGGCCGCAGCACGTGGACCGAGCCGAGCAGGTAAACCGTGTTGTGCCGCCCCTGCACTGACCAGAGGATGTGCCGCTCGCGCGCCTGCCCGGCGCCGACCGCGAGCAGCAGCGACAGGCCGGCCAGCAGCGCAGTCGCGCGGCGCATCAGCGGCGGTACCCTTCCAGCCAGACGACCTCGGTCGCAATGCCGCCGTCGTCGTGCAGGTCGATGACGCGGTAGCCCGGCGGGCGATCGTCGACCACGAAACCCGGGTCGCGCGGCCTGAACTGCATGCAGGTCGCCGGTGTGCACATGAACCGCGCCGCGCCGCGATGCAGGTCGAGCGACTGGTGCGCGTGGCCCCAGGCGACGCCCCGCACGTTGGCGTGCGCATCGAGGGTCGCGAGAAAGGCGTCGGCGTCCACGAGTCCGAGCGCGTCGAGCCCGGCAGCCTCCATGGGGACGGGCGGATGGTGCAGGCAGACCAGCACGTGCGAGGCGGCGAGGTGGTGGAGTTCTGCATCGAACGCGCGCAAGGCAGCCGCCCCGAGCCGGCCCTCGCCGCGGCCCGAGACCTCGAACGAGGTGTCGAGCAGGACGATCGCCCACGCGCCGAGTCGACAGGTGCCGCCGGCCTGGAAGGCGGGTGCCGGGAAGCGTCGCTGCAGCTCGCCGGGAACGTCGTGATTTCCGGGGATCAGCAGCACGGGGGCGCCCACGTCCGCCAGCGCGAGTTCCAGCAGTCCGTAAGCCGTCGGGTCGTCGTGCACGAGATCGCCCGTGACCACGATGACGTCGGCCGGAAAATATCGGCGGCGCGCGTGTTCGAGGCAGGCCTCGAGAGCGGGCAGCGTCTGCGAGCCGCGCAGCTCGCCTTGCGGATCCGCGAAGAGGTGGGTATCAGTGAACTGGATCAGGCGCAGGGACGGCATGGGGTGCGAATGATCGCAGAACGCCGTGCGCCGAGGGGACCGTCATGACCAATCGTTCGATCTCGCTCACGGATTCGCTCTACGCCTACCTGCTCGACGTCTCGCTTCGCGAGCCCGACCTGTGGCGGCGCCTGCGGGAGGAGACGGCCGCCGACCCCCGCTCGCAAATGCAGATCGGCCCCGAGCAGGGGCAGTTCATGGCGCTCCTGGTCCGGCTCATGGGGGCCCGGCGCTGCATCGAACTCGGCGTGTTCACGGGTTATTCGTCGCTGTGCGTCGCGGCCGCACTGCCCGAGGATGGGCGGATCATCGCCTGCGACGTGAGCGAACGCTGGACCTCGATCGCCCGTCGCTACTGGGCGGAGGCCGGCGTCGCGCACCGCATCGACCTGCGCCTCGCGCCTGCGCTCGATACGCTCGATGCGCTCGTCGCGGCGGGCGGGAGCGGGACCTACGACTTCGTGTTCATCGACGCGGAGAAGTCCGAGTACGTCGATTACTACGAGCGCGCGCTCGATCTCCTGCGGCCGGGCGGCCTCGTGGTCGCCGACAACACGCTCTGGAGCGGACGCGTCGCCGACCCCGAGGTGTCGGATGTGGACACCGTCGCACTCCGGCACTTCAACGAGCACCTGCACCGCGACGGGCGCGTCGACCTGAGCCTCGTGCCGATCGGCGACGGGCTGACGCTGGCGATGAAGAAATAGGGGACATTCCCCATTTTCCGGCAGCGCTGCCGGAAAATGGGGAATGTCCCCTATTTCCCTAATACTTGTACCTCTCCGGCTTGTACGGCCCTTCCACCGGCACGCCGATGTACGCCGCCTGCTCGGCCGTGAGCTCGGTCAGGCGCGCGCCGACGCGCTCGAGGTGCAGCCGGGCGACCTTCTCGTCGAGGTGTTTCGGCAGCACGTACACCTGGTTCTGGTACTTCGCGCCGTGGCGGAACAGCTCGATCTGCGCGAGCACCTGGTTCGTGAACGAGTTCGACATCACGAACGACGGGT
>CAZRKS010000110.1:0-8160 GCA_964600315.1 uncultured Steroidobacteraceae bacterium | reverse complement strand
CGGCTGGCCGTCGCGAGGGATCCGACGCGAGCCACCATGAAGGGCGGCGACTATAGCAGCCCCACCCTGCCCCGTCAGCCGCGGCCGCGGTACGGGGCAACCCCGGGGTCCGGGAGCCACAGGTCCCGCGGAGGCCGCCCGGTCTGCCAGAAGACGTCGATCGGCATGCCGCCGCGCGGATACCAGTAGCCGCCGATCCTGAGCCAGCGCGGCGCGAGGAATTCCACCAGCCGGCCCGCGATCGCGAGCGTGCAGTCCTCGTGGAAGGCGCCGTGGTTGCGGTAGCTCGCGAGATACAGCTTGAGCGACTTGCTCTCCACCAGCCACCGGCCGGGCACGTAGTCGATCACGAGGTGCGCGAAATCCGGCTGCCCGGTGATCGGGCACAGCGACGTGAACTCCGGCGCCGTGAAACGCGTCAGGTAGAGCTTGCGCGGATGTGGATTCGCCACCCGCTCGAGCACCGCCGCGTCGGGCGACGACGGGATCGCCGCCGTACGCCCGAGCTGCGTGAGCCCCGCGTAGCCGCCGGCCGGCTTCCTGCGGCCCGTCGCCATTCGTCAGCCCTTCTGCGCCGCGTAGATGCGCTCGATCTCGTCCATGATGCGGTTCATCTCGCGCATCGCGGCCTCGAACGGCCGCGAGGTCGTCATGTCGACGCCCGCGTCCTTGAGCAGTTCGATCGGATACTTCGACGACCCGCTCGACAGGAGCCGCAGGTACGCGTCACGGCCTTGCGCCGCCTTGCCCGACGCGACCGCCGGCCGGCCGATGATGTTCTCGGCGAGCGTCATGCCGCCGATCATGCTGGTCGCGTACTGGTAGACGTAGAAGTTGTAGTAGAAGTGCGGGATGAACGCCCACTCCGAAGCGTAGGTGTCGGCGACCTTCACCACGCCCTGCTCCGAGCCGTAGTACTCGCGCACCAGCTTCAGGTACAGCGCGTCGAGCGAGTCCTTGGTGAGCGGTTCGCCGCGCTCCACCGCCTCGTGGACTTTCAGTTCGAACTCCGCGAACAGCGTCTGCCGGAAGAGCGTCGTGCGCATCGTGTCGAGGTAGCTCGACAGCAGGTAGAGCCGCGTCGCGTCGTCCTTCGTCTGGTCGAGCACGTGGTGGAACAGCAGGTTCTCGTTCAGCGTCGAGGCCACCTCGGCCACGAAGATCGAGTAGTTCGAGGTGGCGTACGGCTGGCTCGCGTTCGAGAGATAGGTGTGCATCGAGTGCCCGGACTCGTGCGCCAGCGTCGAGACTTCGGACCAGGTGCCGTTGAAGTTCATGAGCTGGTAGGGGTGCACGTCGTAGACGCCCGTGCTGTAGGCGCCGGAGTGCTTGCCGTCGTTCGGCAGGAAATCCACCCAGCCCGTCTCGTAGCCCTTGCGGAGCGCGGCCACGTAGGCCGGGCCGAGCGGCGCGAACGAGTCGAGCGTGAGTTTCTTCGCCTCCTCCGGCGTGAACTTCAGGTCCACGTTGGCCACGATCGGCGCATAGAGGTCCTCGTAGCCGAGTTCGGGCAGGCCCATGATCTTCTGGCGCAGCTTCAGGTACCGATGCAGCGTGGGCAGGTTCGCGTGCACGTCGGCGATCAGCTGCGTGTAGACCGACGTCGGAATGTTGTTCGCGAACAGCGCCGCCGCGAGCGAGGTCGGGAACTTGCGCACGTCGCGCGTGAAGACGTGCGCCTGCACCTGCGCGTTCAGGGTCGTGGCGAGCGTGCCGCCGAATTCGCCGTAGCGCGAGAAGAAGGCCTTGAAGACGGCGTCCCGGTCGGCCTTGACCGCCGACCCGCGGTACTTCATGTAGGCCGGAGCGTCGAGGTGGACCTTCTCGCCGCTCGCGAGGGTGAACTCGCCGAACGGCAGCTCCGCGTCGGTGAACATGGAGTGCACGGCATGGCCGGTGTCGGCCATCAAGCCGGTGCGCGCGACGATCTTCTCCTCGCTCCCCGTCAGCGTGTGCGGCGCCGAGCGCAGGATGTCGTCGAAGAACATGCCGTACGGCCGCAGCTTCGGCTCGGCGGCGAGGAAGGCGTCGATCTTCGCGCGCCCGACGCCGATGATCTCGGGGCGCAGGTACGCCACGGCGGTCTGGAAGTCGGTCACCACCTGTGTCGCTTCCTGGCGCATCTGCTGGGCGCGGCTCACGCGCTTGTCCTGGTCGCTCAGCTGGCTCGCGTAGCCGTAGAAACGGTCGACCGCGAGGCTGGTCTTTTCCCAGGCCGTCATGGCCGCCAGCAGCGTGGCGGCCGACTGACCGAGCTTGCCCTGCCACTGGCCGAGCTTCGGGATCGCCGTGGCGAGGTCCTGCTTGGCCGCAACCCAGGCCGCCTCGTTCGGATACAGGTCGGTCAGGTTCCACTTGTACTGGTCGGCGACGGTCGCCCGCTCGGTCGCTCCGGCCGGGACGGATAGCAGCACGGCCAGCGCGGCCGTAACAGCACTCATTCGCATTGCGCGCATCTCGACTCCGATTCGGCCCCAGGGCCGCAGGGGAAAGCGCGCAGCTTGCCTGTCGGCCGTAGCCACCGCAATCGGCCCCTCAAAGCCCCTGCGGCGATCCGCTATCGCTCGCTATAGAAGCGGGGTTAAGCTTGCTGCAGTGCATCCACGATGCGGTGCCGGGCACCGAGCGAGGACCCATGGCCAGTGCGCCCCGAGTTGGCAAGCCGCCCCGTACCGTCTACACCCTGCTCGAGGGACGCGGGCTGCTCGAGGCCGCGGTCCTGCCCGCCTTCCTGCCGTGCCTGCAGACGCTGCCCCGCGGCGACGGGCACCCCGTGCTGCTGGTGCCCGGGTTCACCGCCGGCGACGCAACAATGGTCGGACTGCGCATGTACCTGCAGTCGCGCGGCTACCACGTCGAGACCTGGGGGTTCGGCCAGAACACCGGCTTCAAGCTCAAGTTCGCCCAGGCCCTGGAGCAGAAGGTCCGCTTCCTCCACCACCGTCACCACCGCAAGGTGAGCGTGGTCGGCTGGAGTCTCGGCGGCGTGTACGCCTTCTTCACCGCGCACATCGCCCCCGAATGCGTACGTTCGGTCGTGTCGCTGGGCAGCCCGATGCGCTTCTCGGTGGACGAGGTCAAGGTGCCGGTCGTCGTGCAGGCGCTGTACCGCTACATTGCCCATCCGATGGGCCCCGTGGCGCACGTCGCGAACGTGCGCTCCAAGATCCTCAAGGCGCCGCCCCCGGTGCCGTCGACCTGCGTGTTCTCGATGACCGACGGCGTCGTCCCGCCGAGTTCGGCGCAACTCGACACCGGCGACGGAGAGCACGAGAACATCTGGGTTCCGGGCAGCCACCTCGGGCTCGGCTTCAACCCCTTCGTGATGTGGGTGCTCGCCGACCGGCTGTCGCAGCCCGAAGACGCCTGGGAGCCGTTCCGACCGCAGGGCGTCGTAGGCTCGCTCTACGACCGCCTCTCGAGCGTCGTGCAGAAAGTGGCCTGACGGCCGCCCGCGGACTCAGGCCGCGCGGCGCCGCCGGCTCGCGGCCTTGCCCTTGGCCAGGGCCTTCGCCGACTTGCTCCCGCGCGCCGACTTGCGCCGCGGCGGCGCAGCCCGGTTGGCAATCTCCAGGTATTCCTGGAAGGACTCGCGGATGCAGAGCGCGAAGTACTCCGGGTCCGGGATCTGCTCGCGGCACGAAGTCGGCGAGATGATGATCTGGCCGTCGTAGCTCGTCACCGCGAAGACGAGGCCCATGCCATCCGCGATCGGCATGATGGCCGAGAAATACGTCATGCGCGCCCCGTTCAGGTAGAGCGGGATGGACGGGCCGGGCACGTTCGTGATCGTGCAACTGGCCATCGGCGCGGATCGCCCGATGCCCACGGACGACTCCGCGAGCAGCCGGGCCGACAGCGCCAGCGTCGCCGCCGGCGCATGCTTGGTGATGTCCGTGAGTTCCTTGGCGCCGACGGCCTTCTCGACCTCGTCCTTGCTCGCGGTCTGGTGATGCACGGCTCGCAGGCGGCGCACCGGGTCCTCGATGTCGGTGCCGAGCGGCACGCGCATCAGGGTCAGGCCGCCGAACCCCCCGCCGCCATCGACGTTGCGGATGGACATCGGTGCGACCGAGATCAGGCTCGGCTCGGGCAACTCGTCGTGCGTGCTGAGGTAGCGTCGAAGGGCGCCGCCGCACACGGCCAGCACGGCATCGTTGATGGTCGACCCCGGCACGAGCCCGCGGATCTGCTTGAACTCGTCGATCTTGAAGCGCCGCGTCTCGAACACGCGGTGGGGCGACACCTCGGAATTGAAACGCGTGATCGGCAGGCGCTCCGGGTGCAGCCAGACCTCGCGCAGCGTGCCGAGCACGACCGGCGCGACCTTGCGCAGCACGCGCGTGAGCGGCGCGGCGACCATGAGCGGCTGCACGGCATTGTGGAACGCGGCGCGGGCGAGCAGCGACAGCGAACCGGGCGGCGACGCCGGGAACCAGGGCTCCGGCGGCTCGCGCGTCGGCGGCTGTGGCGTCGTGTCGTGCAGCAAGGTCGTGATCTCCGCCCCGCCGTGCGCGTCGATCGCGGCGTGGTGGATCTTGGCGAGAATCGCGAAGCTGTCGGCCGGCAGGTCGAGGAAGGCGTCGAGACCCTCGACGAGGTACAGCTCCCAGAGCGGCCGCGAGAGGTCGAGCGGCCGGGCATGGATGCGCGAGGCCTGGATGCAGAACTGCCGCCAGTCGCCGGGCTTGGGCAGCGCGATGTGGCGCACGTGATATTCGAGGTCGAAGCGCTCGTCCTCGATCCAGTACGGGTAATCGAGTTCGAGCGGCACGCGCAGCAGCTTCTGCCGGAAGATCGGCGACAGGTGCAGCCGGCTCTCGATGTGCTTCAGGAAGCCCTTGAACCGCACCGCTCCGCCCGGAGCCGTGGACGGGTCGTAGATGTAGACCAGGGTGACGTTGGAATTCGCGTGTCCGGACTCCGCATACAGGAATCGGGCGTCTTCTCCGCGCAACTGACGCATGGCGTCCTCTCGGCTGGCCGTCGTCGGCGACTGGCCCGAGTCTAGCATTGCCCATGCTCCGCGGCCGTTGCGGATGTTGCATACTCACGCTGCCATGGCGCAGACCATCCCGGCCGCCGATGCGGTGTTTCTCTGGGCCGACCGGCCCGAGGCGCCGGCCAACGTCGGGGTCCTGCTGGTCTTCGAGCCGCCGCCGGGTCGATCGGCGGCCGCGGCCGCGCGGGAGATCGTGCGCGCGTATCGCGCGACACCGCCCACGGCGCCCTTCGACGCCGTGCCCGACACCACGTCCTTCGGCCTGCCGCGCTGGCGGATGCCCGAGCGCATCGACCTGCGCGAGCACGTCCTGCACGAAACGCTGACCGCGCCCGGCGACGCGGCGTGCCTGTCCGCACGAGTGGTGGATCTGCACCGCGACCGCCTCGATCGCAGCCGCCCGTTGTTCGAGATCCACCTGATCGACGGACTCGAGTCCGGCCGGTTCGCGCTTTACGTCAAGTCGCACCACGTGAGCTGGGACGGGCAGTCTGCGCTGGCGCGCATCTTCAGCACGTTCACGACCTCGCCCGGCCCACTGCGCACGGGCTTTCACGCCGCTCCTCCGGCCGCCCCTCCAGCCGACGCGACCGCTCCGGGAAGCCCTCTGCAGTCGATCCTCGCGCGCGGACTCGTCCTGCGCGAACTCTACTCCACGGTCACGAAGCGGCTGGCCGAGCGGCGCGCCTGTCCCGACGTCCCGCAGGGCAATGCCCCGTTCGCCGGACCCCGCACGCGACTCAACCAGCCGGTGGTCGCGGACCGCAGTTTCGCCACCTTCTCGCTGTCGCTGGCCGATCTGCGCCGGGTGGGCAAGGCGCACGGCGGGACGGTCAACGACGCCTTGCTCGCGATCCTGGACGAAGCCGTGCACCACTACCTGCAGGACGCCGGCGAACCCGCGGCGGAGCCGCTGGTGGCCATGTGCCCGCTCTCGCTGCGCGAGCCCGGGGATGCGGAGGCCGCGACCAAGGCGACCTCGCTGTTCGTCCGGCTGGGCGAGCCGCGCGCCGGCCCGGCCCGGCGCATCAGCCAGATCGTGGCGAGCAGCGCGCGGGCCAAGGCCGAACTGCGCTCGATGTCGAAGGAAGCCTCGCTCGACTTCGCGCTGCTCGCGTTCGGGAGCTGGCTCGCGTCGCATGCGCTCGGTCTCGACCCGTACACGCGTCCGGTCGTGAACTACACCGTCTCGAACGTGGGCGGGATCGACGGCCCGCGCTACCTGGGGCGCTCGCGGCTCGTCGAGGCGTATCCCGTGTCGATGCTCGCCGATCCGGTCGGCCTCAACTTCACCTGCCTGTCGCACGACGGACGTCTCGACGTCGGCGTCATCGCGAGCCGCGCGGCCGTGCCCGACGCAGCCCCCCTGGTCCGGCACTGCCTCGCCGCCTGGCGGCGCCTGCGCGCCGCGCGCCCGCCTCAGGCTTTGACGACCGGCAGGAGCGCTCCCGAGCGAAAGCGCTCGCGGACGCGGCGCATGCCCGCAACCCAGCGCTCGTAGTCGTTGGCCTTGTTCTGGAAGAAGCCCAGCACTTCGGGGTGGGTGAGGATCAGGAACCGGCCAGCTTCGATGCCGTCCGCGATCGTCGCCGCCGCCTGCTCGACGGTCAGCACGCCTGGCACGGCGCCGGCGGGCGTCTTCTCGTCCATGCCCGTCATGGCCGTCGCGACGTACTGCGGGCAGACGACCGAGACGTCGATGCCGCGATCGCCGTAGGTGATGGCGAGGGATTCGGCGAGCCCGACCGCCGCGTGCTTGGTCGCGCTGTAGGCCGTGTCGCCGGCCTGGCTCAGGAGCCCTGCCGCGGAGGCGACGCTCACGAGATGCCCGGCTCCGCGCGCCAGCATGCCCGGCACCACGGCCCGGCACGCGTGCACGTGCGCCATGACGTGCACCGCCCACATGCGCTGCCAGTCGGCATCGGCGGCCGAGAGCGCATCGTCGAGGTCGAGCGCCTTCACGCCGAGGCCGGCGTTCGAAACCAGCACGTCGATTCGGCCGTAGTGTGCGAGCGCCGCATCGACGAGCGCACGCACCGCAGTCGGATCGGCCACGTCACATTGCAGGCCGAGGCCGTCCAGCTCGCGCGCCGCCGCGTCCGCCGCGGCGCCGTCGAGGTCCGCCACGACGATCCCGGCCGCGCCACGCCGTCGGAACTCGCGACACAACGCCCGCCCGATGCCCCGTCCGGCGCCCGTGACGAGGGCGATCCTGCCGTCGAGTTTCACTTGGTCCCCGGCGTCAGGTAGCGCCCGAGCTCCATCTTCGCGATGTGATTGCGGTGCACTTCGTCCGGGCCGTCGGCGATGCGCAGCGTGCGCGAGCCGGCGTAGGCCCAGCCGAGCCCGAAGTCGTCCGAGACGCCCGCCCCGCCGAACAACTGGATCGCCTGGTCGATGACCTGGCAGGCGACGTTCGGCGCCACCACCTTGATCATCGCGATCTCCTTCTGGGCGGCCTTGTTGCCCGCGACGTCCATCTTCCAGGCCGCCTGCAGCACGAGCAGCCGCGCCTGGTCGATCTTGAGCCGCGCCTCCGCGATCCGCTCGCGCCACACGCCTTGCTCCGCGAGCCGCCGGTGAAAGGCGACGCGCGTCAGCGCACGCCGGCACATGGCCTCGAGCGCACGCTCGGCCGCACCGATCAGGCGCATGCAGTGGTGGATGCGACCCGGACCGAGCCGGCCCTGCGCGATCTCGAATCCCCGCCCCTCGCCGAGCAGCAGGTTGCCAACGGGCACGCGCACGTTGTCGAAATCCACTTCCGAGTGTCCGTGCGGCGCATCGTCGTAGCCGAACACCGGGACGTTGCGCACCACGCGCACGCCGGGCAAATCCATCGGCACGAGCACCATGGACTGCTGCCGGTGCACGCTCGGGTTCTCAGGATCGGTCTTGCCCATGAACACCAGGATGCGGCAGCGCGGATCGCCGGCGCCCGACGTCCACCACTTGCGGCCGTTCACCACGTAGTGATCGCCGTCGCGCACGATGCTCGCCTCGATGTTCGTCGCGTCGGAGGAGGCCACAGCCGGCTCGGTCATCGCGAAGCCGGAGCGGATGCGTCCCTCGACGAGCGGCACGAGCCATTCCCGCTTTTGCTCCTCGTTGCCGTAGCGCACCAGCACTTCCATGTTGCCGGTGTCGGGGGCCGAGCA
>CAZRKS010000109.1:0-8184 GCA_964600315.1 uncultured Steroidobacteraceae bacterium | reverse complement strand
ACATGGCCAAGGAGCAGATCATCCACACGGCCGTGGAAGGCGTGAAGTACGCGCGCAGCCTCTGCGCCGACGTCGAGTTTTCGCCGGAGGACGCCTCGCGCACCGAACTCGAGTTCCTGCGCGAGGTGGTCGAGGCGGTGATCGAGGCCGGCGCGACCACGATCAACGTGCCGGACACCGTCGGCTACACCGTCCCCGAGGAATTCCACGAGGTCTTCGACTTCCTCAAGAAGAACGTGCGCGGCGCGGAGGGCGTGACCTTCAGCGTCCATTGCCACAACGACCTCGGCATGGCCGTGGCGAACAGCCTCGCCGCCGTCCGGGCCGGCGCCCGGCAAATCGAGTGCACGATCAACGGCATCGGCGAGCGGGCCGGCAACGCCTCGCTCGAGGAAGTCGTGATGGCGATGCGCACCCGCGAGGCGCTGCTCGGCTTCCGCACCGGCATCGACACGAAGCGGCTGTTCCCGACCAGTCGCCTGCTGTCGAGCATCACCGGCATGACGATCCCGCGCAACAAGGCAGTGGTCGGCGAGAACGCCTTCGCGCACGAGTCCGGCATCCACCAGCACGGCATGCTGAAGCACCACTCGACCTACGAGATCATGCGGCCCGAGGACGTGGGCCTGTCGCGTTCGCACCTCGTGCTCGGCAAGCACAGCGGCCGCGCCGCGCTCCGCGACCGCATCAAGGAACTCGGCTTCGAACTCTCGGACGCCGAGCTCGGACGCGTGTTCGAGGACTTCAAGGCGCTCGCCGACAAGAAGAAGGAACTGTTCGACGGCGACATCGAGGCGCTGGTGCTCAAGGCCGAGTTCGGCGCGAGCGGCCCGTGGCACCTCGAGAGCCTGCATGCGGTGAGCGACTCGGCGGGCACCGCCTCGGCGCGCGTCGGGCTGCGCCACAGCGACGGCCGCCTGCTCGTGCAGGAAGCGACCGGCGACGGCCCCGTGGACGCCGCGTTCAAGGCCGTCGAGGCGGTGACCGGCGTGCCGGTCACGCTGCGCAAGTTCGAGGTGCGCAGCGTCTCGATGGGCGAGGACGCCCAGGGCGAGGCCGTGGTCACGGTCGAGTTCAACGGCCGCTCCTATCGCGGCACGAGCGTGACCACCGACATCGTCGAGTCCGGCGTGCGCGCCTTCCTCGAGGTGGTGAACCGCATCGAATCCACGCGGGCGACCACCGCCCGCCTCGAGCGCCGCAATCCGGAGGCGGAAGCCGCCGCCTCCAGTCTCTGAGCCCGGGACGGACACCGCCAAGACAATGACTGCCAAGACCCTGTTCCAGAAGGTCTGGGAACGGCACGAGGTCGTGCCGGAGACGCCCGACACGCCCGCCGTGCTGTACATCGACCTGCACCTCACCCACGAGGTCACGTCGCCGCAGGCCTTCTCTGTGCTGCGCAATCGCGGCCTGCGGGTGCGGCGCCCGGACCGCACGCTGGTCACGATGGATCACTCGACGCCGACCGACACCGCGCAGATCTTCGGCGGCGCGCCGATCACGCTCGAGTCGGCGGCGAACCAGGTGCGCCAGCTCGAGCGCAACTGTGCCGAGTTCGGGCTCGACCTGATCGGCCTGCGCGACGACCGGCGCGGCATCGTGCACATCATCGGCCCGGAGCTCGGCGCCACGCAGCCCGGCAAGACCATCGTCTGCGGCGACAGCCACACCAGCACGCACGGCGCGTTCGGCGCGCTCGCGTTCGGCATCGGCACGACGGAGGTGGGCTACGTGCTCGCGACCCAGTGCCTGCTGCAGCGCAAGCCGCACACGCTCGCCATCGAGGTCACGGGACGGCTCGGCCCCGGCGTCGCCGCCAAGGACCTCGTGCTCGCCATCATCGGGCGCATCGGCGTGAACGGCGGCACCGGCCACGTGATGGAGTTCCGCGGCCCGGCCATCGCGGCGCTCTCGATGGACGAGCGCATGACCCTCTGCAACATGTCGATCGAGGCCGGCGCGCGCGCCGGCATGGTCGCGCCGGACGACACCACGTTCGCCTACCTGCAGGGACGGCCGCGCGCCCCGCAGGGCGAAGCCTGGGAGCGCGCGGTCGCGGACTGGCGCACGCTGCGCTCTGACGCCGGCGCGACGTTCGACCGCACCGTGCAGCTCGACGCGGGCGCCGTCGAGCCGATGATCACCTACGGGACGAATCCCGGCATGGTCGCGCCGGTCACGGGACGCGTGCCCGAGCGGCCGGGCGATGCGGTGTTTGCCCGCGCGCTCGCCTACATGGGCCTGCAGCCCGGTGAAGCGCTGCGCGACAAGCCGGTCCAGGTCGTCTTCATCGGCAGCTGCACGAACGCGCGCCTGTCCGACCTCGAGGTCGCGGCACGCGTGCTGCGCGGGCGCAAGGTGGCACCCGGCGTGCGCGCACTGGTCGTGCCCGGCTCGCAGCAGATCAAGCGCGAGGCCGAGGCGCGCGGGCTCGCTCAGGTGTTCGTGGACGCGGGCGCCGAGTGGCGCGAGTCGGGGTGCTCCATGTGCCTCGGCATGAACGGCGACACGGTGGACGCCGGCCTCTACTGCGTGAGCACCAGCAACCGCAATTTCGAGGGACGCCAGGGCGCCGGCGCGCGCACCCTGCTCGCGAGCCCGGCCACCGCCGCCGCCGCCGCGGTGCGCGGCCGCATCGCCGATCCGCGCGAATTCATTCACTGAGGCCCCATGGACCCGATCACAGTGATCCGCTCGCGGACGGTCGTCATGCCGTCCACGAACATCGACACCGACCAGATCATTCCCGCCCGTTTCCTCACGACGACCACTCGCGAGGGCCTCGGCAGCGCGCTCTTTGCGGACCTGCGCAATGCCCCTGACGGCACGCCGCGGCCGGAGTTCGTGCTGAACCGCCCCGAAGCCCGCGGCTGCGAGATCCTCGTCGCCGGCCGCAACATCGGCTGCGGCTCCTCGCGCGAGCACGCGCCCTGGGCACTGCTCGACTACGGGTTCCGCGCGGTCGTGAGCACGGAGATCGCCGACATCTTCCGCAGCAACAGCCTGAAAAACGGGCTCGTGCCGGTGGTCGTCGACGAGGCGACCCACGACTGGCTGATCGGCCACCCGGGAGCCGCGCTCGAGATCGACCTCACCTCGTCCACCGTCCGGCTGCCGGACGGCCGCGAAGTCGCCTTCCCGATCGAGCGGTTCGCGCGCTACTGCCTCCTGAACGGGGTCGACGAGCTCGGCTTCCTGCTCGGCCAATCCGACGCGATCGCAGCCTACGAGGCGGGCCGGCCATGAAGGCGCGGATCACGGTCCTGGGCGGCGACGGCATCGGACCGGAGGTGGCGGCCGAGGCGGTGCGCGTGCTGCAGGCGGTCGGAACGCTGTTCGGCCACGAATGGCAGTTCACCGAGGCCCTCCTGGGCGGCGCGGCGATCGACGCCACCGGCTCGCCGCTCCCGCCGCGCACCATCGACGCCTGCCGCAGCAGCGACGCGGTGCTGCTCGGCGCCGTCGGCGGCCCGCAGTGGTCCGACCCGAACGCGCGCGTCCGGCCCGAGCAGGGCCTGCTCGAACTGCGCCGCACGCTCGGGCTGTTCGCAAACCTGCGTCCGGTGAAGCCGATGGCGGCCTTGCTGGACGCCTCGCCGCTCAAGGCGGAAATCATCTCCGGCTGCGACATCATGGTCGTGCGCGAACTGACCGGCGGCATCTATTTCGGGCGCAAGAGCCGGACGGCGCACGAAGCCGAGGACGTGTGCAGCTACACGACCGAGGAGGTCGAGCGCGTCACGCGCACCGCCGCCCGCATCGCGCTCGGGCGACGGCGCCGCATCACCTCGGTCGACAAGGCCAACGTGCTCGAAACCTCGCGCCTCTGGCGATCTGTGGTCGAGCGCGTGATTCGCGAGGAATTCCCGGACGTCGAACTCGAGCACATGCTGGTGGACGCGGCGGCCATGCACTTGCTGCGCCGGCCGGCGTCGTTCGACGTGCTGCTCACCGAGAACATGTTCGGCGACATCCTCACCGACGAGGCGTCGATGCTCGCGGGCTCGCTGGGGCTCCTGCCGTCGGCGTCGCTCGGTGACGGCACGATGGGCATTTACGAGCCGATCCACGGCTCCGCGCCCGACATCGCCGGCCGCGGCGTCGCCAACCCCTACGGCACCATCCTGAGCGCCGCCCTCCTGCTGCGGCATTCCCTCGGGCTGCCCGCAGAGGCGCAGTCCGTGGAGCGCGCCGTGGAGACCGCAGTTGCGGACGGGACCCTGACTGCCGATGTGGCCCGGCCAGGCGTGGCCGCGGTCGGCAGCCGGGCCGCCGCCGACGCCGTCATTGATCGCCTTCGACGCCCGAGCTGATAGTGTTATAAATCAATAAGTTACGTAATTCTCAAGAGAGACTGCACAAAGCGTGCGGCAGGGGTCTGGAGCCCCTGTCCCACATCCGAAAAAGCCTGTACACCCCCCCGATTTCCGGCGCTATACTGCGCGTCCGCGGGCGATCGCGTGATCTTCCCGCTCTCCTGTTCCGTGGTTGGTTAGCACGTCGAGTGAGAAGGGCTTGAGTCGGGTTAGTCTTTGCCTCACGGACTGAGGCAACTCGGGTCCTGTCTCGAAAGGCCGGCATCACTGCCGGCCTTTCTTTTTTCAGATCACGTCCCGCGGCGCGCCACGCGCGCGTTCAACCGACGCGTCGCGCGGCGTCGAGCGCTTGCCCGAGGTCGGCGACGAGGTCGGCGCCCTCCTCGATGCCGATCGACAACCTGAGCAGCGTGTCGGAGATGCCGGCGCGCTCGCGAGCCGCGGGATCCATCGCCGCGTGCGTCATGCTCGCCGGGTGCGCGACGAGACTCTCGACGCCGCCGAGCGACTCGGCGAGCGAGAAGAGTCTCAGCGCGCCGAGCAGGGCCTTGACGTTGTCGATCGATCCCTCGAGTTCGAAGCTCGCCATCGCACCGTAGCCGCTCTGCTGCGCCCGGGCAATCGCGTGACCCGGATGCGCCTCGAGCCCCGGATAGTGCACGCGCCGCACCGCGGGGTGCCTCGTGAGCAGTTCCACCACCTGCTGCGTGCTTTCGCCGTGGGCGCGCATGCGCGCGTGCAGCGTGCGCAGGCCGCGCAGCGCGAGATAGCTGTCGAACGGCGCGCCAGTGACCCCCGTGCAGTTGCCCCACCACGCGAACCGTTCGTGCAGCTCGGCCGTCGCGGCGATGACCGCGCCGCCGACCACGTCGCTGTGCCCGTTCAGGTACTTGGTGGTCGAGTGCACGACAGCGTCGACGCCGAGTGCGATCGGCCGCTGCCACACGGGCGAAAGGAACGTGTTGTCGGCCACGACCAGCGCACCGGCCGCGCGCGCCGCCGTCGCGACCTTCGCGATGTCGACGATGCGGAGCAGCGGGTTGCTCGGCGTCTCGATCCAGACGAGCGCCGGCCGTGCCTCGAGGGCCGCGCCGAGCGCCGCCGCGTCCTGAAAGTCGACGAAGCGCACGTCGAGCGACTGGCGCTCGCGCAGTGCGTTGAACAGCCGATAGGTTCCCCCGTAGCAGTCGTGCGGCACGACGGCGACCTGCCCGGGGCGGAAGAGTTGCGTCACCAGCGACACGGCCGCCATCCCCGACGCGGTGACCACGGCCCCCGCCCCGCCCTCCAGTTCGGCGAGTGCGCCCGCGAGCGCGTCGCGGGTCGGGTTGCCGGAGCGCGAGTAGTCGTAGGTGCGCTTCTGGCCGAAGCCGCTGAAAGCGAACGTCGAGGTCAGGTGAATGGGGGGCACCACGGCGCCGTGCTGCGTGTCGGTCTCGAGCGCGGCGCGCACGGTGCGGGTCTTCAGGGTCGTTTCGTTGCTCATGGTCAGTCCAGGGCCTGCGCAAAGACGTCGCGCAGCACCTCGGTCTCCTTCAGGAAGGCATCGTGGCCGTACAGGGAACGGATCTCGGCCAGGCGGCAGTTACCGCCCAGCCGGTCGCGGAGCTGACGCACGTCGGCGAGCGGCACCAGCTGGTCCTCGACCACCGCGACCAGGGTGGTCGGCACGAGGATGGCTTCCGGCTCGACCCGGTGCAGGTCGATCGACTCGGACAGGCAGACGAACGCCTCGGGACGGTAGTGCGCCGCATAGCTTTCGCCGCGCGCCAGAAGATAGGTTTCGACCGGGAAGCGGAAACCGGCGGACGTGCGCTCGGCCTCGCCGGCGAAGCGCTCCTCGAATTCACGCGCGGAACGGTAGGTTGCCATGGCCAGCGCGCGCGCGAGCACGAGTCCCCGCGCACCCTCCCCGTGGCTCAGCGCGTAGCGCACCATGTTGCGCTGGACGCTGCGCCAGGCGGTGGACATCGGGTGCGTGCGGTGCGCAGCGCTGATCACGACCGCCTGCCGCAGCCGAGCGGCCTGCGTCTGCGCCAGCGCCAGCGTCACCATGCCGCCGTACGAGGCCCCGATGCTGCCGTGCAGGCGCTCGATGCCGAGTTCGTCCATCAGGCGCACGAGCATCGTCGCCTGGTCGAAGGCGCTCACGCTCGGGAAGGTCGCACCCGGGGCCGGCCCGGTCGTGGCGTGGCTGCCGCCGAGAAAGTCGATCCCGAGCACCCGGTAGCGGTTGGTGTCGAGTGCGCGACCCGGCCCGATCACCTCGTCCCACCAGCCGGCCGGCTCTCCCGGCAGGCCGAAGACCTGCCGCCCGGCGGAGATCCCGCCGAGCGCGGCCACCACCGGCGCGCCTTGCGCCCCGGCGAGCCGGAATGCGACGTCGACCCGAGGCAGGCAGCCTCCGAAATGCAGCGGAAACGGCCCGTCGAGGCGCAGCACGGCCGCCCGGCACTCGTAGCCCGCGGGCAGGCCCGGCGTGGGTTCGGCAGCTTCGGCTTCGGCCTTCGACGACATCGTGCGCGCGGACTCCGCGCGGCCCCGCAGGGCCGCGACAACGCCTCGACTCGAGACTCCGGGATGCGCACGCGCAGGTTGCCACGCCCCGCACCCCCGGCCGTGGCCAGGGCAGCTTCGCGGCAACTCATCTGTCGGCGGACCGCGTCCCCGTGGAGTTGGCACCTTTTCGGGCGGGCTGGGCCCGACGGTTGCCCCGGCTTCAAAGGGCCAGTCCCTCAGCCGGTCTCGATGAGCGGGCGGAGTGTAGGGGCCCGCCCCACGGAGCGTCAAGGCGCGCGGGCTTGCACGGCACGGCAAAATGCATTAACGTACTATCACGCTAATACATTGGATCATTCGTGAAGAACCACAGAGGCATCTCCCAGCGCCAGGAAGCGGCGGCCGAGCGGGCGCTGTTCCAGGCCGTGCTCACGCTCGAGTCGGTCGACGAGTGCCGCGACTTCTTCCGCGACCTCTGCACGCCCGCCGAACTGCAGGCGCTGGCCGACCGCTGGAGCGTGGTCGGCCTGCTGCAGCAGGGCATCCCCTATCGCGAGATCCACCGTCTGAGCGGCGTGAGCGTGACCACCATCGGGCGGGTCGCGCGCTACCTCGGTGACGGCAACGGCGGCTACGCCCTCGCGGCGCGGCGGCTGGCGGAGCGCTGACATGGAACGCAGCCAGCGTCTGCGCATCGCGGTCCAGAAGTCCGGCCGGCTCACCGACCACTCGCTCGACCTGCTGGCGCGCTGCGGCCTCAAGTACAGCCGCGGCAAGGACCAGCTGATGTGCTACGGCGAGAACATGCCGCTCGACGTGCTGTTCGTGCGCGACGACGACATCCCCGACCTCGTCCAGGAGGACGTCTGCGATCTCGGGCTCGTCGGCCTGAACGTCATCGAGGAGAAGCGGCTCGCGATGACCGCACGCGGCGGACAGGCGCGCTTCGAGATGATCCAGCGCCTCGACTTCGGCCGCTGCCGGCTCTCGCTCGCCGTCCCCGACGAGTTCCGCTACGACGGCCTCGCGAGCGTCGCCGGGCGGCGCATCGCCACGACCTATCCGCACACCCTCGCCCGCTTCCTGCGCGAGAACTCGATCGAGGCGGAGATCGTCACCCTGTCGGGCGCCGTGGAGATCGCGCCGCGCCTCGGCCGCGCCGACCTGATCTGCGACCTCGTCTCGACCGGCTCGACCCTGAACGCCAATCACCTGCGCGAGGTCGCCACCGTCCTCGAGAGCGAGGCTGCGCTGATCCGCACGCCGGTGCCGCTGCCCGACGAGAAGGCCGACTGGGTGCGCCGGCTGCTGATGCGCATCGACGGCGTGCAACAGGTCCGCGAGAGCAAGTACATCATGCTGCACG
>CAZRKS010000108.1:0-8240 GCA_964600315.1 uncultured Steroidobacteraceae bacterium | reverse complement strand
TGTCCATCATCGTCACCAAGGGCACGCTCGACTGGGCGTACCCGCCGTTCATCCTCTCCACGACGGCTGCGGCCATGGGCCTCGACGTGACGCTCTTCTTCACGTTCTACGGCCTGCCGCTGCTGCTGAAGGACCTCGACCTCAAGATGTCGCCGCTCGGCAACCCGGCGATGAAGATGCCGATGGCGGGCGGCCACATGGGCATGCCGAACCTCCTGTCGATGATCCCGGGCGTCGATGCCGGTGCCACGGCGATGATGAAGAACATGATGAAGAAGAAGGGCGTGGCCAGCATTCCCGAGCTGCGCTCGCTCGCGGTCGAGTCCGGCGTGCGCATGATCGCCTGCCAGATGACCATGGACCTCTTCGAGTACAAGAAGGAAGACATGATCGACGGCATCGAGATCGGCGGCGCGGCCAGCTACATCGAGGTCGCCACCCAGTCCGAGATCAACCTGTTCATCTGAGCCTCAACCTACACTGACGGCAGGGATCACACGCATGGCTGACCAGACACTCGACGCAAAGGGCCTCAACTGCCCGCTGCCCATCCTCAAGGCGAAGAAGGCCCTGACGGCGCTGCCGCCCGGCGGCACGCTCGAAGTGCTCGCAACCGACCCGGGCGCGGTCAAGGACTTCCAGGCGTTCTCGCGCACGACCGGGCACGAGCTCCTCGAGTCGACCACCGAGGGCAACGTGTTCCGCTTCGTGCTGAAGCGCAAGGCCTGAAGGGCCAGCCACGGGCAATCCGTTGCCGCGACGCGACACGCCGCGCGTGCCGCCCTCGGGGTAGCGGAAAATCCGTGTTGTGACCGCGCCGCGAAGGGCCGAAAATTTAGAATTAGCTAATTTGTCATTGCGGCCGCGCACGCGGTCCATTGGGGGTTTGCATGAGCACTTACCGGAATCTCACGATCCTCGGCCTCGCCGTCACGCTGGCACTCGCGGCCGGCTCCGCCTCGGCCACCAACGGCTACTACACGCACGGCACGGGCACCAAGAACAAGGCGCAGGCAGGCGCCGGCAGCGCGAATCCCGAGGAGATCCTCGCCCTGGCGACCAATCCCTCCGCCATCGCCTACCTGCCCGAGAGCATCGACGTGGGCCTCGGGCTCTTCATGCCGTTCCGCGACTACAAGACCTCGCCGAGCCTCGCGAACGGCGGCTGCTCGCCGCAGGGCTGCGCGTATACGATCGGGCCGAACGACCTGTCGAGCGAGAACGAGTGGTTCCTCATCCCGAACGTGGCGATGAACTGGAAGCTGAGCGACGTCGATTTCCTCGCGGCCGCCTTCTACGGACGCGGCGGAATGAACACGGAATGGGTCGGCGGCACGGCGACATACGACCCCACCTTCGGACACTCGGTGCCGCAGACGTTCGAAGGCACCTACGGCGGCGGCACCGCGGGCGTGGACCTGATGCAGGGCTTCCTGAACCTGAGCTACGCGCGCAAGCTCGGCGACACGTTCTCCGCCGGTGCGTCGGGCATCTTCGCCATCCAGCGCTTCCAGGCCCGCGGCCTGAGCAGGTTCGCGCCCTTCACCAAGACGTTCGTCTCGACCTACAACCCGCTGACCGGTTCGGCGCAGATGCCGGAGAACCTCTCGGGCAACGGCCACGATATGTCCTACGGCTACGGCGCGTCGCTCGGCTTCCAGTGGCACCCGGTCGACCAGTTCGGGTTCGCCGCGGCGTACACGACCAAGATGTCGATGTCGAAGCTCGGGGACTACAAGGACCTGTTCGCGCAGGGCGGCGGCTTCGACATGCCGGCCACCTGGACTGCGGGCATCTCGTTCAAGCCGAACGACGCCTGGGCGCTCATGTTCGACGTCCAGGGCATCGACTACAGCGAGGTCGATGCGGTCGGCAACGGCATCCAGAACCTGTTCAAGTGCCCGATCCTGTCGCAGAACTTCTCGAACTTCGACCATGACGTCGAGTACTGCCTCGGCGGCTCGCGCGGCGCCGGCTTCGGCTGGGACGACATGACCGTCTACAAGTTCGGCGCGTCCTGGAAGTATTCGGACCAGTGGACCTGGCGCGGAGGCTTCAGCTTCGCCGACCAGCCCATCCCGAACGACCAGATGACCTTCAACATCCTGGCGCCGGGCGTGATGGAGCAGCACTGGACGCTCGGCTTCACCAACACGCAGTCGAGCGGCAACGAGTTGAACTTCTCGTTCATGTTTGCGCCGGAAAACAAGGTGAAAGGCCCGCAGAACTTCGATCCGACGCAGTCGGTCGAGTTCAAGATGTACCAGCTGGAATTCGAGGTGAGCTACAGCTGGAGGCGTTGAAGCGCCGGCCCGGCACGGTAGGCCGGATCCGGGGAGGATGAGGAGGCGAGGCGGTCGTTCGGGCCGCCTCGCCACATCGAGGACGGACGAATAACGATGAAGGTCCTGCCGGGGTTCCTGCTCGCACTCGCGCTCGCCGTCGTCGGCGTGTACCTGGCCGACTCGATCGCGCACGCGCTCGGTCTCGGGGCCGGGGCCATCAGCGGCATCATGGTCGCGATCCTGCTCGGGCTCGCGCTCGGCAACCTGCTGGCGCTGCCCGCCGCGCTGAAACCGGGCATCGATTTCGCCGTGAAGCGGGTGCTCCGGTTCGGCATCGTGCTGCTCGGCCTGAAGCTGAGCATCGTCGAGGTCGGCACCATCGGGCTCAAGTCGCTGCCGGTGATCCTGGTGACGATTCCCGTGGCGATCCTGCTCGTGACCTTCCTCGGCCGGCGGCTCGGGCTGCCGGACCGGCTCGGCACGCTGATCGCGGTCGGCACCGGCATCTGCGGCAACACGGCCATCGTGGCGGTCTCGCCGACGATCGCCGCGCAGAAGGAGGAGACGAGCTACGCGGTCGCCTGCATCACGGTCTTCGGGCTGTTCGCGATGCTCGTGTACCCGTTCGTGGCGCACTGGCTGTTCGCGGGCGACGCGTTCCAGGCGGGGCTCTTCCTCGGCTCGTCGGTGCACGACACCTCGCAGGTCGCCGGCGCCGGCATGGTGTACCAGGACTATTACCGCGCGCCCGAGGCACTGAACGTGGCGACGGTGACCAAGCTCGAGCGCAATCTCTCGATGCTCGTCGTCATCCCGCTCATGTCGATCCTCTATCACCGGCGCTCGTCCGAGGGCACGGAGCCGCCGCCGTGGTGGACCATGGTGCCGCTCTTCGTCGTGGGCTTCGCCTGCATGAGCGCGCTGCGCTCGATCGGCGACCTCGGCGACCGTCCCTTCGGCCTGCTGACGCCCGACCAGTGGCATGGCTTCATCAAGCTCGCGAGCCACGTCACGTCCTACTGTCTCGGCATCGCGATGGCCGGGGTCGGACTCGGCACCAGCATCAAGGGCATCCGCACCATCGGACTGAAGCCGCTCGGCCTCGGGCTCGTGTCGGCGCTGATCGTGGGAATCGTGAGCACGCTGCTGATCAAGACGCTATATTGAATCGCGACTGATCGGCGGACAGCGGGGGAGACCGCCATGGACAGACGTTCCTTCGTTCGCGGGATGGCGGGCAGCGTGGCGCTGGCCGGCAGCCAGCTGCTGCTGCCCCGCTCGGTGCTCGCGGCCGGGCTGCCTTCCGGGACGATCGAGAGCGAGGAGATGTTCGCGCTCCCCGGCAAGCAGCCGCTCATCAAGCGCGCGTTCCGCCCGCCGAACTTCGAGACGCCCGTCGCGCAGTTCGGCGACGTGATCACGCCCAACGACCGCTTCTTCGTGCGCTGGCACCTCGCCTCCATTCCCGAGATCGATCCGCGCGAGTGGCGGCTCAGCCTCGGCGGCGACGCGGCCACGCAGCCTTTCGAAGTCACGTTCGAGCAGCTGCAGCGCGACTTCGAGCAGGTCGAGGTCGTCGCCGTGTGCCAGTGCTCGGGCAACCGGCGCGGGCTCTCGGATCCGCACGTGCCCGGCGTCCAGTGGGGGTACGGAGCGATGGGCAATGCGCGCTGGAAGGGCGTGCGCCTCAAGGACCTGCTCGCGAAGGCGGGTCTCGCGAAGGATGCGGTCGAGATCGCCTTCGAGGGCGCCGACCGTCCGGCGCTCGACGCCACGCCCGATTTCGTGAAGAGCATCCCCGCCTGGAAGGCGATGGACGAGAACGTGATCGTCGCCTGGCAGATGAACGGCGAGCCGCTGCCCCACTGGAACGGCGCTCCGGCGCGCATCGTCGTGCCGGGCTGGACCGCGACCTACTGGATGAAGAAGGTGGTGAGCATCCGCGCGCTCGCCCAGCCGGTCGCGAATTACTGGATGGCCAAGGCCTACCGCATTCCGAAGGGCAAGTTCGCCACGGTGGACCGCTTCACGTCGCAGGAGACGGCGGAGAACACGCCGATCACCGAGATCGTCGTGAATTCGCTCATCACCAGCGTCGTCGACGGGCAGCGGATCAAGGCCGGTTCGCCCCTCGCGATCAAGGGGATCGCCTGGGATGCGGGCTACGGCATCCGTTCCGTCGACGTCTCGGTGGACGGCGGGCGTTCCTGGCAGCCGGCGGAACTCGGCGCGGATTCGGGACGGTTCTCGTTCCGGCCGTGGCAGCACGTCTTCGCGCCGTCGAAAGGGCGCTACACGATCTCGGCGCGGGCGACGAACGGTCTCGGCTCGACGCAGGTCGATCAGCTGATCTTCAATCCGCCCGGCTACAACAACAACGTGGTGCAGCGGCTCACCGTCGAGGCCGCCTGAGAGGGGACGCCATGAAGACACGATCCCTCGCGCTCGCGCTCGCGGTCACGTTCGCCTGTGCCGCCGCCGGCGCGGACGAAACTCAAGTCCACCTGAAGGACGGGCCCGAGGCCACGACCGTGCTCGCCAACTGCAGCGGCTGCCATAGCCTCGACTACGTGCAGATGAACTCGAGGTTCATGAAGCGCGCCGGCTGGGAAGCCGAGGTGCACAAGATGGTCGCGGTGATGGGCGCGCCGGTCAGCGAAGACGATCAGAAGCGCCTCGTCGAGTACCTGACCCGCGAGTACGGCGTCGCCGACTGAGGCGGGCCGCGCGCGCCAGCCTCCGGTTCAGCAGCCCTCCTTCTTCTTCTTCGGCGTGGCAGACGGTGTCGCGCGCCCGCCGGCAGGCGGGGCGAGCCTGGGCATCTCCGGCGCGGCCGGCAACGCCACAGCCGGCGCTTCAGCACCCGCCGCTGCGCTCGCCAGGCGCGGCTGCCCGCCGAAGAATTTCGCGACGGCAGCGGCCTTTTCGAAGCGCGCGCGCTGCTGCGCGTCCGCCTCCGCGGGCAGCACAGGGAACAGCACGTCGTCCTTCCAGCCGTCGAGCCCGAGGAGCACCGTGTAGACGCTCGTGTAGCCGCGGGCGCGCAGCAGCATCCAGGCCTGTGCCGCATGGATGCCGCCCTCGGAGTACAGGACGATCTTCTCGCCCGGGGCGGGCGCAAAGTCGGCGAGCGCGGTCAGCGGCAGGTTTTCGGCCGTGGGAATGTGGTAGGCGGCGTATTCCTGCTCGCTGCGCAGGTCGAGCAGCCGGTAGTCCGCGCGGTCCTCGATGATCCAGGCCGCGAGCTCCGCGGGCGTGACGTGGTCGACTTCCTTCTCGACGATCGCGGCGAGCTCGCGCGTGTCGAGCGTCACGACCGGGCCCCGCCGGGGCTCAGCGAAGAGCGCGACGGCGCCGAGCGCGACGGCGACCGCCGCCAGCTTCTGGTTCAGCGTGAACGAGGACCCCTTCATGGCCGGCCTCCGACCCACTGCTCGATCCGGGTCGCGGCCCAGAATCCCACCACGGCCATGAGCACGACCGCGAAGACGAGCGCGCCCCACGGGAGGTCGAGCACCTGCGGCAGCGTCACCTGCCCCATGGCATCGGCGTTCACGAAGCCCTTGATCGACGGGTAGACCTCGGCGTAAGCGAGCGTGCCCGCGAAGATGCCGAGCGCGTACAGCAGGCCGTCGACGCGGCCGGTCGCCACCGCCGCGGCGGAGGTCCCCGGGCAGTAGCCGCCGACCACGAAGCCGACGCCCAGCACCAGCCCGCCCACGATCTGCGGACCGAGGAAGGTCGGCACGAGGTACACCTGCGAGAGGTCGAGCCAGCCGATCCAGCCGAGGTAGGTGACGCCGAGCAGCGCGGTCACGATCGCCGTGAACATCACCTTGAACACCGACATGTCGTACAGGTAGAACTGCGCCGCGAGCTTGCGTGCGCTGCCGAACCCGGCCCGCTCGAGGCAGAAGCCGAAGCCGACGCCGAGCAGGACGGCCACGATGAGCGACACTTCGTCGCCGAAGAATCCGTACTTGTAGAGGGGTGTCATCATCGCCATTGCCACCGCATGAACCAGGCGGCCGCGTAGCCGCCGACGAACACCATGATCATGAACGCCCAGCTGCCGACGTTGAGCAGCGCTCCGCCGGTGAGGGCCTGGCCGCTGGTGCAGCCGCGCGCGAGGTGCGCGCCGAATGCCATCACCATGCCGCCGAGGAAGGCGCACGCCAGCCGGTAAGCCGTCCTCGCGTGTGGCCCCTTCTCGACGGTGAAGCGCACGCGGCCCGCCAGGAGCCCCGAGAGGAGCGCGCCCGTCATGACGCCGATCACCTCGAACACGAGCCACGCCTTGAGCGGGTGCGTGCTGCCGTCACCGAGGTAGCCCTGGAAATATTCGTTGGCCTGGGCGTGCGCCGGGGCGACGAGGTTCACGAGCCAAGCCATCGTCGAGCTGAACGCGCCCGAAGCACCGAGGCCGCGGCCCATGATGACGAATGCCCCGAGCAGCACGAGCCCGAGGCCCATGCCCGCGAGGTACGGGTTCGCATAGCCGCCGCCCGGTCTCGGGCGGGCAGGATCGCTGGGAGTTGCCGACACGATTGACCTCCAGTGGCCGAGCGGGCGAGGCCGGGCCTCAGAACGAAATCCAGTGACTGTACTGACCCGCGGAAACGATGACGAATCGCAGCGCGAGTCCGCCGAGCATGACGATGAGCGGCGCGAGCACCGTGTGGCCGATGCGGCGCGCGACCATGAGCGCCTGCATCGCGAGCGGCAACGCGATGCCGAGCCCGACGACGAACACCCAGAACACGGCGGTGTAGGGCCCGCCGAGCAGCAGCGCCGCTGCATTCGCGTGCTGCGCGTCCGAGGTGAGGTGGCCGATCAGGAACAAGGCGATCAGGCCGAGCTCGACGACCAGGAACACGACGTCGGCCCTGAGCAGCGCCGACTCCTCGGCCGGATCCTTCGCGATCAGGTGCGCGAAGGCGGCACCCGTCGAGAGGCCGGAAACCAGGAACAGCGGGCCGAGCACCGCGCTGGCCCAGAGCGGCCGGGCGCCGAGGCCCGAGAGCAGGATGCCCGTGTAGATGCCGAGGGCGACGCCGGCGACGATGCAGGCGGTGCCGAGCCTGCGGAGGTTGGCGGGCTCGAGCAGCCGTTCCCGGAACGACGCGATTCGGGGCCAGCTCGAGAGCAGGTCGCGGGGAATGGACGCGAGCGCGCCGAGCGCCATGAACGGATAGACGAGGATCAGGATCCAGCCGCCCCAGGACATCGGCGAGGTCGGCTGCAGGGTCAGGTACATCCGCCAGACGTGGAACCTGTGCTCGAGGTCGAGGAACAGGGCGCCCATGCCCAGGCTGAGCAGCCCGATCCCGATCCACGGCAGCACGTACGCGACGGATCTCTGGCCCGGCAGGCGTCCCCGGCGCATGAGCCACCCGGAGAGCACCATGCAGCCGGCGACCCAGCCGCCGAGGAAGAGGTAGACGGGGATCTCCCAGCCCCAGATGTGCAGGGACGGGTCGACGAGCGGGTTGTGGCGGGTGGTGACGAGCTCGAGCATCGCCTCACTCCAGGTAGAAGATGCGCGGGTGCGTGCCGGCATCGGGCTTCAGCACGAAGTGCCGGCGCGAGGCGATCAGCCGGCTCACTTCCGAGTCCGGGTCGTCGAGGTCGCCGAAGTACATGCTGTGCGTCGGACACACGGAGACGCAGGCGGGGTCGAGGCCCTGCTCGACGCGGTGGATGCAGAACGTGCACTTGTCCGCGTAGCCGTCGGGATGCACGAAGCGGGCATCGTACGGGCAGGCTGCGATGCACGCCTTGCAGCCGATGCACTTGTCGTGGTCCACCAGCACGACCTTGCCGAAATCGTGCACATGGCTCGCGCCGGTCGGGCAGCAGCTCACGCAGGGCGGCTAGTCGCAGTGGTTGCAGCGCTCCGAGGTGATCGTGCGGCGCAGGTCCGGCATCGAGCCCTGCAGCCGCTGGCTGATCCCG
>CAZRKS010000107.1:0-8351 GCA_964600315.1 uncultured Steroidobacteraceae bacterium | reverse complement strand
GGCTGCCGTTCCGCCGCTTCAGCGTCGCGGCGCAGAACCGGCTGCGCAACTACCCATGGCCGGGCAACATCCGCGAACTGAAGAACCTCGTGCACCGGTTGCTGATCCAGGGCGGCACCGAGGAAATCCGCCTGGACGAGATCGAGCGCGAGATCGCCTCGCAGGCGCCGGCGGATGAGCCGCTCGTGAAGCAGGACCTGCTCGCGTTGCCGCTGCGCGAAGCCCGCGAGCACTTCGAGCGCGCCTACCTCACCCAGCAGCTCCAGCTCTGTGGTGGCAAGGTGGGCCAGCTCGCCAAGCGGGTGGGCATGGAGCGCACCCACCTGTACCGCAAGCTCCGGTCGCTCGGCGTGGATTTCCGGCAGACGGAGGACTGAAAGCCGGCGGCGCCGGACTACTTCGCGGCGTTCACCAGGTAGTCGACGCCGTTCATCACCGACTGGTCGCTCAAATCCGTGCGGCCGCCCTTGGGCGGCATGAAGCCCGACTTGCCCTGGAAGCCTTGCAGCGCGTGGGCGTGCAGGGTGTCGACGCCCTGCGCTATGCGCGGTGCCCAGGCGGCCTTGTCACCGAACTTCGGTGCGCCGGCGACACCGGCACCGTGGCAGGCCACGCAGGCCTGGTTGTAGACCTGTTCGCCGCTGAGGTCGGCGGCGGCCGTAGCGCCCGCCGCAGCGCCCGCCGCCGGCGCGGCCGTGGGCGGGGCGAGCGCCGAGTTGTCGGCGCCGGCGACGGCGACGCGAGCCACCGGCCGGATGCGCTCCTCGACCTGACGCTCGAACACCGGGTCATCCGCCTTGTACGCGACCGAGGTGTTCGCCGCGATGATGCGCGCAAGGATGATCAGGGCGACGGTGACACCCACGAGGATGCCGAGCACCAGCATGAAGGTGTCGAAGAACTTGCGGTCGTGCGATGCGCTCACGGCGGATCCCCTGGGCAGGCGCGGAAAGTGGCCGCGAAGTATAGCTTGCGCGGCCGCGGGCTGCGCCACCCCCGGGATGGACGGGCCTTCCGCCGGCGGTCTATCATCCCCGGCCCGGCGACGCGCCCGTAGCTCAGTTGGATAGAGTACTGCCCTCCGAAGGCAGGGGTCACAGGTTCGAATCCTGTCGGGCGCGCCAACGACAAAGGGGGTCCGTCGGTGGACGGCCTGCGGTAGTCGCTGCGACGATGAGAATCCAGGACTGGGGCTTCCTTGTTGCGGGTGGTGGGCTGGTCCTGGCCGCCGCCGCCACGATGCTGGGCCACCCGCTCTCGGCCCTCGCTCTTGCACTTGCGGCCGTCGGTGCGGCGATGATTGCCCGCAGAGCGAGTCTGAGGCATCCCGCGCCGATGTCGCCCGCACTGCGCTGGGTCCTGCACTTGCCGCGCGGACCGCATTCCCCGCAAAGCCTCTTGCGCGCTCTTGCCCCCCGGCCCGGCGAGCGCATCCTCGAGGTTGGCTCGGGCGATGGAGTCCACGCACTGACAGTTGCGCGCGCGCTGAACCCGGATGGGTCTCTCCAGACGGTCGATATTGAGCGGCGCATGCTGGAGGATCTGGCGCATCGGGCTCGCAACGCCGGACTGTCCAATGTGAGGCAAGTGCTGGCAGACGGCCAGGATCTTCCCTATCCAGACGACACGTTCGACGGCGCCTTTCTCGTCACGGTCCTCGGCGAGATACCCAGTCCAGACACGGCACTTCGTGAACTTCGCCGTGTTCTGAAGCGGGATGGCCGACTTGTGGTCGGAGAAATGTGCCTCGACCCCGATTTCGTCTCACTGACGAAGTTGGTCGCGCAGGCGCGAGCCGCAGGCTTCACGCTCGAGCGAAGGTGGGGATCGAAACTCGCTTACCTTGCCCGCTTCGTCGTCCCACGGCCATCCATCACCCTCGCCCCTCGGGCATGCTCCGCATGGCCAAACTCGCTCCAGGCGAATGTGTCCGACCTTGGCCACCATTGCTGACTGGGCGCAAGGCGCACGCCAAGCGCAGCTGATCGGACGACTACGCCGACTCGGCCTGCACCGAAAAGCGGTCGAAGTAGAACGCGAATCGCCGGCGCAACGCCTGCGGCTCGACGCCGAACTGACCCGCGAGGTCGTAGATCACCCGGCCCTCCCTGCCGCGCGGATGGTCCCGAAGGAATCTACTCAGGTCCGCCCGCGCGCCCGCGGTCAGTTCCAGCCCGGCCGTGGCGTAGACGCCTGCCATGGTCGCCCACTGGTCGGCCATGAACTCGTGGAACAGGGAGTCGAAGCTCCGGCCGGACGGGATCGAGCTACGGTCCCGAACGCACGCATGCAGCATCGCCTCGATGCGGCTGCTCCAGTAGTCCAGCAGTCCGGGCAGGTCCACCCGCTTGCGGTTGATGCGCTGCGTGTAACCCTGCATGGTGACGATGGACTGGATCACGGCCACGGGGTCGCGATGCGTGAAGATCACGGTTGCGTCCGGGAAGACGGCGTTGAGCACGGGCAACTGCTCGATGTGCTGCGGGCACTTGAGCACCCAGCGGTCGCGGCTGTCGCCCCGTTGTCGCCGCTGCCACTGGAGCAGCTTGAGTACGGTCTTCATGTATTCGTAATGGGGTCGCTGGTCGCTGGCGAGATAGTAGTCGCGCCACCTGGGCGAACAGCTGAGCCATTCGAAATTGTAGGAGGCGAAGTCCGGCCCCATCAGCTCCAGTTCTTCATGGATGTGGTCGGGATTCATCGGATGCATCGCCGCAATGAGCGGGGTCCCGCGCTTCATGCCTTCCCAGGCCTCCGCGCAGCGGTGGTAGCGCGGGTCCGTGCCGTCGGGCAGCAGCCCTTCGCCGGGCAACGGCACGGGTTCGTAGGATTCCCAGAGCGGCAGCGAATGAAAGCGGCGGTCGGCCGCGAGCAGGTTGACCAGGTGCGTGGTGCCTGAGCGCGGCAATCCCGCCACGATGACCGGCTGCTCGATCCGTTCGTCGTGAATCTCCGGATGACGCGCGAGCAAGTCGCTGATGAGCAGGCGATTGCTTGCGTAGCGCACCAGGTGGCGGTGCAACGTGATGCGGGCCAGCGCCGAGACCTCGGAATCGCCGTCCCACTCCTCGCGCAGCATCTTGAGGCGGATGCGGAAATCGTCTGCGCCGAAGTCCGTCAGCCCGGTGCGTGCGCAGGCAGCGTCGAGAATGGCCGCCTCACTGAAGTCGACGGTCACAGTTGCCGCCCACTCCAGCGCGCCTCGTTGCTCTGCAGTGAGCACCGGCTGCGCCAGGTCGGGGATGCGGATCACGTCTGCCATGGCCGTTGCCTCAATCGCGACGGACCGGGTGCCCGGCCTGTTCCAATGCGCGGGCCATGCTCTTCCCGGCGAGTGCCTCGGTGTCGGTGGCGCCGGGCGCCAGTACCAGCACATCGATGCCGGTGCCGTGGCATTCCCCGTACAGGCCTTGCCCCAGGCTGTGCACGAACGCTTTCGTGGCCGCGTACGCTGCGGACCACGGAAAAGCGGCCTCGCCTTCCTGGGAGCCTGTCAGGATGATCCCCGCGACCGCGCGCTTCGCGAGCTGAGGCATGAGGCCGTGGATCAGCAGCAGGGGCGCGCGGGCGTTCACGCTGAGCATGGCATCGAGTTCGTCGGCGCGACGCGCCACGAGCACGAGGTTCACGCCACCGGCGGCCAGGTGGCGCGCGAACTGCTCGCCCATGCCGGATGAGGCGCCGGTGACCAGTGCCCAAGGGCCATATTCGGGCAAGGTGCGCCCCGGCCTCATCGTTCCACTCCCGGCCTTTGCGGCGCCGACGTCCCGCCTGCGAGCAACGCCACCAGCGCATCCTCCAGCGTCTGCACGAAAAGTTCCGTGTCCATCGAGGCGTCCCTGCGCTTCACGACCTCCTGCATCCGCAGGTGATCTGCGAGGCCGTGGAACAGGAGCGCCGCCGACAGCATGGCCCGCTGCTTCAGCACGGCGGGCGGCAGTCGATAGGGCGCCATGACCCGTTGCAGGGTGCGCGTCAGGCGATCGACGGTCGGCACTTCCAGCGACGACGCACCCAGGTGCTGGAGGGAAGCCGTGTGTATCGCCACCAGCTGCGCGTTGATCAGAATGAATTCCCTGCCGCCGTCCGGGTCGCGCAGCTTCTCGGCCACTGGCAGCACAAAGGCCCGCACGACTTCGCGCAGGCCCGGGCGCCTGATGCGCTCGAGTTCGTCCAGCAGCGCGTAGCGGCGCGCCGCGATGCCGGGCACGTGCTTGTCGATGATGGCCTGGAGCAGTCCGGCCTTGCTGCCGAAGTGATACTGGCAGACCGCGGCATTGCGCTGGCTGGCCGCCTCGCCGATTTCGTTCAGGGTCACGCCGTCGATGCCGCGCGCGGCGAACAGTCGCTCGGCTACGTTGACCAGCTTTGCGCGCGTCGCAGCACTGCGGGTCGTCGTGCGTTCCGGATGCGATGCCGGGCGCGCTATCGCCGTGACGCCCATCTAGCCGACCACCGAGTATCCGCCGTCCACCGGCAAGGTCTGTCCGGTGATGAACTGCGCGGCGGCGCTGGTCAGGAACAGGACGGCGCCGGCGATGTCCTGGGGGTTGCCCAGGCGCTTCAGCGGCGTTCGTGCAAGCACCGGTGCGGCAGCGTCGGGGCTTTGCTCGATCCACGCCATCATGTTGCTGCGGATGAACCCCGCGGCCACGGCATTCACGCGGATGCCATCCCGGGCCCAGGCGGATCCGAGCGTCTTGGTGAGCTGCACGATGCCGGCCTTCGCGGCGCCGTAACCCGGGACGACGTCGACCGCGAAATAAGACGTCATCGACGCCAGCCCGATGATGCTGGCGCCGCCGGGGAGGGCGCTGCGGGCGAGCTTGTCGTGGCAGGCGTGGGCCATGCGATAGGCGGCGAGCAGGTTCACCTGGACGGCTTGTTCGAAGACCTCCGGTTTGTACTCGTTGCGTGCCGCGAAACTGCAGCCTGCGTTGTTCACCAGGATGTCGAGCTGCGGCAGGCCGGCGGCCACGGCCGCGATGCGTTCGTTGTCCGTCAGTTCCAGTTGCAGGTAGCGATAGCCGGACAGGTCGCTGTCGTAGTCGCTGGCGGCAGCACGCGTGCCGGTGATGGTCACGTCCGCTCCCGCCGCGCGGTAAGCGGCGGCAATGCCGGCACCGATGCCGTTGCTGCCGCCGGTGACGAGCACGTGGGCGCCTCGGTAATCGAACTGCGCGTTCGGCCACGGGCTGTGGGTGTCGCTGGTCGTCATGGATGGCCTCCCCACCCGCTCATTGTTCGAGTGCCGCGTTCAACTCGTCGATCCGGGTCCTGAGCCAGCCGGTCTCCCAGAAATTCTCGGCTCCGGAACGCTCGAGCAGGGCCTGGTGGCTGTCGCGCGCCAGCCCCAGCGCGTCGGCATGGGCGCCATCCGCCGCGAGCGCGACTTCCGACAGCAGCAGTGCGCCTTCCGGATCGGCCTTGGCGAGCTTCTCCCGGCCACGGGCCACGACCGCGTCGATGCCGGCCAGTTGCGCCAGGTCCGCATAGGCGTCACGCGGCTGTGTCGCATAGAGCTCGCTCGTGGCCTGGGACTTGAACCAGCCCAGGTAGCTTTCCCAGATCGTGCGGACCGCCCAGCTCACCTTGCCATACCCTTGCCCGACGTAGAGTTCCGGCGGCAGCTGGATTTCCCGCATCAAGGTAAAGATGTCCCGGCCGGCGTTCATGCCGTCGAGGGTGGCCCGATGGACGAAGTCCACCGCTGCCTCGAGCCGGTCGAGGCAGGCGCGAATGAGGGCGCGACCTGCGACGGGATCGAAGTGGCCCGTGACCAGCACCTCGGGCTCCAGCGCGCGGATCCGCCGCAGCGACTCGAGGTAGGGCTCGACGAAGCGGTACTTGTCGCCGCGGAGAGTGTTGAAGTTCGGAAAGTGGGGAAACAGCGGGCCGAAGACGTTGCCGGAGAACAGGATGCGCTGACTCGGCAGCCAGACCACGCTGCTGTCGATCGTCTCCCCGCCTGGAGTCGAATGGATCTCGAAGCGGGTGCCGCCGAGTTCCAGCAGGTACTGGTCCTCGAACTCGATGTCGGCGACCGGCACGTCCTGCACGAACCCAGGACGCGGCGCGGCGGCGCCCCTCGCGGCCGTCTCGAGCACGCTCTTGAACCAGGTGGACGACTGCGACTGGCGGACCTCCTTGATGCGCTGGTCGTCGCGCTGGCAGGCGGCGAGGTTGCGCTGGGCGACGAGCCGCGTGCCGCGCTCCCGAAACAGGCTGACCCCGCCGACGTGGTCCACGTGGCCCTGGGTCAGGACGATGTACGGCGTCGGGCCCGGGCAGACGGCATCGAACACCCGCTTGTGCACCGGCGCCTCGAATCCCATTCCGGTATTGATGATCAGGCGTCCGGCGGGCGTCACGACCATGTACGCGTTGGACAGGCCCTGGGACATGTAGATGGATTCCGTGACCTCGACCGCGCTCGTCTGTGCGGCGGGTCTCACGGCATCGAATCGCGGCCGCTGCTCGGCCAGTTGCTTGACGACGTCCATCACCTGTTCCCGCCAGCCGGTTGCACTGCGTTTAATGATGCGATATTAATTACGGGACATCAACCACGCGGCTGCCGGCAGGGAATCTCATGAGCGACGACAGGCGTCAGCTGCGAGTGCACGGTCCCGACGACCTCAGGCTGGACACAGTCACCTGTCCTGCGCCTGGCGCCGCGGACGTGGTGGTCCGCGTCCACGCCTGCGGCGTCTGCGGCAGCGACCTTGGCTACCTGAGCCGGGGGGGAATGCGCGGTCCCACGGGAACTCCGCTCGCGCTCGGTCACGAGTTCGCGGGCACGATCGAATCCATCGGTGACGAGGTCCGCGACCTGCACCGGAACATGCGGGTGGTGGTCAACCCGGACGACAATTTCATCGGCGCGGGCGGGTCGGAAGGCGGATTCTCCGAATACGTACTGGTTCGCGGCGCGCGCAAGGGCGGCAACATCCACCCGATTCCGGATCACCTGCCGATGGAACTCGCCGCGCTGACCGAACCGCTGGCCGTCTCGCTGCACGGCGTCAACCGTGCCCAGGTGGAGCGCGGCAGCAGGGTCGTCGTATTCGGTGCGGGCATGATCGGGTTGGGCGTCGTCATTGCACTGCGCCGCCGCGGCGTGACCGACATCGTCGTGGTCGACTTGCAGGACGAGCGCCTCGATATCGCGCGACGCCTGGGAGCAAGCACGACCGTCAACCCGGGCCGGGACGATCTGCGCGCCAGGCTCGCCTCGCTTCATGGCCAGAGCCGGGTGTACGGCATGCCCGTCGTAGACACCGACATCTACATCGATGCGGCCGGCGCCGCCGGCCTGTTGCAACAGGCGATCCAAGTGTGCCGGACCCGCGCACGCATCGTGGTCGTCGCGGTCTACCGGCAACCCGTGGCCATCGACCTCGTCATGGTCATGGCCAAGGAGATCGAACTCACCGGCTCGATCGCCTATCCCGGCAACGAGTTCGCCGAGGTGATCGCCATGCTGTCGAGCGGCGAGTTGGACGTGACGCCGCTGATCTCGCACCGCTTTCCCTTCGACGACGTCGTGGCGGCCTTTGCGCAGGCGAAAGACACGACCCGGGCGCTCAAGGTCATGATCAACCATGCCTGCTGAACCGAGCGTCCCGACGGAGGCCTCGACGATGCAAGATCTTGCCGCGCTTGGCCTGCCACCCATCGACCAGCTGGGACTGGTCGTGCGCGACCTCGACGCCGCCACTGCGCTCTACGGGCCGCTGTTCGGGCCCTTTCACCGGATCGACGGGTCCGTGCAGGAATGCCGTTACAGGGGGCGACTCGCAGACGTCGGCCTGCTGATAGCGTTCGGCAGGAGCGGGGACCTGGAAGTCGAGTTGATCCAGTGGACGTCGGGTGAGAGTCCGCACAGCGAATTCATCCGGCAGGGGCGCGAAGGCATGCATCACGTCCGGTTCCGCGTCGACGACGTCGACGCCTGGATCGACAGGGTCAGTGCGCTCGGCTACGAGCCGATCTGGTACAAGCGCTTCAGCGACACGATCACGTTCGCCTACCTGGAGCGGGACGGGGACCCGCTGGTCATCGAGTTCCTGCAGATGCCATAGGCCGCTCGGCCTGCTCGCGTCCGGCTCGGTTGGGGCGGGCGGTTCGGTCGGCGCGTCGGAGGGTCGTTCCCGGTCTTCGGCTTTCGGGTGCCGAACCGCGCTCTCCGCGGTACCGCAAATCCGCGTCTCGGTGGTTCGCTCCCGACCCTGGCCACCACTCCCAACTGGATGTATTCCAATGGGACACATGGTCTAGGTGGTCTCGAGGCGGGGTGCAGGTTCAGGGTCGTCCTCGGACGGAACGCGGACCCGGCGGCAGGCCGCCGG
>CAZRKS010000106.1:3631-8364 GCA_964600315.1 uncultured Steroidobacteraceae bacterium | reverse complement strand
CGCTCATCGGCCGGCTGCTGTACGACTCGAAGATGATCTTCGAGGACCAGCTCGCGGCGCTCGAGGCCGACTCGAAGAAGGTCGGCACGCAGGGCGGCGACCTCGACTTCGCGCTGCTCGTGGACGGCCTCGCGGCCGAGCGCGAGCAGGGCATCACCATCGACGTCGCCTACCGCTTCTTCTCGACCGACAAGCGCAAGTTCATCGTCGCCGACACGCCGGGCCACGAGCAGTACACGCGCAACATGGTGACCGGCGCCTCGACCGCCGACCTCGCCGTGATCCTGATCGACGCGCGCAAGGGCGTGCTCACGCAGACGCGCCGCCACAGCTACATCGTCTCGCTGCTCGGCATCCGCAAGGTCGTGCTGGCGGTGAACAAGATGGATCTCGTCGACTACTCGCACGACATCTTCGACGCGATCGTCAGCGAGTACCGCGACTTCGCCCACCAGATCGAGCTCACCGACATCGTCGCGATCCCGGTGTCGGGCCTGAAGGGCGACAACATCACGGCACCGAGCGACCGCACGCCCTGGTACCACGGCCCGACGCTGATGGGTTACCTCGAGACGGTCGAGATCGAGGACCGCCTGCAGCATCAGCCGTTCCGCCTGCCGGTGCAGTGGGTCAACCGGCCGAACCTGGATTTCCGCGGCTTCGCCGGCACGATCGTGAGTGGCACGGTCGCGGCGGGCGAGCGCGTGCGCGTGCTGCCGTCCGGCCGCGAAAGCCGCGTCGCACGCATCGTCACGCTGGACGGCGACCTCGAGCGCGCCTTCGCCGGCCAGTCGGTCACGCTCACGCTCGAGGACGAGATCGACGTGAGCCGCGGCGACGTGCTGTCGACCGCGACCGCCCCGCCGGGGGTCGCGGACCAGTTCGACACGACGATCATCTGGATGTCGGACGAACCGATGCTCCCCGGCCGCCCGTACTGGCTCAAGATCGGCACCAAGACCGTCTCGGCCACCATCACCGAACCGAAGTACAAGGTCAACGTCAACACGCTCGAGCACCTCGCCGCGAAGAAGCTCGCGCTGAACGAGGTCGGCGTCTGCAACATCGCGCTCGACCAGCCGATCGCGTTCGACGCCTACGCCGAGAACCGCGACACGGGCGGGTTCATCCTCGTCGACCGCCTGACGAACGCCACCGTCGGCGCCGGGCTGATCCATTTCGCGCTGCGCCGCTCGCAGAACATTCACTGGCAGGCGCTCGACGTGAACAAGTCGGTGCGCTCGGGCCTCAAGGGCCAGAAGCCCTGCGTGCTGTGGTTCACGGGCCTGTCGGGCGCCGGTAAGTCGACGATTGCGAACCTCGTCGAGAAGCAGCTCACGTCGCTCGGCCGGCACACCTACCTGCTCGACGGCGACAACGTTCGCCACGGCCTGAACCGCGACCTCGGCTTCACGGACACCGACCGCGTCGAGAACATCCGGCGCGTCGCCGAAGTCGCCAAGCTCATGGCGGATGCCGGGCTGATCGTCATGGTGTCGTTCATCTCGCCGTTCCGCGCGGAGCGCCGCATGGCCCGCTCGCTGTTCGAGTTCGGCGAGTTCTTCGAGGTGCACGTCGACACGCCGCTCGCGGTCGCCGAGGGCCGCGATCCCAAGGGTCTCTACCGCAAGGCGCGGCGTGGGGAGTTGAAGAACTTCACCGGCATCGACTCGCCGTACGAGCCGCCGGAGAAGCCGGAGATCTACCTCGACACGACCGCAGCGACGTCCGAGGAATCCGCGACCCGCATCGTGGACGCGCTGCGCGCGGCGGGGATGCTCGGGCCGGCGGGGTAGGACGGCTCTACTACTGCGCGGCGACGCGCCCGGAAAGGATTCCGTCCGACCCGACCTCGACGTCGATGGGCGCGCCGTCCACTTCGACCGCGCGGGTCCGCTTCGCGATGCTGACGTTCATGGAGATGCGGTTCGGCATGCCATTGTTGATGCCGTTGATGCCGGACTTGGCGCCCGCCGCCGCCGTCCCGGCGCTGACCTTCTCGCCGAACGTGGCGCCCTGTGTCTGCTTCGGCACCGTCGTGTTCACCGAGAGCCGGTACGGCCCGGCCGCGAGGCCCGCGAGCTTGAATGTGCCGTCGCTGCCGATCGGCGCGGAGATCGGCGCACCGCCCGCAGCGGGCACCAGCGTCACGGACCGCGCGCTCAGGATCGCACCCCCGGGCAGGGCGCCTCCCACGGTTGCGGCTGCAGCAGGCGGCGCGGGTTTCCTCGCCGCGTCATCGGCGAGCACCTGACCGCCCGCGACGAGCATCACGAGCGCACCGGATGCCGCGATCCGGACCATGGGACACAGGTTGAGGTGTTTCATGTGGACGGACAGATACGGCGTTCGCCCGCGGAATGCAAGCGCGCGCACGGGCGCGGTGTGTGATTGGTATTCCAGTCGTGACTTGCTACGCTCGCCGCGACCCATCCTGCGGGAAGCGCAAGTTTGTCCCTGATCGCCGAACTGAAGCGCCGCAACGTCTTCCGGGTGGCCGCGGCCTACCTGGCGCTCGGCTGGATCGTCACGCAGGTCACCTCCACCGTTGCGCCCATGTTGCACCTGCCGCCGTGGGTCGCGCCGGTCGTGCTCTGGATCGGCGCGATCGGCTTCCCGTTCGTGGTGATGTTCGCGTGGATCTACGAGCTGACGCCCGAGGGCCTGAAGAAAGAGCACGAGGTCGAGCGGGCGGAGTCCATCACCCGGCACACGGGACAGCGACTCGACTACCTCGTCATCGCGCTCCTCGTGATCGCGATCGGGCTCTTCGCGTTTCACGAGTTCCGTCCGGCCTCACGAGAGCGCGTCACGGTCGTGGCGACCGCGAAGCCCAACGCGGCGGCTCCGGCAACGGCCGTAGACCGTTCCGTTGCGGTGCTGCCGTTCGTCGACATGAGCGCGAGCCGCGACCAGGAGTACTTTGCCGACGGCATCTCGGAAGAGGTGCTCAACCTCCTGGCGAAAGTGCCGCAGCTCCGCGTCATCGCCCGCACCTCGTCGTTCTCGTTCAAGGGCAAGGAGGCGGACATCGCGGAGATCGCGCGCAAGCTCGGTGTGGCGCACGTGCTCGAGGGCAGCGTGCGCACCTCGGGCGACAAGGTGCGCATCACCGCGCAGCTCATCCGCGCCTCGGACAGCTCGCACCTGTGGTCCGAGACCTATGACCGGGAGCTCACCGACGTGTTCGCCGTGCAGGACGAGATCGCGGCCGCGGTCGTGGCCCAGCTCAAGGTCTCGCTGCTCGGTGCGGCGCCGAAGACGCGCGCGACGGATCCCCGCGCCTATGGCTATTTCCTGCAAGCGCGCGAACTCGCGAGGCAGTACAACGTCGCGGCGTTCGAGAAGGCCGCGCGGCTCTACCAGCAGGCGCTCGCCATCGACCCGTCATACGCTCCGGCGAACGTCGGGCTCGCCGTGGTGTACTTCGGCCAGGCGGATCTCGCGGTGCTCACGCCGCAGCAGACACTCGCGCAGTCCCGCGAAGTCCTGGACCGGGCGGTGCAGGCGGACCCGGAATACGCGCCCGCGTACGCGTACATGGCGCAGAACGAGACGTTCATCGAGCGCGACTTCCCGGCCGCGGCGCGCCACCTCGAGCGCGCCTTCGAGCTCGACCCGGGCAACATCGACATCGTCGGCGTGGCGAGCGCGATCGTGCGCCGCCTCGGCCGGCTCGAGCTCGCGATCGCGCTCGGCGAGTACCAGGTGTCGCGCGATCCGGTGAACGTCGACGGTTACGACGCGCTCGGGCTCGCCTACAACTACAGCGAGCGGCTCGACGACTCGATCCAGGCCTACCGCACGCTGCTGTCGCTGGCGCCGGACAGCGGCTGGGAGCACACCGCCTACGGCAACGTCCTGATGCGCAAGGGCGAGACCGAGGCCGCACTCGAGCAGTATCGCCAGGAACCGGTCGAGGTGTACCGCCTCACCGGGCTCGCGACGGCAAACTTCACCCTCGGCCGCAAGGCGGAATCCGAGGCCGCGCTTGGCGAGCTGGTGACCAAGTACGCGGATACGAAGCCCACCGTCATCGCGAGCGTGTACGCCGTCCGCGGTGACAGGGACCAAGCGTTCGCGATGCTCGACCGCGCGGAACGGCACCAGGACATCGACCTCGGCGCGATCGCGAAGATGCCGTCGTTCCGCGACCTGCAGGCCGACCCGCGCTGGCTGCCGCTGCTGCGTCGGCTCGGCATCGCGCCCGAGCAGCTCGACGCCATCAAGCTCGACGTGACCGTGCCGAAGTAGGCGCGTCGCACTTCATCCGGCCGCTCGACCTAGGCGCGCAGCAGGCGTCGCAGTCTGCGACCGTTCGGCGGGTGACCCGCCAGGATGCGAATCAGCAGCCAACGGACCTGCGTGCGATGCACGAAAGTGTTCATCGTTCGACTCCCCCCGGAGTGTGACTCGCCGCGACGTGGACGCCTCGCGGGGCAGCTCGACCCATCATCGGCATGAGGCATTGTCATGAGCGTGAAGCGAAAGTATTCCGTCCGTACTTCTCCTGAGGCGGATGAGGTGCCGGAACTCGATCGGGAATGGATCGAGGGGGCTGACTATTACGAGGGGAAGAAGCTCGTTCGTCGTGGGCGTCCCAAACTTGAGAAGGCCCGTCGGCTTCTGTCACTGCGTTTGCCGCCGGACGTGATCGCAAGCTGGAAGGCATCGGGACCTGGATGGCAGACGCGTATGGCGGAGGTGCTGGAACGCGCCAAGCCCAGGGCCCG
>CAZRKS010000106.1:0-3531 GCA_964600315.1 uncultured Steroidobacteraceae bacterium | reverse complement strand
TTCTCGTGGGAGTCGTGCCCGCGGGAAGGAAGGCACAGCGCGGTTCAGGCATCTATTTCAAAGTCGATCACATCGAGGAAGTCTCCGCCTCGTTGAAGAACAAAGGGGTCAACTTCTCGGCGGAGCCGCATCTGGTTCATCGCGCACCGACTTCTGAGCTCTGGCTGGCAGAGTTCACGGATCCCGATGGCAATCAACTCGCGCTCATGAGCGAGGTGCCGATTGCGGGCGCCTGACCCTTCATGCACCTGTCCCGACCATCCCTCGCGGGACGACCGGTAGCGTAGATTCAACTCGCTGAGTTGCGACGTCAGTCATGAGGCTCCCTGAAACGAAACCGGCCGCGCGGAGGATTCCGCGCGGCCGGCGCCTCACGACCGGAAGGTGAGTCCGGCTAGAGCGAGAAGTGGCAGACGCCGCACTTGTTGGTGTAGGGCACGGGCATCAAGTCGTTGCCCGTGATGGTCCCGTCCACCTTGCCGGCCACCACCGACTTCCGCGGCATCTCGAAGAGGTGGCCGCTGATGTCGCCCGACCAGTACTGGCTGCCGCCGATGACAGCCTGCTTCAGGCCCGCCCCGGACTTGGCGGTCTTCGGCGTGTGGCACTGGGCGCAGCTGATGTTGGGCATGGCGAGGTTGTCGATGCCTTCGGCTGCGTAGTGCGCCTGGATGCGTGCACCAACCGTGGCGCCCGCCGGGAAGTACGGGCCGTGGCAGCCAAGGCAGAGGCCGGACGTGTTCGGGGCGGCATCGAGCACAGCACGGAGCTGGTGCTGCTCCACCGGCGGGGTGACCTGGTCGGCGGTGCCGTGCGGTTCGTGGCAAGACGTGCAGGTCATCAGCAGGTACTGATTTCGATACTTGATCGACTTGATGAAGTCGGTCGCCTGCTGGTGGTGCTGGCGGGGGTGGATGCCGTCGCCGAGCGCCGTGGGCGTGCCACTGGCATTGTTCTTGGTGTTGTTCCAGAGGCCATCATTGATCTTGGAGACGTAGTCAGTGAGCCAGACGCTGCGCTTGGTCCCGGCCGGGGCCATCAGCAGCTTGGCGCTGAGCGGATTCTCGGTTGCACCGCCGCCGATGCCGAGCGTGCGGGTGTGGCAAGCGGAGCAGATGGCGACCTCGCGCTCCGGGGTGAGGAGGCGCGGGGAGACGATGGCCTTATTCTGACCAGCGGCGGCCCAGTGATCCGAGCCCGGACCGTGGCAGTTCTCGCAGGTCGTGTTCATTAGCTCGCGGTCGCCGTCGCCGTCGAAGTCGGCTTCGCCGTTCACGTCCGGCGTGCCGTGCGCCTGCCAGCCGTTGGTCGCATCGCCGGTGAGCGTGTAGCCGGTGAAGTGGCAGCCGGCGCAGTTGTTGTCAAAAGCCTTCGACTTTGCGGGCGTCGCGAGGGAGCCGGTAGCCGCGACGAACCAGCCGTTGCTGGCCAGGTTGTACTGCTGCCACATCCAGCGGCTGGCCGGATCGACGGCCTCGTTGATGGCGTTGCCGCCGGCCGGCGCCGAGTCGAAGTTGTACTGGATGGGGAGGATGTAGCGGCTGACGCCGATCTTGGCCATCCAACGCTGCTTGTAGAGGCCGCCGCCGTAGCTGTACTCGGCCTCGTAGGTAGCAACGCTGCCGGCGACTCCGCGGGCGTCCTTGAGCTGGACCATGTACTTGCCGGCCTCGGTGTAGAGACGGGCCGTGAGAACCACGCCCGAGCCCGGGTTGGTCTCGGAGAGCTTCCAGTCGGTCGCGGTGGCCGCGGCGCCGATCGGGGAGTAGTAGAGGATCGTGCCGCCGGCGTTCACGTCACCCGGCAGGAACTTGGCCAGCGCCTCGTTCCAGCGCGGGAAGTACTTGTTGGCCTTCTGGAGCGGGCTGTTCTGGCCGGTGACGCGGATGCCGTTGAGGTGCAGTGTGTACTTCTCGTGCTGCCGGCCGTGGCAGACGTAGCAGACCGAGGCGCCGACGTAGCGGGCGTTCGGGCCCGGCTTGGACGACACATCCATATCGACCTGCTTGCCGATGAGCGCGGTGGCCGACATGGGCTCGCGGCAGTGACTGCCTCCGGGCAGATGTTCCGTGTCGGTGGCGGCCGGCGCGGCCACGACGAAGTACGCCGGCGGCGTGGCAGCGGTTGGCACCGTGACGATGCGGTAGACGCCGGCGGCGTCGGTAACCGCCTTGACGTAGGTGGCGCCCTTGGTCTCGATGAGATCCTCGAGCGGCTCGTCGTTGGTGGCGTTGCGGGCCACGTTCATGTCCATGCCCGGTGTCAGCACCAGCGGCGTGGCAGCCAGAGTGGCCACGTCGGCCTGCGGGACCAGGTAGACGGTGGCGCCCACCACCGGCGCGCCGGTGAGGTCCTTGACATAGCCGACGACGCCTTTCGCCTCGAGCGCGACGTATCCGGCACCTGGAGAGCCGGCGGGTCCGGTGGGTCCGGTCGGTCCCGTCGGTCCGGTCGGCCCCGCGGGTCCGGCCGGTCCGGTCGCGCCCGTAGATCCAGTCGCTCCGTTCTTGCCGTCGTCGCCTGAGCAACCGGCCAGGCCAACCATGGCCGTGAGGGCCAGCATGGCCATCAACGACACATGTGATCGCGTAAAGCCTCGAGCGCCTGCAGATTTCATGTTTGACTCCCCGGAAGCAACTTGAATTCCAGTGGCTGACGCGCCCGCGTGTCTCGGACGCCGAAGAATTTCGCGTGAGCGTACTCTTGCCAAAAAGTTCCGCGCACTTCGGATTTCCACTAAATTGCTGCGCGGTTGCGTTACCGCGCGGTGCTCGGCACGCGGAAGGTGAGTTGATGTCGAGGCGGACCGGGCCGTGTATAAAGAACGGGCCGTTTCCATGCAGCTGCCGGGACCTGCTGACGACGACCGGATTTCTGCACGAGCGCAAGGTCGGGCGGCACCACTACTTCATGAACCTGCCGCCGGTTGCGGCACTCAGCGGAGATTCGATGACCGTGGGCGAAGCTCGAGCATGATCGTCAGGTCGGAGCCGCAACAGGTTCCCGACGTCCGGGCCGGCGCTCTGGCGCTCGGCATCGCGCTCAGCGACGCGCAGTACGCGAAGCTCGTCGCCCACCTCGACCTGCTCGACGAGTGGGGCGAGCGCATGAACCTCACCGCCATTCGCGAGCGCGACCAGCAGGTCACGAAGCACGTGCTCGACAGCCTGAGCGTCCTGCCGTACCTGCGCGGCACGCGCGTCGCTGACGTCGGCAGCGGCGCGGGCTTCCCCGGCGTCCCGCTCGCGATCGCAGCGCCCGGCGTGCAGTTCGCGCTCATCGAGTCCACCGGCAAGAAGTGCCGCTTCCTCGAGCACGTCCGCGACGCGCTGCAGCTGCCCAACGTCGAGGTCGTGCAGTCGCGCGCCGAGGCGCACAAGCCGGCGGTCCGCTATGACACCGTGCTGGCCCGCGCCGTGGGCCCCATCGCCGACCTGGTCCGCAACGCGGGCCCGCTCGTGGCCGGCGGCGGGCGCCTGCTCGCCATGAAGGGCCGCTACCCCGAGGACGAGCTCGCGAAGAAGCTGAACG
>CAZRKS010000105.1:0-8495 GCA_964600315.1 uncultured Steroidobacteraceae bacterium | reverse complement strand
AGATATAACGACTTACAACAACTTTTACGAATTCGGCACAAGTAAGGATGACCCTTCCCGGCTGGCCGATTCCTTCCACCCGCAACCCTGGAGCCTGAGTGTCGCCGGGGAAGCCGAGGTCCGCGGCACGTTCACGCTCGAAGATATCCTGAAGCCCCATTCCCTCGAGGAGCGCATCTACCGCCTGCGCTGCGTCGAGGCCTGGTCGATGGTCGTGCCCTGGGTCGGCTTCCCGCTCGGCGACCTGCTGCGGCGCTTCAAGCCGACCTCGCGCGCGAAGTACGTCTCGTTCAAGACCGTGCTGCGCCCCCGCGAACTGCCGGGCCAGCGCTTCCCGGTGCTGGACTGGCCCTACGTCGAGGGACTGCGCATCGACGAGGCCATGCATCCGCTCACGATCCTCGCCGTAGGGCTCTACGGCCAGGCGCTGCCGAACCAGGACGGCGCGCCGCTGCGCCTCGTGGTGCCGTGGAAGTACGGCTTCAAGAGCATCAAGTCGATCGTCGAGATCCGCTTCACCGAGCAGCAGCCGCCGACGTCCTGGAACCGCTCCGCGCCGGACGAATACGGGTTCTACGCCAACGTGAATCCGACCGTCGACCATCCGCGCTGGAGCCAGGCGAAGGAGCGGCGCATCGGCAGCGGCCTCTTCGCGCCGCGCCAGCCGACCCTGATGTTCAACGGCTACGCGGAGCAGGTGGCATCGCTCTACCGTGGCATGGACCTGCGCGAGCATTACTGACATGCGTCGCCTGCGGAAGCCGCTCGTATTCGTCCTCTGTTCACTGCCCATGGCCTGGCTCGCCGCGCGCGCCTTCGGCCTGGCCGGCGCGAGCCTCGGTGCCAACCCGATCGACGAACTGCAGGACCGCACCGGGCAGTGGGCGCTGCGCCTGCTGCTCGTCACGCTCACCATGACGCCGCTCGCCGTGACGCTGCGCAAGCCCTGGCTCGTGGGCCTGCGCCGCATGCTGGGCCTGTTCGCCTTCACCTACCTGTGCCTGCACTTCGCGAACTGGCTCGCGCTCGACCAGTGGTTCGACCTGCGCGCCATTGCCGCGGACATCGGCAAGCGTCCGTACATCACGCTGGGGTTCACCGGGTTCCTGATGCTGCTGCCGCTCGCTGTCACCTCGACCGCGGGCTGGATGCGCCGCCTCGGCCGGCGTTGGCACACCCTGCACCGGATGATCTATCCGGCCGCGATTCTCGGCTGCGTGCACTACTGGTGGCAGGTCAAGGCCGACTGGCGCGAGCCGCTGCTCTACGTTGTCGTGCTCGCGCTGTTGCTCGGCTGGCGCGTCTGGCGCGCGCGGACCCGGTCCGGTCAGGACACCGGACTGCGCAACTTGCTCGCGGTGTGCGCGAGGACCGCCGCGATGATGATCACGACGCCGAGATAGAACGAGCCCGAGAGTTCGCGCTGCTCGCCGAGCAGCAGCATGGCGAGCAGCACCGCGTAGACGGGCTCGAGGCTCACCGCGAGCTGGGTGGTGAAGGCGCTCGTGTGACGCAGCGCATGCAGCGCCAGGGTGAACGGCAGCAGCGTGCAGGCGAACGCCAGCGTCGCGAGCAGTGCGAGGTCGCGGACGCCGGGCAGGACGAAAGCGCCCGCTGGACCCGGCCACAGCGCCGCCACCAGCGTAAGGAACAGCGTTCCCGCGGCGAGTTCAACCCACACGACGACCACCGGGTCGGCCCGCTCGACGTGCCGTTTGTTGAGCGAACCGAAGATCGCCACCAGCAGGGCCGACACCGCGCCGACGGCGATCCCGGCGCGCATGCCGCTCGGCGTGCCGCCCACGACCAGCGCGACGCCCGGCAACGCCAGGACCCCGATCACGAGTTCGCTTGGATCGAAAGCTCGCCGCGCGATCCACGGCTCGATCACGGCGAGGAAGACCGGCCCGAGGGCCATGCAGGTCGCGGCGACCGACGCATTCGCGAGCTTGATGGCGCCGTAGAAGGTCAGCCAGTGCAGCGCCACGACCACGCCGATCGTGGCGAAGGTCCCGAGGGTGCGGGCGTCCGCAGCGCGCAGCGAACGCCACAGCGGCGGCCAGAGCGCGAGGGCGCTCACGACGAGCAGCATGCGCCACCAGACGAGCGGCAGGGCCGGCAGGCTGATCAGCTTGCCGAGGATCGCGGTGAAGCCCCACAGGACGACGCAGAAATGGATCTGCAGCAGGGCCCGACGCACCGGTGTCATGTGCGGTCCACCGGGGCCTCCGCCCTCGCCTGCCCGTTCGCGGACGCCCTGCGACCCTACGCGGCCGCCGCCGCCTTCCGTTCGACGAAGGCCCGCACCATCTCGAGCGCCGTACGGTCGCAGGGCGGCAGGTCGACGTCCGTCGTCCCGAGCGGCGTCACCCGCTCACCCCAGCGCACGAGGTGCGCGCACCACGTGAGCCCGGCGCCGAAAGCCGGCAGGAGAAGCAGGCTGCCCGCTTTGACGCGTCCTTCCTCGAGCGCCTCGACGAGCGCGACTGGCACGGTCCCCGCCGACATGTTGCCGTAGCGCTGCACGTTGACGAACACCCGATCCATCGGCACGCCGGCGCGCTTCGCCACCGCCTCGATGATGCGCAGGTTGGCCTGGTGCGGGACGACGAGGTCGATGTCCGCGGCGACCTTGTGGTGCGACCGCAGCACGTCCGCGCAGGCGCCGGACATGCCGATCACCGCCCGCTTGAAGATCTCCTGCCCCTCGAAGATCCAGTTCGTGTCGCCGTACATGCGCGTGTAGTTGGCATAGCGGGTGCCCATCCCCTCCACGACGAGCGTGCCGCGGGCATCGCTGTCGCAGCCCAGCCGCTCGCCGAGCAGGCCTTCCTCGCGGTCGGTGGCCTCGAGCACGACCGCTGCGCAGCCGTCCCCGAACAGCACGGACACGCCGCGATTGGTCCAGTCCATGAACGCGCTGATCAGCTCGCCGCCGAGCACGAGCGCATTGCGCACCACGCCGGTGCGGATCATGGCCGTCGCCGTGCTGAGCCCATAGAGGAAGCTGGTGCAGGCGGTGTTGACGTCCATGGACGCCGCCTTCTTCGCGCCGAGGCGCACCTGGATGCCCGACGCCTGGTTCGGCACCTGGTCGTCGAAGCTGCAGGTCCCGAACACGATCAGCTCGAGGTCGGCCGGGTCCATGCCGGCGGCCGCCAGTGCTCGCCGGGCGGCGACGTACCCCAGTTCCTCGAGCGGCACGTGCGAGATGCGCCGCTCGCGGATGCCGGTGCGGCTGACGATCCACTCGTCGTTCGTGTCGAGGAACGTCGCGAGATCAGCGTTGGTCAGGACGGCGGGCGGCAGGCACTTGCCCCACCCCGTGATGGCTGCGTAGGTCACCGGATCGGCCCCTGAGTCGCGTTGGAAGGCGACACTTTACCAGCTTCGTGCGCGCGGCCGGCCCTGCCCCCGGGCCGGCTCATTCCGCATCCGCCGCGTCGCAGGCGGACGATGCGTCGTCCCCGGTGCCGAGTTTCTTCAGCGCCGCTTCGTGCGCGCGGTAGAAATTCACGTTGTCCATCGAGACACCGGCGGGCAGCTTGCCTCCGGGTTGGGTCAGCGCCCACGCGGCGAGACCCGCCTGCATGGCCGACATGCCGAAGACGACGTACTCGCGCGGACTCAGGCCCGCCGCCTTGACCGCCGCCGCGGCACCCGGCGCGGCATTGATCTTCGCGACCGCCGCATCGATCGTCGTGCCGTTCTCGTCGTCGTCCTCGCTGCACCGCGCGGCCGCAGCACCCGGTGCGGCCTCGAGGTTGCGCACGGCCTGCACGTACTTTGCGAGCGCCGCGTCGGTCAGTCGATACCGGTTGATCTCCTGCAGGTCGCCGGCCCCGTTCGACTGCGCGTGCGCGGCGCCGGCCAGCAAGAGCATGGCCAGCGCCACGAACATCCGCTGCGGACTGTGAATCGCGAACATGGTTGCGTCCCCCTGACGATTGGTGTCGAAATCGGCGTGCCCGCCGCTACCGCGGCAAAGTGCTCACGCCGATGCCCCTGCCCGGCCCGTCACAGGACCTGGAAATCCGCCCGCCTTGACGAGCAGCCCCGGCACCGGCCGGCCGAGCTCACCCTGCAGCCAGCGCGCCGCCTCGATGGCGCGCTCGAGCACGATGCCAGTGTCGTACCCCGATCGCTCCAGGAGGTAGACGAGGTCCTCGGTCGGGATATTGCCGGTCGCGCCCGGCGCGAACGGACAGCCGCCGATGCCTCCGAGACTGGCGTCGAGTGCGGCGACCCCCGCCTGCACCGCGGCATAGGCGTTTGCGAGTCCCGTGTTGCGCGTGTTGTGGAAGTGACAGCGCAATGGGATGTCCGGCACCGCCTCGCGGACTCGCCCGACGAGCTCCGCGACTTGCGCCGGCACCGCGACCCCGATCGTGTCGGCGAGCGCGATCTCGCGGGGCCGGCCCTCGGCCACCCGACGGGCAATTTCCACCACCTGCGCCGCGTGCACCTCGCCCTCGAACGGACAGCCGAAGGCGACGGAGATCGTGACCTGTGCGCGCCGCCCGGCCTGGCGGGCGTCCGCCGCCATGGCCAGCCACGCTGCAATCGATTCGCCGGTCGTGGCGCCCTGGTTGCGCCGGTTGAAGGTGTCGCTCGCCATGACCGCCATGCCGATCTCGTCGCAGCCGGCCGCGACCGCCCGCTCGAAGCCTCGGCGATTGAGTGCGAGCCCGATGTAGCAGACACCTGCGACCCTCGGCAGGGCTCGCAGCACCGCCTCGGCGTCCGCCATCTGCGGGACCTTCGCCGGGTTCACGAAACTCGCGACCTCGATGCGCCGCACTCCGGCCGCCAGTGCCCGGCGCACGAACTCCACCTTGCCCGCGGTGGGCATCACGCCCGGCTCGCTCTGCAGGCCGTCGCGCGGCCCGACCTCGACGATTTCCACCCGTGGTCTCACGGCCATCCTGTCCCCCTCCACCGGCGACCGAGCATACAAGCGCCCCCAAGGCGCGCCAACCGCCTGCAGAACCCGGTGCGGGTAGCGATACAATGCGCGGCCATGAGCCTGAATCCGGGCGGTGCGAGGACGACGATGAAGAAAGCGAATCTGGTCCTGATGGCGGCACTCGCCGCCGCCGGCGTGGTCGGCGTCACCGGGGGGGCACTGATGCCCACGACGGTCGAGGCCGCCAGTGCGCCGAAGGTGAGCGCGAAGATGATCCCGCCGCTCAAGGCGGTGCAGGAGGCGACCAACGCGAAGAACTGGGATGCCGCGTACGCCTCGCTCAAGGAAGCGCAGGCGATCGAGCCAAAGACGCCCTATGACGCTTACATGGTCGACGAACTCGGCTGGTACGTCCTGCTGCAGAAGCAGGAACTGCCCGCCGCGGCGGAGGCGCTCGAGCGCGCCGTGAATTCAGGCTTCGTGGCGCCGCCCGAGGTGCCGCCGCGGCTGAAGGCGCTCGCGCAGATCAACTACCAGGCACAGAACTACGCGAAGGCTGCCGAATTCGGCAACAAGTACCTGGCACAGGCGCCGAACGACGCCGAAATGACCGTGCTGGTGGCGCAGAGCTACTACCTCGGCAAGGACTACGCCGGCGCGCGCAGCTTCGTCGACAAGGTCACCGCCGGACAGGCCAAGCCGAGCGAGCAGTTGCTGCAGCTCGGACTGCGCAGCAGCTTCGAGCTCAAGGATCGCGCCGGGACGATGAAGGCGCTCGAATCCCTGGTCCGCTACTACCCGCAGCAGAAGTACTGGGAAGACCTGCTGACGAACCAGCTGTACGAGACCAAGGGCGACCGCGAGATGCGCACGCTCTACCGCCTGATGGACCAGACCAGCACGCTCGACCAGCCTGAGGAGTACTCGGAGATGGCGACAGTGCTGCTCGCCGGCGGCTACCCGGGCGAGGCACAGAAAGTCCTCGAGCGCGCCATGTCGGCGAACGAGTTCTCGGGCGACGCGAAGACCCGCGCCCAGAGCGATCTCGACAAGGCGCGCTCACAGGCCGCGATGGATGCGAAGGATCTGCCTGGCGCCGAAAAAGCGCTTGCCGCGGCCAAGACGGGCAACGAGATGGTGGCCGTCGGCAAGCTCTACTTCAGCACCGGCGACTACGCCAAGGCGGCCGACGCGATCCAGAAGGGCCTCGCCAAGGGCGGCGTCACGGACATGGACGACGCCAATGCCCTGCTCGGCGTGGCGCTCGTGCGCGCTGGCAAGCTCGCGGACGCCACTCCGGCCTTCCAGGCCGTGAAGGACGCGAAGTACTCCGCCGTCACCCGGCTCTGGCTGCTCTACATCGATACCAAGACAGCACCGGCGGCGGGCTGATCCCAGGCAAGTGGGGTGCGCGTCCGGCACCCCGCCCCACTGACGCGAAAAAGCCCCTGGTCGCGAGACCAGGGGCTTCTTTCTGCCGGCCGGCATGCCCTGCCGCGGGCGACGCGTCAGGTCTTCAGGGTCCAGAGCCGCGCGACTTCCGCAAACTTCGGATCCTTGACTTCCGCAAACGCCTTGCCGGCCGCCGCCCGGTTGCCCTGGCGGGAATACGCGATGCCGACCAGCATCGTCGCGTTGTCCGCGTCCGACAGGCCGCCCTTGGCGATCGCCTTCTGCAGGGCGTCGACCGCCTTCGCGTAGTCGCCCGCGCTGAAGTAGAGCTTGCCGATCGCCACCATCTCGTCGCCGGTCTTCGCCGCCGCGAGTTTCGCAGCGGCCTTCGGCAGTTCCTGCCGCTCGGCATCGGCCCGACGCTTCGCCGAGTCGAGCGTGCGCTGCGCGCGCGCCGCCTCCTCGCCCTGGAACACGCCTGCGGCGATGCCCTTCTCGATGATGCCCTGGCCCTCGATGGCGAATCCGGCCACGACCAGCGCCTGCGACATGTCCGTGAACTGGCGCGGCTTCGCGAGCACGCCGACGTCCGCCGACAGGCGGTAGAGCGCGAGCAGTTCGTCGTCGTGCTTGGTCTGCGAGATGTAGCCGTCCAGCACGCGCGACCAGGTGTCGGGCGACGGGTAGTACTTGAGCAGCAGGTCGAGCGCCTCGGCGGTGCCGGCCTTGTCGCCGATCTCGTAGCTGCTGCGCAACTTGAGCTGCAGCACGTCCTCGCCCGGCTTCGCGCTGCCCTTGATCATGCGATCCGCCGCCGCGACGGCGTTCTTGTAGTCCTTCTGCTGGTAATAGGCCTGCGCGATCATGAGCTGCATGTCGCGGTCGCCCGGCACGGACTTCAGGTACTGGCTCGCGTACTGCGTGGCCTTGCCGTAGCTGCCGGCGCGGAAGTAGAGCTGGGCGAGCGTCTTGGTGCGCTGCACCTTCTCGCCGCCCGGCATCATGCCGGAGGCCATCTGCTGCTCGAGCAGCCGCGCGGCGTCCACATTGCGGCCCTGCTGCAGGTACACGTACCAGAGCAGCTCGTTGATCTTGTAGTTGTCGTAGGCCGTCCGCGGCTCGACGGACTGGGCCTGCTTGATGGCGGCGAGCGCGCCGTTCCAGTTGCGCTTCTGGATCGCATCCTGGGCTGCCTTGAGCGGCTTGCCGACCGCGGCGCTGACCTTCTGCTGGGCCACGGCCACCGACGGCGCGAGCAGGGCGGCGGGCACGAACGCCACGCTGCCGACCGCCAGCACTGCACCCAGTACGAACTTCGCCTTGCTCATCGCTCGCCTCGCTCGGAGCGCGCCCGCGCCCACTACAAGAAAAAGCCGCCGGGACTCTTCGCCCCGGCAGCCTGGTGATTTCCGGACTGCTCCCGCACCGGGCGCGAAACCGGCACCCGGGACCGACTACATGAACTGCTCGTTGCCGACGAACCCGATCTTGAGCAGCTTGTTGCGCTGGGCCGAGGCGAGCACCCGCGCCACGACGTCGTAGTCGACGCGCTTGCTCGGCCGGATGTGCAGCTCGGGCTGCGGGTCGTTCGCCGCCTCGCGCCGGAAGTACGAGTCGAGGGTGTCGAAGTCCGGCACCGGCGTGCCGTTCCACAGCACCGTGCCGTCGAAATCGATCTCGAGGTTGATGATCACCGGCTGGACCTGCGACGGCGCGTTCGACGCGCGCGGCATGTCGAGCTTCACGGCGTGGGTCATCACCGGGATCGTGATGATGAACATGATCAGCAGCACGAGCAGGATGTCGATCAACGGCGTCGTGTTGATGTCCATCATCGGCTCGTCTTCGCCGCCACCAGTGCTCATTCCCATTCGACTGACTCCTGCTGCCGCCGGCGCGTCAGCGCCCGAGACCGCGGTCCGGCTCGGTGATGAACCCGACCTTCTGAATTCCGCTGCGCTGGCACAGCACGATCACGCGGCCGACGTACTCGTACTTGGTGTGCTTGTCGCCGCGCACGTGGACCTCCGGCTGCGGATCCATCACCGCCACGACCTTCAGCTTGTCGAGCAGCGCCTCGGGGGTCGGCACCAGCGCGGTGTTCCAGTAGACGTTGCCGTCCTTGTCGACCGCGATGTTGACGTTCTCGGGCTTGGTCTGCGTCGGGATGTTCGCCGCCTTCGGCAGGTCCACCTTG
>CAZRKS010000104.1:0-8723 GCA_964600315.1 uncultured Steroidobacteraceae bacterium | reverse complement strand
CTTCCCCGAGCGCCCGCTCGAGCGCCACGCGCTGCCGGTGGGCGGCCAGTACCAGTGGCGCGCGGAGGGCGAGCGGCATCTGTTCAATCCCGAGACCATCCATCGCCTGCAGAAGGCGGTGCGCACCGGGAGCTACGACACGTTCAAGGCCTACTCGCAGCTCGTGAACGACCAGGCGACGCAACTCGCCACGCTGCGCGGCCTGCTCGAGTTCAAGGCCGGCGACCCGGTGCCGCTCGAAGAGGTCGAGCCCGCGGAATCGATCATGCGGCGCTTCAAGACGGGCGCCATGTCCTATGGCTCGATCAGCAAGGAAGCGCACGAGACGCTGGCGATCGCCATGAACCGCATCGGCGGCAAGTCGAACACCGGCGAGGGCGGCGAGGATCCCGAGCGCTTCGCGCCGCTGCCGGACGGCGACTCGAGGAACTCCGCGATCAAGCAGGTGGCTTCGGGCCGCTTCGGCGTCACGAGCGAGTACCTCGTGAGTGCGCGCGAGCTGCAGATCAAGATGGCGCAGGGCGCGAAGCCCGGCGAGGGCGGGCAGCTGCCCGGCACCAAGGTCTATCCGTGGGTCGCGAAGACCCGGCACACGACCGCGGGCGTGGGCCTCATTTCGCCGCCGCCGCATCACGACATCTACTCGATCGAGGACCTCGCGGAACTGATCCACGACCTGAAGAACGCCAACCGGAACGCGCGGGTGAGCGTGAAGCTGGTGGCGGAGGTCGGCGTCGGCACGATCGCGGCCGGCGTCGCCAAGGCGCACGCGGACGTCGTGCTGGTGAGCGGCTACGACGGCGGCACGGGCGCCTCGCCACAGACCTCCATCGTGCATGCGGGCTTGCCCTGGGAACTCGGCCTCGCCGAGACCCACCAGACGCTGGTGCTGAACAACCTTCGGAGCCGCATCGCGGTCGAGACCGACGGCCAGCTCAAGACGGGCCGCGACGTGGCGGTCGCGGCGCTGCTCGGCGCCGAGGAGTTCGGTTTCGCGACGGCGCCGCTCGTGGCGACGGGCTGCATCATGATGCGCGTCTGCCACTTGAACACCTGCCCCGCCGGCGTGGCCACACAGGACCCGCGGCTGCGCGAGAAGTTCAAGGGCAAGCCCGAGCACGTCGTGAACTTCATGAAGTTCATCGCCGAGGAACTGCGCGAAATCATGGCGCAGCTCGGTTTCCGCAGCATCGAGGAGATGGTCGGCCGCGTCGACCGGCTCGAGCCGCGGCGCGCCATCGAGCACTGGAAGGCGAAGGGCCTCGACTTCACGAACCTGCTCTACTCGCCCGAGGTCGATCCCGACTGGGGCCGCTACTGCCAGGACGAGCAGGATCACGGTCTCGACAAGTCGCTCGACGTGACGACGCTGCTCGACCTCTGCAGGCCCGCGATCGAGCGCGGTGAGGACGTGGCTGCGGAACTGCCGATCCGCAACGTGAACCGCGTGGTGGGCACGATCACCGGCAGCGAGATCACGCGCCGGCACGGCGCGAAGGGCCTGCCCGAGGACACCGTGCGCCTCCACTTCCGCGGCTCGGCCGGTCAGAGCTTCGGCGCCTTCCTGCCGCCCGGCATGAGCCTGTCGCTCGAGGGCGACGCCAACGACTACGTCGGCAAGGGCCTCTCGGGCGGCAAGATCGCCGTGTTCCCGTCGCGCGACGCATCGTTCGCCGCCGAGGAGAACATCATCGTCGGCAACGTTGCGCTGTACGGCGCGACCAGCGGCCAGGCCTATTTCCGCGGCATGGCCGGCGAGCGCTTCTGCGTCAGGAACAGCGGCGTCAGCGCGGTCGTCGAGGCCGTCGGCGACCACGGCTGCGAGTACATGACCGGCGGGCGCGTCGTCGTGCTCGGCCCCACGGGCCGCAATTTCGCGGCCGGCATGTCCGGTGGCATCGCCTACGTGCTCGACGAGCGCGGCGAATTCCCGGGCAAGGTCAACACGCAGATGGTGGACCTCGAGAAACTCACCGACCCGTCGGAGATCACGGAAGTGCGCCGGCTGGTCGAGCGCCACCTCGAGCACACGTCGAGCGACCGCGCGCGCCAGGTGCTCGACGCCTGGGACGGCGTGCTGCCGAAATTCGTCAAGGTCATCCCGCGCGACTACAAGCGCATGCTCGAAGCCATCCGCCGCGCCGAAGAGCAGGGGCTCGTCGGCGAGGAGGCGATCATGGTGGCGTTCGAGGAGAACGCCCGCGACCTGTCGCGGGTCGGCGGCAATTGATCGGACCTCTTGCTTCTTCCTTCCGCCCACAGCCTACAGCCCACAGCCTAACTCCCATGGGAAAGCCCACCGGATTCATCGAATACCTCCGCGAACTGCCGGTCGACCGTGCGCCGCTCGCGCGCATCGCCGACTGGAACGAGTTTCACCCTCACCTCGAGGAGAAGCGGCTGCGTCAGCAGGGCGCCCGCTGCATGGACTGCGGCGTGCCGTTTTGCCACACGGGGAAGCTGATCAGCGGCATGGCCTCGGGATGCCCGATCAACAACGTGATCCCCGAGTGGAACGACCTCGTCTACCGCGGACTCTGGCGTGAGGCGCTCGACCGCCTGCACATGACGAACAACTTCCCGGAGTTCACGGGACGCGTGTGCCCGGCACCGTGCGAAGGCTCGTGCGTCCTCGGCATCAACGATCCGCCGGTGACGATCAAGAACATCGAGGCGGAGATCATCGACCGGGGCTGGGACGAGGGCTGGGTGCTGCCCGAGCAACCGAAAGTCCGCACCGGCAAGAAGGTCGCCGTGATCGGCTCCGGACCGGCCGGCCTCGCGGCGGCGACGCAACTGAACCGCGCCGGCCACCTCGTGACCGTGCTCGAGCGTGACGACCGGCCGGGCGGGCTGCTCATGTACGGCATTCCGAACATGAAGCTCGACAAGCGCGAAGTCGTGCTGCGCCGCATCGAGCTCATGGAGCAGGAAGGCGTCCGCTTCCTCTGCAACGCGAGCGTCGGCGACAACGTCGAGGCGCCGTTGCTGCTGCGCGATTTCGACGCGACCTTGATCTGCACGGGCGCCACGCAGCCGCGCGACCTGCCCGTCGCGGGTCGCAGCCTCCCGGGCGTGCACTTCGCGATGGAGTACCTCACCGCGAGCACCAAGGCGCTGCTCGACGGCGGCCCGGACAGGAGTCCGATCCATGCGCGCGGCAAAGACGTCGTGGTGATCGGTGGCGGCGACACGGGCACGGACTGCGTCGGCACGGCGATCCGGCAGGGGGCTCGCAGCCTCGTACAGATCGAGATCATGCCGCGGCCGCCGCTCGAACGCGCCGCCGACAACCCGTGGCCCGAGTGGCCGAAGGTCTACAAGCTCGATTACGGCCAGGAAGAAGCGGAGGCGAAGTTCGGCGACGACCCGCGCGTGTACCAGACGACGGTGAAGAAATTCATCGGCAACGCCGAGGGCCGGCTCGAGGGACTCGTCACCGTGCAGGTGAAGTGGGAGCGCAACGACAAGGGGCAGTTCGTGCCCGTCGAGCTGCCCGGCACCGAGCAGACACGGCCGGCGCAGCTCGCGCTGCTGGCGATGGGGTTCCTCGGCCCCGAGCAGGCGCTGCTGAAGGAACTCGACGTCGAGTGCGACGCGCGCAGCAACGTGAGAGCCGAGCACGGCCGGTACGCGACGAGCGTCCGGGGCGTCTTCGCGGCCGGCGATTGCCGGCGCGGCCAGAGCCTCGTCGTGTGGGCCATCAACGAGGGCCGGGGCGCGGCCCGCGAGTGCGACCGCTACCTGATGGGCAAGACCGACCTGCCGTGAGGTCCGTGATCGACGTGCCGTAGGCGCATGGGGGTGGGGCCGTCGAGTCCGGCCCTGCTCGACGGCGGTCGCGCGGCTGCTCTGGGGACGACCCCTCGTGCGGCTGAGTTCGGCCAGGAGCAGTCGTAAGAGGCGCGTGCCGATTGCAGTCGCTGCTCGACGATGTCGGCTCGCTCAGCCGCGGCCTTGCCTTGCCTCGCCAGTCGACGCCAGAGTATGATCAATTATCATACCTACGGAACGTACCGACATGAGCCAGACAAAGGTGGCGATCACCATCGAGGAAGGAGTCCTCGCACGAGTTGATGCTCTGGTGAGGCGGAAGGTCTTCAGCAATCGCAGCCGCGCCATTCAGGAGGCTGTTCAGGAAAAGCTCGAGAGATTGGAGCGCAGTCGTCTCGCGGAAGAGTGCGCCAAACTCGATCCCGCAATCGAAAAGGCCATGGCAGACGAGGGTTTGTCTGCGGAGCTTGCGGTATGGCCAAGATATTGAGGGGTGAGATTCGTTGGGCGGACCTCAACCCAACGATAGGTCGCGAGCAATCCGGAGAACGTCCTGTCCTCATTCTGAGCCAGGACGTTTTCAATGAGCGCTCCGGAACCGTCATCGCCATGGCGCTCACCAGCCAGGAGCAGCGTGCGGGCTTCCCTCTGACCCACGAGATCCAGAAATCCAAATTGCCCAAGCGCTCCTGGGTCAAGATCAGTCAGATACGCACTCTTTCAACCGAGCGGATTGGCAGGAAAATCGGCAGCGTTGATCCCGAAGAACTCGATCATGTAATTGAAGGCCTGAACGAGATTATCGGTCGCTGACCATTCGCCGCAGGCTGATGTCCCTGACGGAGCGCGGCCTCGACTCAAGCGCTCAGCGTCTGCCATTTGGTGTGACGAACGCCATCTTCGGGTCGAACTGAGTCGTATCGCTCCGCGCGCTGCGGACATTCCGCAACGCGAGCCGTTCCCTGGAATGGGTCGCCCGCGACCGTCCGGGCAACCGGTGCCTGGCACCGGCTCCTCACAGGAACGGCTTGGCGCGCTCCATGAGAGCCTCGAGGCTGGCCTCGGCCGGGTTCCACGGCTTGCCCGGATGGATGATCGACAGCTGGCAGCTCTCGGCCGCCTCCACCAGCTGCGCGTAGGTCCCCGCCTTCAGGTCGGCGATGTACGCCTGCTTGTTCTCGTTGTACGCGAACATGCGCGGGTTCACCTGCGTGCATTCGTTGCAGGTCGAGCAGCGGATGGTTTCGATGTAGGCGTCGTCCGGATTGCGCGCAGGTTCCGGTACCTCCTCCACCGGCGCCGATGCCGTCGGAGACGCTTCCTGCCCCGCCGCCTGCGGCCCGGCTGCCGGTGGCGGCACGGCCTGTGCCTCCCGCTGGTGCTGTTCCTCCCAAGCCTGGCGCTCGCGCGCGAGCAGGCGCTCTGCGCGCGAGTCGCGAATTCCGCCGAGTTCCTGCAGGCGGTGCCATCCCTCGCGGCAGCGGATGGCCGAGCGGATCAGACGCTCGTCGACGACCAGCCGGCAGAGCAGGTCGCCGTCGTCGACCGCCAGTACGTACGGCACGCCGCTCGCCGCATCCTGTGGCGGCTGCTCGATCCACGCCGGCGCAGGGATCATCGAATCGCCCCACGAGGCGCGGGGCACGACGGCGAAGTGTCCCGCATGACGCGGGTCGCAGGCTGCGAAGTCGACGAACGTGAATGCGACGTCCTCCGTCACGGACTGCAGGTCCTGGTCCGCATAGCTGAACTTCTCGACCGGCCAGTCACGCTCCGGCTGAGGGTTGTTCTCCAGCGAAAAGCGCGACGCGAGGTCGGCGCCCGCGCCCGGGTCGTAGCTGAACGCCGGGAAGGCCCGCGATTGCATCGCCGCCGCAGCGACCAGATAACCAGGCAACGTACCTTCGGTCGTTCCGGCGAAGATGCTGAAGAGCGCCGGCCCGGGGTGACGCAGACCCGCCTGCAGGCGCGAGCGCAGCTGCAGCAGGTTCGAGGCGACCGACTGGAGCACGAACACGTCGTCGAAGCTCATGGCCGCGCTCGCAAGCTGCCCGCCGCGCAGACCGAACGCGAAGTGGCCGCGGCCCGGCGCGGATTCTTCGAGCAGATCCTCGACCTGCACCACGACCTTGAGCGGCACGCCGGAAGACAGGGCCTCGGCCAGCCGCGCCGGCTCGCCGTCCTCGCGTCGGCCGAGGCAGACGAGGTAATCCGGGAAGAACTGCAGGTCCTGGGCCGTGACGCCCTCTTCGTCGAGCGCTGCGAAGATCGGGTCGTGCAGTTCCTCGAGGTAGCTGCCCTCGACCTCGAGCTCCGCCACCTGCAGCGCCTTGAGCAATTCGACGAGCTCCGGCAGTCGCGCGCGGAACGCGGCGAGCGCCGCAGCCGGGTCATCGAATGAAAACGTGTGCACCCCGTCCTGCGCGGCGGGACCGGCCCCGGCCGCAGGCGGGAAGAATCGCTGCGCCGTCAACACGGCCCGCGCCTGCTCGACGCGCGCACGCCGCCGCTCGCCGAGGCCACCCGGTGGCCCGACCCGCTGCAGCAGGCGCGACATCGCGCCGAAGTCGAACAGTCCGTGGTGCGCGACGCCGAAAGACGCCTCGAGTGCGGGCTGCTGCAACGCCCGTTCCGAGCGCATGTAATCGGCGCGCAGGATGTCGCCGAGCCTGATCACCAGGCCGTCGATGCGTTCCCTGGCGATTCGCGCCTTCTCCCTTTGCACGACCGACCACGCATGGCGCATGAACTGCGCCGGCAGCGCGGCGTCGCACCCGACGACCTCGCCATCGAGGCAGAGCGACTCCCGTGCGCGGCGCACATCGCGAATGAAGTCCTCATCCGCCTGCGCGCCCAGCGTGTCAGCCGCCCGGTCCCACAGTTCGCCGAGTGTGCCGCGGGCCCCGGCAGCCACCTGCCTGCGGACTTCCTTTTCGAGTTTCAGGACGCGTCGCCGCATCGCCTCGCCGGGCACGCCTTCCGGCGCGACCTTGCGCAGCAGCCCGTCCACGATCCCCGACAGCGATTGCACGTATTCGTCACCGCCGCAGAACACGACCGGGAAGTCGTGACGCAACGAATCGAGGTCGCGGTACGCCGCGAGCAGCGCGGGCCGCAGACCGGAGACTCCGCCTTCGAGTGCGCCGACCCCGGACCGACGCCCGGTCAGGTGGAAGACGACCTGGGATCGAAGGTGACTGTCCATGATTACTGCGGCCACACGGTGAACTTGTCGAACTCCGCGTCGAGCGTGGCGCGGATCGCATCGGACGTGCGCAGCGCCCCCGCACGGCGCAGGTCCTCGTAGCAAGGCACCTCCGGATTGCGGTACAGGATGCCCACCGGGATCGGGTCTTCGATCGAGGCGATCTCGCGCGCGCGGTTCATGTTCGAGGGATCGTGCTGCTCCTGGTTGCGGTAGATCTTCTGCAGCGCGGGGCTCACGCGGATGCCGTCCTCGTGCGTGAGCATCAGCATCCGCTGCGGGTCGTGCACCCAGGGCTCGAACATCGAGCCCACGAACTCCGGACAGCGCTGCAGGATGCGCACGAACGAGAAACCGCGGTGACGGAACGCCGCGGTCATGATCTGGAACAGGGTCTCCGGGATCCAGTCCACGGCCTGCGCCACGAACGAAACGTTCTGCACGCCGAGCGTGACGGTGAGGGGATTCAGCGCATCGAGGTACGAACCGCGCGGCGTCGTGTTGCTCCTCGTACCGAGCGGCGAGGTCGGCGAGGCCTGCTTCTTGGTGAGCCCGTAGATGTGGTTGTCGTGCAGCAGCACCGTGAGGTTCATGTTGTACCGGATCGCGTGGATCCAGTGCGCGGCGCCGATGCTGCAGCAGTCGCCGTCGCCGGTGTTCACGAACACGTGCAGGTCGGGCCGCGCCATCTTGATGCCTTCGGCGATCGGGAGGGCGCGGCCGTGGATGCCGTGGAAGCCGTAGGTGCGCATGTAGTGCGGCAGGCGGCTCGAGCAGCCGATGCCCGACACGAACACGGTCTTCTCGGGCCGGAGCCCCTCGTCGCGGCACAGGCGCTGCACGGCGGCGAGGATGGCGTTGTCGCCGCAGCCCTTGCACCAGCGCGGCACGCCGCCCTGGTAGTCCTCGAGCGCAAGGTGCTCTTCGAACAGGTGATGGAGGCAGATCGTGGCGGTGCTCATGGACGCAATTCCTCCTGCACCAGCCGGCGCCGGACCTCTGCGTAGATGGTGCCCGGCTTGATCGGCCGGCCGCGCACCTCGCTCCAGCAGTCGACGTCGACGAGATAGCGCGCCCTGAGCAGCATCGCGAGCGCGGAATAGCGGCGATTGGTCTCGTCGATCAGCGGGTCCCGCGGATCGTCCGACCAGTTGCCTTCGATGGTCAGCACGCGCCGGAATCGCCGCAGCACCTCCTTGATGCCCGGATGCATGGGCTGCAGGAACGTGAGGTGCATCGACGACACGGCGTGGCCTTCGCTGCGCAGCCGGCCCACGGCTTCCTCGATCGCGCCGCGCGTGCTGCCCCAGCCGACGACGAGCAGGTCGCCCGCGGCGTCGCCGAACACCGGCGGTGCGAGCAGCGTCTTCTGAAGCGCCGCGAGCTTGAGGCTGCGGGCGTGGAGACCCTTCTCGTTGATGTCGGGGTCGTAGGCGACGCGGCTCGACTGGTCGTGGGCGAGTCCCGTGAGCGTGTGCATGCCGCCGGGCTGGCCCGGCTGGAACCGGCGACTCAGGCCCGTCACCGGATCCCAGTCGTAGGGCCGCGCGCCTTCCGGCACCGGGTTCTGGTCGATCGGTGGCGCCAGCCATTCCGCGTCGAACTTCGGCCGCGGGAAGGGCTGCTGCGCCGTGGCGAGGGCCGCGTCCGACAGCACGACCACGACCATGTTGAACGTCTCGGCGATGCGGCGTGCGGTGACCATCGAGTAGAAGCAATCCTCGATGCTGCTCACCGCCATGAC
>CAZRKS010000103.1:0-8733 GCA_964600315.1 uncultured Steroidobacteraceae bacterium | reverse complement strand
TCGACCCTCAGGCCCAGGCCTGACACGGGGCCTCGTCGCGCGAGCGGCGGGGCCCTATTCGTGACGGCCTCAGCCGCCGCCGTAGGCGCGGGTTGCCGCGGTCATGGCCCGCACCATGTCGCGCTCCTCCGGCGCGAGCAGCGGATTCCACACGTCAAAGATCAGCACCACGCGCAGGTCGTCGCTGTCATTGATCGCCTCGTGCTCGATCGTGTCATCGAGGATCAGGACCTCGCCCACCTTCCATTCGCGCCGCTCGTAGCCGACGCGCATCACGCACTTCTCCGGCACGATCAGCGGCAGGTGCGCGACGAGCCGGGCGTTGGTCTCGCCATGGTGGGGCGGAATGCGCGTCTTCGGCGCGAGCGCGGAGAACATCGCGTTCGGACAGAGCCCTTCGATGTCGACGAGCGGCATCGCCGCGATCGCCTTCGCCGTCTCTGGACAGCGCTCGATGTTCTCCGGCACCGGCTGCCCGCCCTGCCAGAGCTTGAACACGCTCCAGCGCAGCGAGTGGTTGAGTTCCTGCCACTGGTTGACCGGCTCGCCGGGGTTGTAGCCGATGTAGGGACTGAACTTGTCGCGATCCTGCTGCAGCGCGGCCAGCAGTTCGTCGCGGATCACGTCGGTCTTGGCCTCGATCGCGGCGAGCCACGGAAACGCGCTGCGTTCATGGAAGGGAATTTCCGGCAGTCGCGGAATGTGCAGCTGATTACAGTCCTGGTGATAGGGCTTCGTGTGCCCCGCCATGATCGACACCGCCTCGCGCCAGCGTCCCGCGACCTCCGCAGGCAGCCGCGACTGCACGTCGGCCACCTTCTCGGCGAGATAGGCGCCGTAACTGGCGCGGTGCTTCTCGACGACACGCCGGGCGTGCTCGAGGCTCGGCCGGAGGTTCTGCGGCCAGTGCGCCTCGGGCGGCGCGACCTTGAGGGCGTTGGCAAACATGGTCGCGGCCGAGGAGGCGTCGGCGTTGCGCTCCAGCCAGGCCGCCTTGGCGAGCAGCGCCGGCAGGAAATAGGGGTCCGCCGTGAGCGATGCCTGGATCGCCTCGGCCTCTGCCTCGATGTCCTCGCGCTGCCGGTGCGCGGCGGCGAGCGTCATCAGCACCACATGATCGGTCGGTGCAACCTCGCGCGCCGCGTTCAGCAGTTCGACCGCACCGCCGACATCTCCGCGCTGCAGTGCGTGAAATCCCAGACTGAAGAGCGCCTTCGGGTGGCGCGGCTCCAGAAGGCGGACCTCGTTCCACAGGCGCTCGGCGTCCTGGAAGCGGCCGGAGGTGGCGGCCTGGTTGGCGGCCTGGACGAGCTGCGGAATGCTTGCGTTCATGGCGACTCGAAAGAAACCGGTGAATGGCACCGAATTATCACTAAAAAAAACGGCGGGCCGAAGCCCGCCGTTCTAGAGGTCGAAAGACCCGGGATCAGAACTTGACGTCCACCCCGAAGGTCCAGACCACGCCGAGCGTGTCGTACAAGCTCGGGAAGGTGTTGCCACCGTTGTACGCGGTGGTACCAGCGCTGTTGCCGACGACCGGCGGCGTCTCGTCGAACACGTTCTGGATGCCGAGGCTCAGCTTCGTGTTCTCGAGGACGTTCACGCCGAAGTACAGGTCGACGTAGTTCATCGAATCGACGCTCTGGAACTTCTCATAGAGGTCGCCCTTGATGTCGGCATGGGCTTCCATCGAGCCAATGTAACGCCACAGGTACGAAGCCTCGAAGATGCCGATGTTCCAGGTCGTGCGCTGGATGAACTTGGTCTCAGGCAGGCCGTCGCAGCTCGGACCGTAGTAACCCAGGCAGTCCAGCTCCGGGATGTCGTCGGCCGACCGCTGCGCCCACTCGAGGTACCAGTTGGCGTTGCCGCTGAAGGTCAGGTCGCCCCAGTCCCCCAGGCCCGCGCCGAACGAGAACGCAGCCTCGATGCCGGACGTGCGGAAGTAGCTCAAGTTCTGCGTGAACGTACCGACGCCCGAGCCCGACAGGATCAGGTTGCCGCCGACGCGCTTGATGGCGTCGCACTGCTGCAGATTGCCCTGCTGGTAGCAGGCGTTCAGAACCTCGTCCGGCGCAAAAGTGCCGATGTAGTTGTCGATGTCGATGTCGTAGTAGTCGACCGAGAAGATCCAGTTCTTGAACGTCTCGCCACCGAAATCGGGCGTCCACACCAGGCCGGCAGTGAACGTATCAGCCTGCTCCGGTTCCGGGATGTAGTTCGGATCGGTGCCCGAGAAGGTGTTGATCTGGCCGACGATGATGTCCGGAACGTTGCCCACCTGGGCCGCTGACATGCCTGTGTACATGCACAGCGCCCGCAGTTCCGCCGTCATCGGCGGCGCGTCCTCCCAATCGGAGCACGGATCGCCCGCCGCGTTGTTGAGCGACGTCGACTGCGGCCCGAAGAGCTCATACACGTTCGGAGCGCGAGCGGCGCGCTGTTCCATCACGCGCACCAGCAACTGGTCGAACGGACGCCAGTTGAAGCCGTACTTCCACGTCGAGTCGGAACCCGTGACCGAGTAGTCGGACCAGCGGTAGCCGAGTTCGAGCTGGAAGGACTGGATGAACGGGATGTCGGAGGCCAGCGGGACGATCGCCTCGCCGTAGTACTCCTGCACGTGGTACTGGCCCTTGGTCGGCAGCGTGTTGCCGCCCGTGCCGCTCAAGCAGCTCGCCGGGAGCGCCTGCAGGCACAGGTCGGGCTTGGTCTCGCCGCTCTCGCCGCGATAGTCGGCGCCGACGCTGACCGCGATCGGCGTGTCGACCCACGGCAGCTGGTAGAGCTCGCCGGTGACCACGCCGTTGATCACGAGCTGGTCGTAGAGCTCCTCCTGGCTCCCAGAAGCCGAGATGTATTTGCCCATCGCCGGCGTGATCGATCCGTAGCCGCCGAAGATGTTCAACGGTACGCAGTTGTTCACGTCCACCAGGCAGGTCTTGCCGTCGATCGACAGCAGAGCGTTCTGCACGGTGAAGGCATTGGCGTAGCCCGCCTGCACCGTGTTGCGGTCCGACCGGCCGTAGGAGTAGGAGACGTCGTAGTCCCACTTGTCGGTGATGGCGCCCTTCACGCCGCCGATCATCTGGTACAGGTTCGACGAGAAATCCGCGGTGCGGGGTCCGAGCTCCACCGTGCGACGGCCGTACGTGATGTTCAGCATGTCGACGGCGTCGACGACGCCGTTGTTGTTGACGTCGCGCCAGTTGGCGACCTCGCCCAGCTGCTGCTGGCCGTCCTGGATCAGCAAGCCTGCGTTCCGCGCCACATTGCCGGCCGTGATCATACGGGCCTGCGCCTGGGCGACGATGAACGGATTCGACAGCGGGGTCCAGTACGCCTCTGTGAAGAGGCCGCCCGGAGCGATCGTCTGATTCACGTTCGTGGTCGTGAAGAGCGCCTTGGCGTAGATCTCGGCGTGCTCGTTCACCTCGTAGTTGGCCGCCGCGTAACCACCCCACTGCTCTTCCGGCGTCTGGTAGTAGTTGTACGGGTTGAAGTTGAAGCTGGAGCAGCGGCTGAGCAACTGGCCGTCGTCGCGGAACTGAGCCGACAGCCCGCCCGCACCCGTGATGCCGAAGGTGCGCGTCGGGATGGTGGTGCCGGAGCCGTTGGCCCCCACGGTGACGACGTTCGGGCCGTCGCAACCCGTGATGCCGAGGTCGCTCGGAACCTGCGAGGGCTCGCCGTTCAGGTACTGGGTGTAACCCGCACCCGAGAAGCTGTTGATCGCGGGGCGGCCCCACTTGCGGGCACCCTGGGTAACCGCGTCACGCTTCGACCACGACAGGCCGAGCACCGCGTTGCCGCGGCCGTCTTCCGTGTTCGTGCCCAGCGTGATGTTGAACGTGTCGGTGTCGCCGTCGCCCTTGCCCGACGTCGCGAAGGTGTAGCCGATGTCCACGCCCTCGAAATCATCCTTCATGATGAAGTTGAGTGCGCCCGCGATGGCGTCCGAACCGTACACCGCCGAGGCGCCGCCCGTGACGACGTCGAGGCGCTCGATCAGCGCGGTCGGGATGATGGAGGTGTCGACCACGCCGAAGATGCTGTACGGCGTGAGGCGATGACCGTCGAGGAGGATCAGGTTGCGCTGCGAGCCCAAGCCACGGAGGTTGATGGTCTGCGCGCCATCGGTGCCGTTGTTGACGTTCTGGCCGTCACCGGCCACCGCCGCCGGCAGGACGCGGACGATCTTCTCGACCGACGGCTGCTGCTGGAGCTGGATTTCCTGGGCGCTCACCGAGGTGATCGGGCTCGCGGACTCGACGCCCGGCAGCGTGATGCGCGTACCGGTGACGACGACCTGCTCGATTTCGGTGTCCTGCGCGACTGCCGCGGCGCCGTACACGCCGGCCGCGACGAGCGCGAGCTTTACCGCGCGGATAAGAGTCGTATTACTGGCCATCTTTTCCTCCGATGGGAACATTTCAATGCTTGCGCCGGGCCCGCCGACCGGGTACCGGCTCGTGACAAATCCGTTCGCAACCCCTCAAGCGACCCCCGGACGGAGCCACAAGTGGGCGGCAGAATAGCAACAGGCACTACGCGAGGCAACAAGTGATGCGTCGACACAACGCAATGCATTTTGCAGCGCAATTAAGCGGGTTGCAGGGCGGTCGGCCATTTGACGCGCAGGGCCGGGAGTGGGCCCGCGCCGGGCTCGGTGTCGCGCGAAAACAACGGTACGGCCGGATCGGTCCGGCTCAGTCGACGCGTCTCACCTTGGTACCCACCCGCCCCGCCGTCACCAGCATGTAGGAACCCAGCCAGCCTCGCTTGATCGTGACGGTGTCGCCCACCTTGACGCTCGCAGACGGCATGGGCTCCAGCTGCTCCCAGACCTGTCCGTTGTCCAGCGTCACGACGAATTCACCGTACTTGCGCCAGCCCACGCTGATCGCCTTGGCGGTGATGCTCTCGGGTTGCGCCGCGGCTCGCGCCGGATCCTTGGCCACACGCTGCGCCTCCGTGAGCCCGAAATTCTCGGTCGTGACCTTCGCAGGCGCGGGCGGGGGCGCCACCGCGGCAGCCGGCGGCGCGGCGGGTGCCCCGTTCTTCGCGGCCGGGGTCCGGCCAAGGGCGCGGTCATAGCAGGCGAGGCGAGCCGAATCGTCGGCGACGGCGACGCACTTGTGCGGATCGTCCATCGCCCCGGCCGGCGGGATCGAGGCGAGCGCACCGACGCCGACACTCAAGGCAAGGATCGCGGGCCGCAGCGCTGACATTCTCATTCCCCACCGATCGTCGAACTTTCGAATTATGGCCTCCTGCCGCCCGCGCGTGAACCCTCGCGACCCGCAGTTGACTCACCGATGGCCGCTTGCCTAGCCTGCCCGGGAAGGGAGTCGCGGGCTGCGACGCAAGGGGATTGACCGTGCCGATGTACTCGAGGCTGGCGGGCGCCGCCGTCCTGCTCGGCCTGATCATGACCGCGAGCTTGCGGGCCGAGACGCCGGACTGCGTCGGCTGTCACGACCGCACCACGCCGCTCGCGGTGATGGACTGGCGCAGCAGCCGCCACGCCGAGGAAGGCATCGGCTGCGAGAGCTGCCACAAGGGCAACCATCGTTCTGCCCGCGACGTCGCCAACCTCACGCTCGTCACGGCACAGACCTGCGGCGGCTGCCACGAGCGCCAGATGCAGCAGTTCACCGCCGGCAAACATGCACGAGCCTGGGAAGCCGCAAAGGACTTTCCAGGCGCGCACGCGCTGCCGATGGCCTCCGGTCCGCTCGCCGCCGACTGCGGGGCCTGCCACAAGATCGGCCTCAAGCCCGAAGCCGAGATCGCGCGGTTGCGCGCCGCCGGCTCGGTGTTCGGGCATGCGTCCTGCGATTCCTGCCACACGCGCCACACGTTCTCCGTGATGGAAGCCCGGCAGCCGCAGGCCTGCCAGACCTGCCACATGGGATCGGATCACCCGCAGTGGGAGATGTACTCGGCCTCGAAGCACGGCGTGCGCGCGCTGCTGAAGCAGAACGGCACGCTGCCCGGAAACGTGCCGGCGCCCCGCTGCCAGGACTGCCACATGCCGAAGGGCAGCCACGAGGTGCGCACCGCCTGGGGATACTTCGGCGTGCGCCTTCCGTTGCCCGAGGACCGTGAGTGGCGCGCGGACCAGGCGACGATCCTCCAGGCGCTCGGCGCGCTCGATGCGACGGGAGCGCCGACGCTGCGGCTCGAGCGGTTCCGCGACCTCGACATGCTGCGGCTGCAGCCCGCTGCGTTCGACGCCGAGCGCGAGCGCATGGCCACCACCTGCCGGACCTGCCATGCGGCCAGTTTCGTGGCCGACGAACTGCGCCAGGGCGACACGATGCTGCGCGCGGCGGACCACGAGTTCGCGACCGCGATCCGCGTCGTGAGCGGACTTCGCGCGGACGGATTGCTGCCGCGCCCGCCCGACGACGCCGCCGCCGTGCCCGACCTCCTCGCCCAGCGCGTCGCCTCGAGCCCGATCGAGCGCCGCCTGCAGGCCATGTACCTCGAGCATCGCACCCGCGCCTTCCAGGGCACGTTCCACTCGAGCCCGGGCGACGCGCTCTGGGAAGGCTGGAGCCGCCTCGTGCGGGACCGCGAGGACATCGAGGCGATGGCGGAGGAGTTGCGGCGAGGCGCGGCCGCCACGCATTGATCCGCGCGGCCGTCAGCGACGGATGCGCGTGTCGCAGCTCTGCGCGATGCAGCGATTCAGCGTGAAGCCCGGCATGTCGTAGGGCTTCAGCAGGAACTCGTGGCGCCGGTAGTCGACGATGAATTCCTCCAGCATGCCGAGCAGGTCCATGCCGATCACCAGCGCGGGCGTGTCGGTGAGCCCCCAGATCTTGAAGACGTGCAGGTCGCCGAAGGTCACGGGCAGGTCGACTAGGTCCGCCGCCCCGATCGTGATCTTCGGCGCGCGGAAGTAGGTGCCCGGGCTCACGTCGGTCGTGGCGCCGAGCACGCTCACGTCGAGTTCGTCGTCGTAGCGCGCCGACTCGATGAGCGCGGTGCGCAGCGGCGGATTGCCGAGCGTCCGCTCCGCCCCCGTGTCGACGATCACGTCGACCGGCACCTTGCCGACCTTGCCCTTCACCAGCAGCAGCCCGCCCTTCTTCAGGATCGCCGGCACGACCAGGAATCCGCGGGATTCGCGCCGCCCGCTCGCGGGCGCGATGGACACCCTGTCCTTGGCAAAATCGACTTCGATGCGCGTCTTCTGCAGGCCGGCGATGCCGAGAATCCCATCGGCACCGCCGAACACCGGCCCCGGCAGCACGGGCAGGTTCGTCGGCGGAAGCTGCACGTTGCCTGCCTTCAGGCTCTGGACGCGCACGGCCGGCAGGATCGCCGACCCGGTGACGCCGTGCACTTCGACCTGCGTATCGCCGCTGCCCTGCAGCCCGAGTTCCTCGGCGACGTGCGGCGCGAGAGCCGACGAATTCGCTCCGGTGTCGAGGATGAAGCGGTAGGGACCTTTGCCGTTGATCTCGACCGACGCGTGGATGCGGCCGGAGCGGTCGGCTCGCGTCGGCGCCGCGTAGAGCGGCTCGGGCTCGGCGAGCTCGTTCGGCGGCGGCGCTTCGGGCACGGGCGCCACCTTGAGCCCCTGCGCCGGGACGGTTCCCGCAGTCAGCGCCGCGAGCGCGAACCCGAGTGCCGCCCGGCGGGCGGTCCCCGGCAGTCTCGTCGCGACTCGCCACGGCACCATGCTCACCACCCTACCCGATACGACAGCGCGCAGTGCGGCGAGTTGCGTCACGCGCCGACCGGCAGTTCGGCGCTCTTGCGGACGGTGCGCAGCGCGAAGCTCGACTGCACGCGCGCGACGCCGGGCAGGCGCGTCAGGTGCTGGCTGTGCAGCCGCTCGAAATCAGCCGGATCGGAAACGACGACGCGCAGCAGGTAGTCCTGCTGCCCGGTCATCAGGTAGCACTCCATCACCTCCGGGACTCGCTTGACTGCGTTCTCGAACGCGGCGAGGTCTGCCTGCTCCTGCCGGTTGAGCGTGATGCTCACGAACACGTTGCCCGGCAGCCCGACCTTCGCCTGGCTCACGATCGCCGCGTAGCGATCGATCACGCCCGCCTCCTCCAGCGCGCGCACGCGGCGCAGGCAGGCCGACTCGCTCAGGTGCACGCGCTCGGCGAGCTCGCGGTTGCTCAGGCGGCCGTCGCGCTGCAGCTCGGTGAGGATGGCCTGGTCGGTGCGGTCGAGCTTCATTTCGAATCTTCCTGCGCAATCACCCCCGTCCACCGCAGATTATTCCATTCCGGGCGCGGCGGACGCCGATTTTTGCAGCTTCCTGCCAGCCAGCGCCGGTATGCTCCGCGACACCACACACACTCTGCGCCAACGGGGGAGCAGTCATGCGTATCGGCGTACCCAGGGAGATCAAGGTCCACGAGTACCGCGTCGGCCTCGTGCCAGCGGCGGCCCGCGAACTGGTCGAGGCCGGCCACGAGGTGATCGTCCAGACCGGCGCCGCGGCCGGCATCGGCTTCGCGGACGCGGACTACCAGCGCGTCGGCGCGAAGCTCGCGGCCACGGCCGCGGAGATCTTCGAGCGCGCCGAGATGATCGTGAAGGTCAAGGAACCGCAGCCGCAGGAATGCGCGATGCTGCGCAAGGGCCAGATCCTCTACACCTACCTGCACCTCGCACCCGACCCCGCGCAGACGGCGGCGCTCATCAAGTCCGGTGCCGTCTGCGTGGCCTACGAGACCATCACCGGGCCCGGCGGCGGGC
>CAZRKS010000102.1:0-8877 GCA_964600315.1 uncultured Steroidobacteraceae bacterium | reverse complement strand
TCGGTGCCGCTCTGGAACGTCAGAGTGATCACCGACTGGCCGTTCGACTCGCTGGTCGCCGACATGTAGATCAGCCCGTCGAGCCCCTTCATGTTCTGCTCGATGATCTGCGTCACCGATTCGTCGACCACCTTCGCGGACGCGCCGGGGTAGTTCGCGAAGACCGAGACGGCGGGTGGCGCGATGGTCGGGTAGCGCGCCACCGGGAGGCGCGTGAGCGCGATTGCGCCGGCGACCATGACGATGATCGCGAGCACCCACGCGAAGATCGGGCGATCGATGAAGAAGCGCGCCACGGCCGGCTACGGTCGCGCCGCCTCGGTCGCCTGCACCGGCATTCCCGGCTGCACCTTCTGCAGGCCCTCGACGATCACGCGGTCACCGGCTGCGAGCCCGCCGTCGACCAGCCAGCGGTCGCCGACCGTGCGGCTCGCCTGCACCGGCCGGACTTCGACCTTGTCGTCCTTGCCGACCACCAGCGCGGAGGCGTTGCCGCGCGGGTCGCGGGCGATCGCCTGCTGCGGCACGAGCAGGCCGCGCGGCCGCACGCCGCTGTCGACCAGCGCACGGACGTACATGCCGGGCAGCAGCGCATGATCCGGGTTCGGCACCTGCACCCGCAGCAGGTAGCTGCCGGTGCCGGGATCGACGGTGACGTCGGCGAAGGCCAGCGTGCCGTCGTGCGCATTCGGCGTGCCGTCCTCGAGCAGGATCGCGACCGGTACCGACGTCGCCTGCTGCAACCGTCCGGAAGCCAGATCCTTGCGCAACTGCAGGAGCTCGGCGCTCGACTGGGTCAGGTCCACGTACACCGGGTCGAGCTGCTGGATGGTCGCGAGCGGCGCGTCCTGCTCGGCGGTCACCAGCGCACCCTCGGTCACCGCCGACTTGCCGATGCGCCCCGCGATCGGCGCCGTGATGCGCGACCGGTCGAGTCTCACCTGCGCCGCATCCAGGGCGGCGCGCGCCGACTGCACGTCGGCTTCGGCCTGGTGCAGCGCCGCCACCGCGTCGTCATTGTCCTGTGCGCTCACGAGCCCTTTCTTCGCGAGATCGGCGTAGCGCTGTGCGCGCAACCGCGCGGCCTCGAGTTCCGCGCTGGCGCGGCTCACCGCCGCCCGCGCCATGCCGACGTCGGCGCGGTAGCTGGCGTCGTCGAGCTGGTAGAGCGGCTGGCCGGCTTTGACCAGGGCGCCCTCGTCGAACAGGCGATGCTCGACGATGCCGCTCACCTGCGGCCGCACTTCGGCGATCCGGAACGCGGCGGTCCGCCCGGGGAGTTCACGCTTCAGCTCGACCGGCTGTTCCTGCAGCGTTACGACCGTGACCGGCACGGCCTGTGCACCGCCCGGGCCTTGTGCTCCGCCCGGCGGGCTGCGGCCACAACCCGGAAGCCACGCCAACACGAGGAACGAAGCCGCCAGGGCGACGCGGCTTCGGTCGGCAGGGGGAATCATCGTGTCGGCCTCGAATCGCAGGACCGCGACTGCCCAGGAGGGCGGTCGTCCTGAGGTGACGGAACAGGGTGCGCATCCTTGTCGCGATGCGGCCTCCTGTCAATTGTCGCGGCCGCTTGACTGTGCCGGCATTCCGCTATAGTCGCGCGGTCCCGGGCAATCCCAATCTCCCGTTGGAGGATACGGCCATGCGCAAGATCGCTGTGATTCTGACGATGCTTCCGCTGCTGCTGTCGGCGGGCCACGCGACGGCCCAGCAGTACCCGATCATGGACAAGATCGCCGCCAAGATCATTGCGAAATACCAGTCCGCGACCTGCGAGCAACTCTGGCAGGAGAAGCAGCAGGGGCCGGGACAGCAGAAGTCCGCCGAGGAGCAGCGCGCCGTCCAGATGCTGAAGAGCGATCCGCAGATGCAGCAGGCGTTCTTCGACAAGGTGGCTGCGCCGATCGTCACCAAGATGTTCCAGTGCGGGATGATTCCCTGACGCAGGGCGCGTGAGCGGGCCGCTGCCGGGCGTGACGAATTATTCAGAAATTCGGAATTGACTAATCGGATTGTCGCGATTTATCCGATCAATTCAGGCGCGTAGCTTGTGCCCCGTACCCAACGGAGGATCCAGCCATGACGACCTGCAACGAATCGGACCGCTTCATCTCCCGCGTCCTCGCCGGCCTGATGATCGCCGTGACCGTCGTCGCCGGCGTGCTCACCCACGCCGTGGCGTCGAGCCAGGCGTTCGTCTGACCCGCGCCCCCCAGACGTGCGGCTCAGTCGATGCGCACGTTGCTCAGAAGGCTGTGGGCCGTGGGCTGCAGGCTGTGGTCGGAGGGCGCTACAGACCTCTGGCCATAGCCCACAGCCTTCAACCTTCAGCCTCTAACCTCAGAACGAGTACTTCGAGGTGAACTGGAAGCGATACAGCTTGCCGTCGTCCCCGCTCTCCAGTTCGCGCTTCGCCCAGCGGCCCTCGACGCCGAGGTCGAGTTTCGGGATCGGCGTGTAGAACAGGTTGAACGTCCAGCTCTCGCTCGACTTGTTCGCCTTGCCGCCGGTCAGGTTGACGTCGTTGTCGTAGTCCTCGAGCGCGTAGAACAGGCTGCTGCGCAGCTTTTCGGTCCACAGGTGCCGGTAGGCGACGAAGCCCGCCCAGCCGTCGATCGTCTCGAGGTTGCCGCTCGCGTCGAGCACCGCGTCGTTGCTGAAGTTCAGGCCCACGTACCGGCCGAGGTTGCCGCCGAGCAGCATGAAGCGCACGTCGTCCTTGCCGAACGCGTTGACCTTGCCGGAGAGACTGCCCGCCGCGCCCCAGGTCGAGTCGTCGATCGCATTCGCGCCGGTCGTCTGGTAGGCGAGCTGGCGCACGAGACCCGCGGCGGTGACGCTGCCCCAGTCACCCTTCCACACATAGCGGCCGATCAGGTCCGGGACCGAGTTGTCGTCGCTCGAGATGCGGGCGTTCACCGTGGCGGCCCGGTAAGGCGTGATCGTGGTCTGCGGATTCTCGGCCGCGAAGGAGAACCCACCGTATGTGTAGCGCACCTGGGCCTGGCGGACGAACACGGTGCCGTCCGTCGGGCCGATGAAGTCGGCCGTCTCCGGCAGGGCGGCCGTGTCCTGGAACGTGGACCACGCCTGGCCGACCAGCCAGTGCTTGGTCTGGAAGAACGCCTGGCGCAGCTGCGGCTGGTAGCCGTTGGTGATGTTCTGCGTCGTGTCGAGGTTGGCGGTGAAGAAGTCGACCTCGAACAGCGTCTTCAGCTTGTCGCCGTCGCCGAACGGCGTCTCGGTGCCGGCGATCAGGCGCGTCTGCTTGACGTGGAAATCGAAGTCCGTCGCTTCGTCGAGGCCGCCGACCGGAGTCTGATTCGGCACGTAGTATTCGCGCGCGACCGACGCGTCGGGAATCTCGCCGTCCGGGGTCGTCGTCCAGAGCGCGTCGGCCTTCGCATAGCCGGTGAAATAGAACGTGGTGCCTGCGGCGGCGTTCGGCACGATCGAGACCTGCTGCACCGGCGGGGGCGGCTTGGCGCCGGACGCGGCCACGGCGGGCGCGGCGCCGGCGGCGGGCGCGGCTGCCGCAGCGGGGGCGGGGGTCTGCTTCTCCGCCATGAGCTGCTTCACCAGCTTCTCGAGTTCGGCGACGCGCGCCTCGAGGGCCGCCTCGCGGTCGGAAGGGCTGGCCTGCGCCAGCGCGCCGGTGGCCACACCGAGGGCGGCGGCGGCGAGCGTGGTCGTGACGAAGCGGCGGAGGAGCGTGCTGTGCAGATGTGCGGGCATGGTGGCACCCCGGAGTTGACGGTGTGCCGATGCTGCGACCGTCGCGCCTCCGGGAACATTCGCCTTTGGTCGAAGCCGCACGACCGCTGCGGCCGGCCCGGTGTAGTCTCGCGCCATGAGTCGCCAGATCATCGTCGCCGATGACCACCCGCTCTTTCGCGAGGCGCTCAAGGCGGCCATCGGGCGGCTCGAGCCGGCGACCGGGTTCGTCGAGGCCGATTCCGTGGCCACGCTGCTCGAGGCGCTGGAGCGCGAGCCCGACGCCGACCTGCTGCTGCTCGACCTCAACATGCCGGGCGCGCAGGGATTCAACGCGCTGGTACACGTGCGCGGCGCGCGCCCCGGCCTGCCGGTCGCGATCGTGTCGGCGGATGACGACCCGCTCACCGTCGCGGCGGCACTGCGCTTCGGGGCGCAGGGCTTCATCCCCAAGTCCACCGAGGCTGGACAGATCGGGCGCGCGGTCGAGGCCGTGCTCGCGGGCGAGATCTACACGCCGCCGGAATTCCACCCGCCGCGCGGTCCCTCGGCCGGCGACGAAGACCTCGCGATCGCGCGACGCGTTGCGGAACTCACGCCGCAGCAGTTCCGCGTCCTCGGCATGCTGTGCGCGGGGCTCCTGAACAAGCAGATCGCCTACGAGCTCGACGTCTCGGAAGCGACCGTCAAGGCGCACGTGACGGCGATCCTGCGCAAGCTCGCCGTGGCCACGCGCACGCAGGCCGTGCTCGCGGCTGGCAGGCTGGCGACGGATCGCGCGAGCATCCGGCCGCCGCCCGACGACGTCGAGTAGCTCAGGGGCCGGGGCCCCGGGCTTCGCCGGAGCCGCGGTGCTGCACGGCCAGGGCTCCGAGCAGCGCGCGCAGCGCCGCCGGCTTCACGGGCTTGCGCAGGACGGGGTAACCGAGCGATCGCGCCCGGTCCGCCACGGCCGCGCTGTGATCGGCGGTCACCAGCGCGCCCGTCACCGGTCCGGTGCCGCCGTGTTTCATGGTCTGCAGCATCTCCAGCCCGTCGGGTTGGCCGTCGCCCAGCCTGAAATCGGCCAGCACCACGTCCGGGCGTTCGTCGCGGAAGCACGCGAGCGCCTGCGACGCGTCGTTCGCCACGAGCACGCGCACGCCCCAGCGCGACATCAGCGAGGTCATGCCCGCCAGGATCTCCGGCTCGTTGTCGATGCAGAGCACGCGGAGACCGACGAGGGTCCCGGGTGCCGCAACCTGCGGCTCCAGCGCTGCGGAGGCGGGTGCCCTCGCCTCGCTCGAACTCAGCGGCACGCGCACGCTGAACACCGACCCGCGCCCCGCCGCCGAACGCACCCCGAGTTCGTGTCCGAGCAGCACGGCCAGGCGATGGCAGATCGACAGGCCGAGTCCGAGGCCCTGCTCGCCCCAGGGCGACGGCCGGTCGAGGCGACGGAACTCCTCGAAGATCGCGCGCTGGTGCTGGTCCGGGATGCCAGGTCCGGTGTCCCAGACCTGCAGTTCGGCGTACGCGCCGCGGCGGCGGCAACTCACCAGCACGCCGCCACGCGGCGTGTAGCGCAGCGCGTTCGACACGAGGTTCTGCAGGATCCGCCGCAGCAGCACGCGATCGCTGCGCACCCGGCAACGCGGTCGCGTGACGCGCAGCCGCAGGCCGCGTCGCGCCGCGAGCGGGGCGAACTGCCGCTCGATGTGCTCGAAGGCCTCGGCGACGCCGAAATCCGTGACGTCGGTGCGCAGCGTGCCGCTCTCGAGCCGCGCGATGTCGAGCATGTCGTCGAGCACTTCCTCGGCGGCGCGCATCGAGCTGTCGATGCGCTCGGCGATCTCGGCCACCGCGGGATCGGCGGCGCGCTCGCCGAGCGTGGAGGCGAACAGCCGCGCGGCGTTCAGCGGCTGCAGCAGGTCGTGGCTCGCCGCCGCGACGAAGCGGGTCTTGGTCGCGTTGGCTTCCTCGGCCTGCCGCTTCGCTTCCTCCTGCGCAGCGAGCGCGGCCTTGAGCTCGCTGGTGCGCTCCTCGACGCGCTGCTCGAGCGTCTGCTTGGCCTCGATGAGCGCCTGCTCGGAGCGCTTGAATTCGCTGATGTCGTTGTAGGTCGTGACGTAGCCGCCGTCTGGCAGCGGCTGGCCGCGGATCTCGTAGACGCGCCCGTCGCGACGCGTGCGCTGCACGACGTAGGCGGTGCCCGCCTTCATGTGTGCGAGCCGCTTCGCGACCTGCTGCTCCGGGTCGGTGTCGCCGAACGCGCCGCGTCGGGCGTTCCAGCGGATCAGGTCGGCCACCGGACAGCCGACGTAGACGGTTCCCTCGGGAACGTCGAACATCTCCAGGTAGCGGCGATTCCACGCGACGATGCGCAGGTCGGCGTCGGCGACGGCGATGCCCTGCGCGACGTTCTCCATCGTCGCCTGCAGCAGTTGCCGGCTGAAGCGCAGTTCCTGCGACGTCTCGTCGAGCAGTTCCGCCACTTCTTCGGGTGCGATGCCGCGCCCCGCCATCGCATGAGTGAACATGAGCCGCGCGGAGGAGGCGCCGATCGCTCCGGCGAGCACGCGCTCCATGTATTGCAGCAGGCCGCGGTCGGCTGGCTCGGTGAGACGCGGGACCCGGCGGCCGAGGCCGGCGTGGTAGTCGTCGAGCGCCCGCGTCGCGGCCTCGGTGCCGAGGATGCGCTCCGTGACGGCGAGCAGGTCGCCGACACGGGCGCCGCCGGCCGCAGCGACGCCCGCCACCGGCAGGCCGCCCCGCAGGAAGGACGTGGCGGCCATGCGGTCCCGCAGTGAGACGCCGCGCAGCCGCGACACGACGACCAGCACGGCGACGTTCGCTGCGAGCGCCAGCATCGCGCCGCGCATGACCGGGTTCAGGACCTCGATGCCGAACAGGCTCTGCGGCCTGAGCCAGGCGATACCCCAGGGGCCCTGTTCGAACAACGGCCAGCCGAGCACGCCGCCCGCGATGAAGTTCGGCAGCAGCAGGGTATAGGTCCACACTGCGAAGCCGGTCACGAGCCCCCAGAACACGCCTTCGCGGGTCGCGCCGCGCCAGCGCAGCCCGGTGACGATCGCCGGGGCGAATTGCGCGACGGCGGCGAAGGCCAGCAGTCCGATCGAGGCGAGGCTCGCGGGCGTCGCCGTGTTGCGGTGATAGGCGTAGGCGAGCAGCGCGATCAGCAGGATCGTGATGCGCCGCAGCCGCAGCACGACGCGGCCGACGTCCGCCGCCGCGCTGAGCTGCAGCCAGCGACTGCGCCAGAGCGCGGGCATGACGAGGTCGTTGGTGATCATGGTGGCGAGTGCGATGCTCGCGACGATCACCATCGCGGTCGCGGCGGACAAACCGCCGAGAAACACGAGCACCGCGAGCCCGCGCGCGCCGTGCTCCATCGGCAGGGTCAGGACGAAGGAGTCCGGGTGATGCCGCACGCCGAGACCCGCACCGACACCTGCCAGCACGACGGGTATGACGCACAGCGTGAAGATGCCGAGATAGGCGGGAAACAGCCAGCGTGCCCGGCGCAGGTCGGCGGGGTCCGCGCACTCGACCACGGCGACCAGGAACTGCCGCGGCAGGCAGACGATCGCCGTGGCGGCGAGCAGGGTGGCGGCGGCGAAGTCCGCGCTCGCGAGTTCGCGAATGCTGCCGAGGCGGGTCGCGCCGACGGGCGGCGCGGCGTCGAGGTGCAGCATCGCGAACACGCCGACCGACACGAACGCGAGCAGCTTGACCAGCGACTCGAAGGCGATCGCGAGCATCACGCCCTCGTGGTGCTCGGTCGCATCGAGGCGGCGCGTGCCGAACAGGATGGCGAAGAGCGCCATGAGCAGCGCGACCCACAACGCGGTGTCCGCGTACCATGCGGGGTGCCGGCCGTCGGACCCGGTCAGCACGTCGATGCTGGTGCCGACGGCCTTGTACTGCAGCGCGAGGTAGGGCACGGCCGCGGTGAGCGCCATGAGCGCGACCAGCGCCGCGAGCGCCGGGCTCTTGCCGAACCTCGCGGAAATGAAGTCGGCGATCGAGGTCGTGTTGTGTGCGCGGCCGATGGCGACGAGCCGCTGCAGGAACGGGGTCGCGAACAGCAGCACGAGGGCGGGCCCGAGGTAGATGGGCAGGTAGGCCCAGCCGTCGCGCACCGCCGTGCCCACGGCCCCGAAGAAGGTCCACGTCGTGCAGTAGACGCCGAGCGAGAGGCTGTAGATGTAGGGCCGGAGCCGCGCATGGCCCGGGTAGATCGACCGGCGCTCGCCGTAGAACGCGACGGCAAACAGCAGGCCGAGGTAGCCGATGGCGAGGGCGCTCAGTAAGAGGCCGGAAACCACGCGTCAGGCCAGTACGTCGCTGAGCAGGGCGTCGTCGATGTTGCCGCCCGACAGGACGACGGCGACCGTGCGTCCCTGCAGATCGAGGCGGCCGGCCATCACGCACGCGAGCGCCACTGCGCCACCCGGCTCGACGACGAGCTTGAGGACGCGGGCCGCATAGGCGATCGAGCTGCGCACCTCGGCGTCGGTGGCCACGAGTCCGCCGGCCAGCCGCGGGCGGTTGATGCGGAACGTCAGTTCGCCAGGCATGGGGGCGAGCAGCGCGTCGCAGATCGAATGCGCCCCCGGCGCGTTCCGCAAGCGTTCACCGGCCGCGAGCGAGCGCCGATGGTCGTCAAAGCCCACGGGTTCGGCGACCCACACGCGGGCTGCGGACCCGCGGGCCTCGACGGCGAGTGCGATGCCCGCAGCGAGTCCGCCGCCGCTGCAGCAGACCACGATGTCGTCCGGCGGCGAGCCGAGTTCCGCGGCCTGCTCGAGGAGTTCGAGGCCGGCGGTGCCCTGGCCGGCAATGATGTCCGGGTCGTCGAAGGACGGCACGAGCACGGCATTGCGCTCGGCCGCCAGCCGGGCCGCGATCTCCTCGCGGCTCTCGCGCTCGCGGTCGTACTCGACGACTACTGCACCGAGGGCCAGCGTGTTCAGGCGCTTCACCCGCGGCGCGTCGGACGGCATCACGATCGTGGCCGGGAGTCCGAGCAGCCGGGCTGCCGCCGCCACGCCCTGCGCATGATTGCCCGACGAGAAGGCGACGACGCCCGCGCGGCGCGCGGCGGCATCGAGCTGCGCGAGACGGTTGTAGGCGCCGCGGAACTTGAACGAGCCGGTG
>CAZRKS010000101.1:0-8917 GCA_964600315.1 uncultured Steroidobacteraceae bacterium | reverse complement strand
GCCACCTGCGCACCGGCATGTTCGGCGACGAGGACTGGGCGCGCATCAACAGCGCGATCGCGCAGATGAAGACCGCGCCCATCTACATCGACGACAGCGGCGCGCTCACGCCGACCGAAGTCCGCGCGCGCGCCCGCCGCCTGTCCCGCGAACGCGGGCTCGGCATGATCGTGGTGGACTACCTGCAGCTCATGCAGGTGGCGGGCACCAAGGAGAACCGCGCCACCGAGATTTCCGAGATCTCGCGCTCGCTCAAGGCGCTCGCCAAGGAGCTCAAGGTGCCGGTGATCGCGCTGTCGCAGCTGAACCGCAGCGTCGAGCAGCGCACGGACAAGAAGCCGGTGATGTCGGACCTGCGCGAGTGCGTGACGGGCGATACTCTGGTGGTGCTCGCTGACGGCCGGCGCGTGCCGATCCGTGACCTCGTCGGCCAGCGGCCGCGCGTGCTCGCGGTCGATGCCGGGCAGCAGGTCGTTGCCGCCGATGCGGACCTCGTCTGGTCGGTAGGCGTCAAGCCGATCCAGCGGCTCGCGCTCGCGAGCGGACGCGTGTTGCGAGCGACCGGCGGGCATCGCGTACTGACCGGTCGCGGCTGGCTGACCATCGACGAGATGACGGTCGGCGACCGCGTGGCGCTCGGCCGACGCCTGCCCGTCGAGGCGTCTGCGCCGCGCTGGTCGGACGCGGAGCTCATCCTGCTCGGGCACCTCGTGGGCGACGGCAGCTACCTTCGCCACCAGCCCCTGCGCTATACGACAGCGTCCGAGCACAACAGCCTCGCGGTGCGCGAGGCGGCCGAAGCGCTCGGCAGCACGGTCACGCGCCACGCGGGACGCGGCCTGTGGCATCAACTCGTCATCGCTGGCAACGGCAATCGCTGGCATGCCGCCGGCGTCGGCGGCTGGCTGAAAGAACTCGGCATCTTTGACCAGCGTTCCCACGAAAAGCATCTGCCGGCCGGGGTGTTCGCTCTGGCGAACGACCAGATCGCGCTCCTGCTGCGCCATCTGTGGGCGACGGACGGCAGCATTCACGTCAGGACGAAGGGCCGCGGCGGCGATCGAGTCTACTTCTCGACGTGCAGCGAGCGGCTCGCCCGGGACGTCGCCGCGCTGTTGATGCGTTTCGGAATCATCGGACGGATCCGCGCCGTCGCGCAGGGGCGTTCACGGCCCGTGTACACGGTCGACGTCACAGGGGCGGAGCAGCAGCGGATATTTCTGTCGGAAGTCGGCGTCTTCGGTCCGCGCTACGCGGCCGCCGAAGCGCTCGCGGTTCACCTCGAGCAGATCGAGGCGAACCCCAATGTCGACACGCTGCCGGTGCAGTGTTTCGACCGGGTGCGCCAGGTGATGCGCGAGTCGGGCATCACGATGAAGAGGATGGCCGACATGCGCGGCACCGCCAATGGCGGCATCACCCATTTCCAGTTTGCGCCGAGTCGGCGGGTCCTCGGCGAGTACGCGGCTCTGCTGAAGGACGAGACCTTGCGGCAGTGGGCGAGTTCGGATCTCTTCTGGGACCGCGTCGCCGCAATCGATCCGGCCGGCGAGGAAGAGGTCTTCGATCTCACGGTGCCCGGGCCGGCGAGCTGGCTCGCGGACGGTGTTGCAGTGCACAATTCGGGCGCGATTGAGCAGGATGCTGACTTGATCATGCTCATCTACCGCGAGGAAGTGTACGAGCCGGACACGGCGCGCAAGGGCATCGCCGACATCATCATCGCGAAGCAGCGCAATGGTCCGACCGGCGAAGTGCACCTCACCTTCCTCGGCAAGTACACGCGCTTCGAGAACCTCGCGGCCGGCGACTACGACTACGGCGCCTGACCCGGCGTCCGCCCCGACGTGCAGACCCCGATCCGAGCCCTGATCGACACGACGGCGCTGCGGCACAACCTGGCGCGCGTGCGTGAGGTTGCGCCCGCCTCGCGGGTGCTCGCGGTCCTCAAGGCGAACGCCTACGGCCACGGCCTCGAGATCGCGGCGCGTGCGCTCGCGGACGCGGACGCGTTCGCCGTGGCACGCCTCGAGGAAGCGCTCGCGCTGCGGGCGCTCGGCGCGCACCAGCGCATCGTGCTGCTCGAAGGCGCGCTCGGCCCGGAGCAACTGCCGGTCGCGGCGCGCGCAGGTTGCGACGTGATGGTGCACAGTTTCGAGCAGCTGCAGATGCTCGAGGAGCGCGCCGGCGGCGAGAGCATTCGTGCCTGGATCAAGCTCGATACCGGCATGAACCGACTCGGCTTCCGGCCCGAGGAGTTCGCCGCCGCGTACGCACGACTCCGGCGCATCGGCAATGTCGATGGCGACCCGGTGCTCGTCACCCATCTCGCGAGCGCAGACGAAGTCGGCGATGCGAAGACGAGCGAGCAGCTCGCGGCCTTCAGGTCGGTGACGCAGGGGCTTCCCGGCGAGCGCAGCATCGCGAACTCGGCGGGCATCCTCGCCTGGCCCGAATCGCGCGGCGACTGGGTGCGTCCGGGACTCGCGCTCTACGGTGCCTCGCCGTTTCCGGAAGGCACCGGTGCGGAACTCGACCTGCGCGCCGTGATGACCTTCCAGTCGATCGTGATTGCGGTCAAGGACGCGCACGCCGGCGAGACCGTCGGCTACGGCGGATCGTGGCGGGCCGCGCGGCGCACGCGCATCGCCGTGGTGGCCGCGGGCTACGGCGACGGCTATCCGCGCAGCGCCCCTTCCGGCACGCCGGTGCTCGTCAACGGACGGCGGGCGGCGCTCGTAGGCCGGGTGTCGATGGACATGATCGCCGTCGATGTGACGCACTTGCCGCCGGTGCGGGTCGGCGATCCCGCGGAGTTGTGGGGCGCCTCGCTGCCGATCGAGGAAATCGCCCGCTCTGCCGGGACGATCCCCTACGAACTCACCTGCGCGGTGAGCCAGCGAGTGCCGCGCGTCGTGCGCGAAGGCGGCGTGGCCGCGGGCGGTGAGGTCGGTGCGACAGCGCCCGCAACAGGAGAACGACCATGACCGAATCCGCCCGGCTCGCGCTCGTCGGCCTGCGCGATTTCAGCGCGCTCCAGTGGTACGTCGTGCCGCTGCTCGCGCTGCTGTTCTACGTCTACGTCGTGGAGGTGCGGAGCGCGCGGCAGACCGGGCAGTGGGATGCGGTCATCGCCGGCGCGACGCTCTTCGGCGCGGACTTCGTCAACGAGTCCATCAATGGCTGGATCTTCGCGCTGTCCGGCTACAGCGCGCTCTGGCTCGCGCCCGGCCCGACCGCGCTGCGCACGCTCGTCGGCTGGAACGTCGAGATCATGTTCATGTTCGCGATCGCCGGCATCCTGTACTTCAAGTCGATCGACGCGGACCCGCGTGCGACCGTGCTCGGCCTGCCGAACCGCTGGTTCTGGGCAATCTTCTATTCGGTCGTGTCGGTGCTCGTGGAATTGGCGCTCAATTCCGGCGGCCTCCTGGTGTGGGACTACCGCTGGTGGAATCGCGGGCTGGTCGGGGTGCTGCCGATCTTCGTGTTCGGCTACCTCTGGTTCTACCTGGCCGCGAAGTACGCCATCGAGCGGCCGACGCTGCGCGCGAAGGTCCGCGTGCCGCTCGTCCTGTTCGGCGTCGCGGCCGCGATGAACGTCGTCGGCCTCGGCCTGCTCGGCTGGACCTACTGACGGCCGGGGCAGAGTCGCGCGGTCGCTGTGCGACCGGTCAGGCCTCGAAGAATCCCATCTTCACGCCCGCGAGCTGCACGACGTCGTTGTCGTGCAGGCGCCGCGCCTGGGGCCCGGTGGGGGCGCCGTTCACCAGCGGGAAGTCGCCCTCCCGGCTGCTCTCGACGTGCACGATGTAATAGCCGTCCGACCGGCGCGTGATAGCGGCCACCTGCACGCCGGGTCGGCCGAGCGTGGTCAGCGTCTTCACGAGGTCGAGTTCGCGGCCGGCGAACTGCCCGGACAGGACCTGCAGCCGCGCGCGCGGCAGTGTGCCGTTCGGGTAGGTCGGGGCGGCCGAGGCGGGTCCGGCCGCTGCCACCGACGCGGCAGTCGCCACCGGCGGGATGGTCATGCGCGCGGCGTCGCGCGGCGTGATGACCATGGTCTTCTCGAATTCGTCCTGCGGCTCGTCCGTTTCGCTCTCGATGAAGCGCAGCGCGTGGTGGCCGACCGTGATCACGTCGCCGTGCTGCAGCGCGTGCTTCTTGACGATCTTGCCGTTGACGTATGTCCCGTTCGTGCTGTTCAGGTCTTCGAGGAACGAGTCGTTCAGGATGTTGATGATCAGCGCGTGGTGACCGCTCACCGCCACGTTGTCGATGCGGATGTCGTTGTCCGGGAGGCGCCCGATCGTGTAGCGCTCCTTGCTCATGTTGTACTCGGCGAGCGACTGCCCGTCGAGGCTGAGAACAAGCCTGGCCATGAGTGGTCCCGAGTCTCCGTTCAGTTGAAGAGCGCAAGGAGCCGGTCGACGACCCGTCGCCGCGCCGGGAAGCTGTCGAGCACCCGGACGACGACGATCGACACGTTGTCCCGCCCACCGTTGTCGTTGCTGAGCAGCACCAGCTGCTTAGCGAGCGTCTCAAGATTACCACCAAAGGTACTGATGGTTAAGTGAATGTCCTCGTCCTCGACCATGTCCGAGAGGCCGTCGGAGCAGAGCAGGTAGAGGTCATCCTTCGCCACCGGGACCTCCGTCACATCCACGTCCACGGTCGGCTCCACGCCGAGCGCGCGGGTGACGTAGTTCTTCGCCGCGGCGCGCTGCGCTTCCTCGGGCGTGTAGAAACCGCGGGAGACGAGTTCCTGCAGCAGCGAGTGGTCCTGGGTCACCTGCCGCAGCTCGCCGCCGCGCTGGCAGTAGAGCCGCGAGTCCCCCACGTGCGCGACCGTGAGCCGGTCGTCGAAGAACAGCCCGGCCACCACCGTGGTACCCATGCCTTCGCAGTTCGCCTGGGTCTTCGCCGTCTGGTAGATCAGCTTGTTCGCCCGCTGGATGGCGTCGCGCAGCAGGATGCCGGGGCGGCTCAGGCCGGTCTCCGGGTCGCGCAGCGAGAGATCCTCGCGCTCGACGGCCTCCTTGACGAGGCTCATGACGGTGCGCACCGCGATGCCGCTCGCGACCTCGCCCGCCTTGTAGCCGCCCATGCCGTCGGCGAGCACGACGAGACCGATGTCCGCGTCGGTGCCGATCGTGTCCTCGTTGTGCTCGCGGATGCGGCCCGTGTCGCTCATGCCGACGCAGCGGAACTTGCCCCGGAGCTGCACGCTCAGCCCCCCGCCGCGACGTTCGCGTCGCGCAGCGCACGCGCGAGGGCCGCGCCGCTCTCGATGCGGTCGGCCGGATTCTTGGCGAGCGCGCGATCGAAGACGAGGTCGAGGGCGGCCGGCAGGTCCGGGCGCAGCGAGCGGATGCGCGGATGCGGCTCGTGCGCGATCTTGAACATCAGCGCCGGCATCGAGTCGCCGCGGAACGGCAGCTGCCCGGTGAGGAGCTGCCACGCGGTCACGGCGAGCGAGAAGAGGTCGGAACTGCCGGTCACCGCGCGGCCGGCGAGTTGCTCGGGCGACATGAACGACGGCGTGCCGAGCACGACGCCGGTGCGCGTGCGGCTGGTGTCCGTGAGCCGTGCGATGCCGAAGTCGGTGATCTTGAGTTCGCCGCTCGGCGGGTCGTACATGACGTTCGAGGGCTTGATGTCGCGGTGCACGACGTGGCACTGGTGCGCGTAGTGCAGCGCGTCGGCGAGGCGCGCGACGAGTTCGAGAGCGACTGCGGTCGGCAGCAGGCGCGAAGCGTCGGTGTACTCGACGAGGTGGCGGCCGCGCAGCAACTCCATTGCGATGTAGGCGATGCCGCCGTCCTCGCCCGCGTCGTAGATCGTGACGATGTGCGGGTGGCTCAGGCGACCCGCCATCTCGGCTTCGCGGAAGAACTTGTTGCGCGCCTCCTCGACCTCGTCCGCCTCGAACTCGGCCTCGAGCGGGATCGCCTTGAGGGCCACCTCCCGGTTGATCATCGGATCCTGCGCGCGGTAGACCACGCCCATGGCGCCTTTGCCGAGTTCCTGCAGGATCCGGTAGCGGCCGAGCCGCTCGGGCAGCGAACGGCGGCCCGCCGGCGTCGCGGACCGGCTGCCGGGCGGCTTCATGAGCAGGGTGTCGTCGGCGGGCGCGCGCATGATCTGGCGGAAAGTATACGGAGCGATCTCCCCCGGAATTGCCGCTGACGTCACACATCCGGCCGCCGCGCGGCCGCGTGCTAGCATCGCAGGCCCCGGGCCGGAGCCCCGGAGCGGCGGGTGACATGATGGCACGGCCCAAGACGAGCTACATCTGCGGGTCCTGTGGGGCGCGCACGGCCCAGTGGCAGGGGCAATGCCCGGCCTGCCAGGCCTGGAACACGCTCGAACGAGCCGTCTCGACCGTGCCGACCGCGGCCGCGCGCAAGGCCACGGCTGGCGTCGCGACCAGCCGGACGGTGACGGAAATCACGGAAGACACCGACCTGCGCGCCGTCACGGGCATCGGCGAGCTCGACCGGGTGCTCGGCGGCGGCCTCGTCGCGGGCTCCGTGGTCCTGCTCGGCGGCGATCCGGGCATCGGCAAGTCGACGCTGCTGCTGCAGGCCGCCGACGCCCTGAGCCGGGACCGGCCGGTGCTGTACGCGTCCGGCGAAGAGTCGGTGCGACAGGTCGCGTTGCGCGCGCGCCGGCTCGGTCTCGAGTCCCCGACCCTGCGCCTCGCGGCGGAGACCCGGGTCGAGAGCGTGATCGAGGAGGCGCAATCGGTCGGCGCGGTCGTGCTCGTCGTCGACTCGATCCAGACCATGCAGACCGAATTGTCCGAGTCGTCGGCCGGCTCGGCGGTGCAGGTGCGCGAGTCGGCCGCGCGGCTGGTCCGTTTTGCGAAGGAATCCGGCACGGCGGTGCTGATCATCGGGCACGTGACCAAGGAAGGACTGATCGCGGGACCGCGGATCCTCGAGCACATGGTCGACACGGTGCTCTATTTCGAGAGCGAGCCGGGCAGTCGCTACCGCGTGGTGCGCGCCGTCAAGAACCGATTCGGAGCGGCGAACGAGATCGGCGTGTTCGCGATGGTGGAGCAGGGCCTGAAGGAAGTCCGCAATCCCTCGGCGATTTTCCTCGCCCGCCATGAGCGGCCCGTGCCGGGCAGCGTCATCATGGTGGCCCGCGAGGGCAGCCGTCCGATGCTGGTCGAGGTCCAGGCGCTGGTCGACGAGGCGCAGGGCGCCGCGCCGCGCCGCGTCGCCGTCGGGTTCGAGTCGAGCCGCCTCGCGCTGCTGCTCGCGGTGCTGCACCGTCACGGGGGTCTCGCGACCGCGGACCAGGACGTGTTCGTCAACGTCGTGGGCGGGGTCCGCATCGGCGAGACGGCGGCCGACCTGCCAGCGGTCCTCGCCGTGATCTCGAGCGTGCGCAATCGACCGGTGACGACGGGGGCCGTCTGTTTCGGTGAACTCGGGCTCACGGGCGAGATCCGCCCCGTGGCCTTTGGCGAGGAGCGCCTGCGCGAAGCCGCCAAGCAGGGCTTCCGTCGGGCCGTGGTGCCCGCGGCGAACGTGCCGCGGCGCGCGCCCGAGGGTCTCGAGATCGTCGGTGCCAGCCGGCTCGCGGAGGCGATGGAAAGGTTGTGAAGCTATGGGCTATGGGCTGTGGGCTGTGGCTCGGAGTCCGGAGCCCACAGCCCACAGCCCACAGCCTATGGCCTCTTCTCCTCCGCCGCCCCCATCGGCTTCAACCGCACCGTCTTGATCGCGTTCTCGCCGATCTGCAGGATGTCGAGCGCGTAATCGCCGATGCGCAGGCTGGTGCCGGCGTCGGGGATGGTTTCGAGATATTCGATGATGAGGCCGTTCAGCGTGCGCGGCCCGGTCGTCGGCAGCGACCAGCCCATCTTGCGATTCAGCGTGCGCACGCTCGCCGAGGCGTTGACGACGAAACTGCCGCCTTTCTCCTTGTGCACGTCCTTGTGCAGCGCGCTCGTGTCGGAGGTGAACTCGCCCACGATCTCCTCGAGCAGGTCCTCGAGGGTCACGAGGCCCTGCACGTCGCCGTACTCGTCGACGACGAACGCGACGCGCCGCCGCTGGCGCTGGAAATTGAGCAGCTGCTTGTTGAGCGAGGTGCCCTCGGGCACGTAGTAGGGCTCGCGCGTGCGCGCCAGCGCGACCAGTTGCTCGCGGTCGAATTCGCCGCGCGCGAGCAGCCGCGCCACCTTCTTCATGTGCAGGATGCCGACCAGGCTGTCGAGGTTGCCTTCGTACACCGGGACGCGCGTGTGCCGGCTCTCGCGCAGCTGCTCGAGCACTTCCTCCCACTCGTCGGCGACGTCGATGCCGACGATCTCGTTGCGCGGCACCATGATGTCCTCGACGTTCACCCGCTCGAGGTCGAGGATGCTCATCAGCATGCGCTGGTGGCGATGCGGGATCACCGTGCTCGCCTCGGCGACCACGGTGCGCAGTTCCTCCTGGCTGAGCGAGGTGCGGCTCGCCTTCTCGCGCGAGACGCCCATGAGGCGCAGCACGCCGTTCGCGACCAGGTTGGTGACCCAGACCACGGGGTAGAGGAGCTTGAGCAGCCCCTGGTAGACGAGCGCGGCCGGCAGCGCGAGCCGCTCCGGATACAGCGCCCCGAAGGTCTTTGGCGCCACCTCGCCGAAGATGATCAGCACGACCGTGAACACGCTGACGCCGATCGCCGCGAAGCCCTCGCCACCGATCGCCAGCGAAATCACCGTGACGATGGCAGCCGCCGCGGAATTCACGAAGTTGTTGCAGACCAGGATCAGGCCAATCAGCCGGTCCGGCGCCTCGAGCAGCTTCTCCGCCGCGCGGGCGCCGGCGCTGCCCTCGCGCGCGCGGTGCCGCAACCGGTAGCGGTTGATGCTCATCAGCGCCGTTTCCGTGCTCGAGAAGAACGCGGACAGCGC
>CAZRKS010000100.1:4273-8939 GCA_964600315.1 uncultured Steroidobacteraceae bacterium | reverse complement strand
CTGCGGGTCGCCGAGGACCAGGAGCGCGAGGGCCTCGACACCGTGTCGCACGGCGAACGCGCCTACAACTGACCCCCCGGCGGGGCACTGCGCAGACCCCATCGGGGCGGGTACCCCGGTGGGGTCTGCGTCTCAGTTTGGCCGGGCCGGGCCGCGACTCCGGAGGACATTTCCGGCGGTCCTGCTAGACTCGGGCCATGCTTCGGAGCCCCCACATGCGACCGATCGCGACACTCATGGCAGGCCTGCTCCTCTCCGCCGCGGCGGCCGCAGGGGACGTGTACGTGACCAAGGATGCGCAGGGCAACCCCATCTACACGGACACGCCGCTGACGGTCCCGGCGAAGAAAGTGGACATCCACAGCGACAGCACCAACCCCGAGACGGCGGAGCAGCGCTATTCGTCGGAGATGTCGCAGTACGCCAAGGACAACCAGGCGGCGGCCAAGTCGCAGGCCCAGCAGACCGCCCAGCAGCAGGCGGCCCAGGACACCGCTGCGGACCAGGCCAAACGTTGCGTGGAAGCGCGCCAGACCTACCAGACCTACATGAATTCCTGGCGGCTGTACGAGACGGGTCCGAACGGCGAGCGCACGTACCTGACCAGCGAGCAGATCGACAAGGCGCGCGCCGACGCCAAGCAGGCGATGGACCAGTTCTGCTCCGGGCAGTAGTCGGGGCATGGTGACCGCCGCTGGCTTCGTCGGCCTCGGCGCGATGGGCCGGGGCATGGCGCGCAACCTGCACCGGGCCGGCCTGCTCGGCAGCGTCTGGAATCGCACCTCCCCAGTCGCCGAGCAACTCGCCAGCGAACTCGGAGTCACGGTCGCGGCGAGCCCCGCGGCCCTGGCTGCGGCGTCCGACGTCGTCGTGATGTGCGTGTCAGCCGACGCGGACGTCCTCGCCGTGGTCGATGCGATGCTGCCGTCGATCCGCCGCGGCACGATCGTGATCGACTGCTCGACGGTGAGTTCGGACACTGCGCGCGCCGCGGCGGCGAAGCTCGCGGGGTGCGGAGCGGATTTCCTCGACGCGCCGGTCAGCGGCGGCGTGGAAGGCGCGCGCGACGGGACGCTCGCGATCATGGTCGGCGGCAGCCCCGAAGCGTTCGAGCGCGCCGGGCCGGTCCTCCAGGCCATGGGTCGCACCGTCACGCACTTCGGCCCGACCGGCGCGGGCCAGGCCGCCAAGGCCACCAACCAGATCATGTGCGCCGGCATCATCCAGGCGGTCGCCGAGGCAATGGCCTTCGCGAAGGCCGAGGGCCTGCCGCTCGCACAACTCATCGAGACGCTGGGCAAGGGCGCCGGCTCGAGCTGGTACTTCGTCAATCGCGCGCCGAACATGGTGCGCGGCACCTACCCCGCGGGCTTCCGCGTGCGGCTGCACGACAAGGACCTGCGCATCTGCCGCGACATGGCCGCGCGCCACGGCGTCGAGCTTTCGGTCGTCGAGTCCGCGCTCGGCCACTACCGCAGGTTGATCGAGCAGGGCCACGGCGACGAGGACATCTCGACGATCTTCCGCCTCACCGATGCGCTGTTCGCCCACGAGGGCGCGGGCGACGCCGGCCCGAAGCCGCGATGAACGAGGGGCAGGCCGCGCCCACTGGCCGCAGCGACTACGCCCGCATCGGCGGCCTCTTGCTCGCCGCGCTGCTCGCATACCTCGTGTGGAGCGTCGTCGAACCGTTGTGGCGACCGCTCGTGTGGGCGGCGCTGCTCGGCTCGCTGCTGGCCCCGCTCAACATGCGGCTCGCGGTCCGCCTCGGTGGCCGCAAGCGCCTGGCCAGCGTCGTCACCACGCTCGCCACGGTCCTGCTGTTCCTCGTGCCCGTCGGGATCATCGCCGGCGCGGTCACGACGCAGGCCGCGCAGCTGCTCGGGCGCCTCAATTCCGGCGCTGCGACGCTGAACCCGCAGTCGTTCGACATCGGGCACGTGCCCTGGCTGGCGCGGCCGCTCGAGTGGCTGGGCGAGCACACCTCGATCAGCGCGGAGCAGCTGCAGGGCTGGATCGTCGGCGCCGCGAAACACGTGCTGCAGTCGATCGCGTCGTCCGGCGGCAACCTCGTGCTCGGCGCGCTCGGCACCGTCCTGAGCTTCGCGCTCATGCTGTTCGTGCTGTTCTTCGTGCTGCGCGACGGCCCGGACGTCGCGCGCAAGGTGGTGGGCATGCTGCCGATCGAGGAGCGCCGCCGCTCGCGGCTCTGGCAGCACCTCGTCGAGGTGAATCGCGCCGTGTTCATGGGCATCGGGCTCACCGCCCTGGTGCAGGGCGTGCTGGTCGGCATCGGCTTCTGGATCGCGGGACTGCCGAGCCCCCTGCTGTTCGGCGTGCTCGGGGCGTTCTGCGCGCTCGTACCGCTGATCGGGACGGCGCTCGTGTGGGTACCCGGTGCCGCATTTCTCGCGCTGCACGGCGACTACGGCCACGCCGGGTTCCTCACGGCATGGAGCCTGGTGGTCGTCGGGTCCGTGGACAATTTCCTGCGCCCGATGCTGATCTCGGGCCGCGCCGAACTGCCCACGCTGGCGGTGTTCGTGGGCGTGATGGGTGGGCTGTCGGCATTCGGTTTCATCGGCCTGTTCATCGGGCCGATCGTGCTCGGGCTGCTGGTCGCCCTGTTCCGCTTCGAGCACGAGGAACGCGCGGCCGCCGCAAACTGAAGCGAGCGCGACAAGTCTCGTTCCGTGCACAATTGGCCCCGGGACGTTCCCTGGACCGCACCGGAGCCCGACTTGTCCAATCCGATCCGCATCGCCACCCGCCGCAGCAAGCTGGCGCTCTGGCAGGCCGAACACGTCGCCGCGCTGCTGCGCAGCGCGCACCCCCAGGTCCCCGTCGAACTCGTGCCGATGAGCACGCAGGGCGACCGCGTGCTCGACCGGGCGCTGGCCGACGTCGGCGGCAAGGGCCTGTTCGTGAAGGAACTCGAGGTGGCGATGCAGGAAGGCCGCGCCGACATCGCGGTGCACTCCATGAAGGACGTACCGAGCGAGCTGCCGCCGGGATTCGCGATCGTCGCGGCATTGCCGCGCGCCAACCCCAACGATGCCTTCCTGTCGCTGCGCTATGCGCGTTTCGCCGACCTGCCGCGCGGCGCCCGCGTCGGCACCTCGAGCCCGCGCCGCCAGGCCCAGTTGCGCCACGCGCGGCCCGACCTCGCGCTGGAACTGCTGCGGGGCAACGTCGACACGCGGCTGCGGCGACTCGAGGAAGGGAGCCTCGACGCAATTCTGCTCGCTTGCGCCGGGCTCGAGCGGCTCGGCCTCGGTGCGCGCATCACCGAGGTGCTGGATGCCGACTTCTGCGTGCCCGCGGTCGGACAAGGCGTGATCGGCATCGAGTGCCGTGCCGACGACGCCCGCTGCCGCGGGTTGCTGGCGGCGCTCCATCACGAGGAATCGTTCGTTCGCCTCACGGCCGAGCGGGCGTTCGCGCGCGCTCTCGGCGGCAGCTGCCACTCGCCGATCGCGGCGCACGCGGCCCTGGATGGTGGCGTCATCACGCTCCGCGGATTCGTCGGCGCGCCCGATGGCACCGAGGTGTATCGCGACCGCATCACCGGCCCGGCCGCGGACGCCGAGCGCCTCGGTCTCGAACTCGCGCGGCGAGTGCAGGCGGCCGGCGCGGGACCACTGCTCGAGCGTCTGCGCGACGAGGCGACGGCCGCCAAGTGACTGCGCCGCTCGCCGGACTGGTCGTGGTCGTGACCCGGCCCGCCCGGCAGGCGGCCCGGTTGCTCGAGCGCCTGCAGCAACAGGGGGCCGTGACGATCGCGTTCCCGACGATTCTCGTGGAACCCGTGTCGCTGGACGCGGACGCGCGTGCCGCGCTCGCACCGGGCCGGTTCGACTGGATCGTCTACACGAGTGCGAATGCGGTGGAGCTGTCGGTCCCGCAGATCGGCCGGCCCGGCGATGCGACCGCGGTGGTTGCTGGCGACGCGGCGCCTGCGCGCACTGAAGGAGCATCACCAACCTCGCCGCCGCGAGTTGCGGCGATCGGGCGCGCAACGGCGCGCGCGCTCGCCGACGCCGGAATCCACGTCGACGTGGTACCGGAGTCCGGCGCGGACTCGGAAGCCCTGCTCGCTCACCCGGTGCTCGCGCAGCCGCGCGGGCTCCGGTTCCTGCTCGTGAAGGGTGTCGGTGGTCGCGACGCCCTGCGTGTCGGGCTCGAGGCGCGCGGCGCCATCGTCACGATGGCAGAAGTCTATCGCCGCACGCGGGCGACGCCGTCGCCGCCGGCGCTGGACGCGCTGCACGCCTCCCGTGCGCAGGGCCGCGTCGTCGTCGCCGTGACCAGCGTCGAGATCCTCGAGTCCCTGCTTGCGCTCGCCCCCGAGTCCATCGCTCCGTGGCTGCGTGATGCTCCCCTGCTGCTGCCGGGCGAGCGGGTGGCTGCCGAGGCACTGCGCCGCGGCTGGCGCGGCCCGCTGATCGTGGCCCCGAGCGCCGAGGATGAGACCATGGTCGGGACGCTTCGGGACTGGATCGTGCACGGACGCGGTCCCGCGCGCCGGTGACGGATCGCGTGCGTGATACGATCCGCCTGGCACTCCGGGCGCCCGCGCAGAGCCGATGTCCGCCGAAATCGAATCGCTGTCCAGTGACATGAGTTCCCGCCGCACGGGCGGCGGCACGAGCCCGATGCTGGTGGC
>CAZRKS010000100.1:0-4173 GCA_964600315.1 uncultured Steroidobacteraceae bacterium | reverse complement strand
TACCTGCTCGACCTCGCGCAGCGCCAGCTCGACCTCGACCACGACATAGGCACCGCCATCGCGGCGATGGAGGCCGCGGACGCGCGCCTTGCGGCCTTCAACGACCCCGCGATGGGCGAGGTGCGGCGGCTGTTGGCGCAGGACCTCGGGTCGCTGCGCGCAGTGACCGTGCCGGACCTGCCGGCCGTGCTCGAGCGCATCGCAGCCGTCGAAAGCGCCGCCGCGTCCCTGCCCGTGCTGGGCGTCCCCGTGGCCCGCGAGGCGACCGGCGCAGGGGAGCCGGCCGGGGCCAGCACGTTCCGGCGGGCCCTGCGGCGCATCGCCGACGCGTTGAGCGGACTCGTGTCATTCCGGCGCGTGGACCCCGCCGCCATGCAGCTCGTCACGCAGGAGGAGCAGTCCCTGCGCCGCCAGCACCTCGAGCTGCTGCTGCTCGCCGCGCGCGTCGCGGCCATGCAGCCGGACAGCTCGGCGTACACGAGTTCGCTCGATGCCGCGAGCAAGTGGCTCGACCAGTATTTCGACGGATCGTCTCCGGCGGTCGTGGCCGCACGCAAGGAAGTCGCGGCGCTGCGCAACGTCAGCGTCGAGCCGCCGGTGCCGAAGATCGGGGCCGCCGCACGCCAGCTGCAGCTCGTGATGCACGGCGGCACGAGCACGCCATGAGGGGCGCGGTGATCGTGGCGCTGGCGCTCGTGGGCGGCGGGCTGGTCGCCCAGTTGCTGCTGACCGATCCAGGCTACGTCGCGGTGCGTGCGGGCCGCTCGCTGGTCGAGACCACGCTGCCCGTGTTGCTGGCATTCCTGGCGGCGGCCTACCTCGTGGTGAGGGGCATCGCCGGGATCGTCTCGGCCCGTCGCCGCCTCGCGGAACTCCACGCCGAGCGCCGCCGACGTCGCGCACGCGACGACACGCGCCGCGGCCTGCTCGACCTCGCGGCCGGCAACTGGCGCCGTGCCGAGGAACTGCTCACGCGCTCGGCGGCCGACGCGGACTCTCCGGCGTCGAACTACCTCATCGCGGCCCGAGCCGCCGACCTGCTCGACGCCATCGACCGCCGCGACCAGTGGCTCGCCCAGGCGCAGGAGAGCGCGCCGGAGGAGCGCGCCGCGGCACTCGTGACGCTGGCCGAGATGCAGCTGCGCCGTGGGCAGGACGCCGCGGCCGTGCGCACCCTCGAGCAGCTCGAGGCGTCCGGCGACCTCAATTCGCGCGGGCTCGAACTGCTCGCGCGCCTGTACCCGAAGCTCGGCCAGGGCGAGAAGCTCCTCGCGCTCGGTCCGCGCCTCATGGCCGCCAAGGAACTGCCGCCGGCGCAGGTGAACGAGCTGCTCGCGCAGGTGCAGCTCGAGGAAATACGTGCGGCCGGCGCACACAACGACCAGGCGCGGCTCGAGAAGGCCTGGTCGGACCTGTCGCGAGGCGTGCGCCGGCTGCCGCAGTCGATCGTCACCTACGCGCGGGCCGCGATGGCCTGCAACGATCACCCGACGGCGGAGAAAGCACTGAGGGAATTGATCGACGACACGTCGGACCCGGCAGCAGTGCGGCTCTATGGCGACCTCGTGCTGGCCGATCCACTCGCGCCGCTCGATCGTGCCGAGGGCTGGCTGCGCAAGCGGCCCGAGGACCCCGAGCTGCTCGCGACGTGCGCGCGGCTCTGCCTGCGGGCGGAGCTGGTCGGCAAGGCGCGCAGCTACCTCGAGGCAAGCCTCGCGCGGCGGCCGAGCTCGGAAAACAGCCTGATCCTCGCCGACCTGCTCGACCAGATCGGCGAGCGCGACCGCGCGGCCGACTGCCTGCGCAAGGCCGTTACCCTGTCCGTCGGCCGGCGTCCCAACGTGCCGCGCGTGCGCCTGCGGCGACGCTGAGCGATCGTCAGGGGGTCGCGGTCGACGCGGACATCTTCGCCATCGTGTCGGGCGCGTAATCGAACGAATCGAAGTGGAGTTGCTCGCGCGGCAGGCCGGCCGCCGGGAACTGCTCGCGTATGGTCTCGATCATGCTGGGCGGCCCGCTCGCGTAGACCTCGAATGGCGACAGGTCCGGGTGGTCGGCGAGCACCGCTTCGTGCACCGGGCCCGAACGCACGCTCGCCGCGATCGGCTGCGGCTCCGACAGCACCGGGCAGTAGCGGAATCCCGGCCGGCTCCGCTCGAGGTCCCGCAGCCACGCATGCTCGTACAGGCCGTCAAGGTCGCGCGAGCCCCAGTAGAGCGTCACCGGCCGCCGGTCGCCGATGGCGATCATCTGGCGCAGCATCGCGCGCAGTGGCGCGTAACCCGTGCCACCGCCGACCATCAGTGTCGGACGTGGCGATTCCGCCCGGAGCCAGAACTGTCCCAGGGGACCCTCGATGCGCAGCAGCGCGCCGGGACGCAGCACGTCGAAGAGCTGCGCCGTGAAGCCGCTGGTCGAGGCGCGGCGCACGTGCAGCTCGACGAGCGGGCCGTCGGCCGGCGCGCTTGCGATCGAAAAGCTGCGCCGCCGGCCTTCCGACAGCATGATGTCGAGGTACTGGCCGGCGCGATGATGCAGCGCCTCGACCGCGGGCAGCCGCAGGAACACGGCCATGACGTCGGGCGCCAGCAGCACCTTGCGCTCGATGCGACACGGCAGGCTCCGCACGTCCACCTCGGGTGCCGGACGCATCTCGCGGGCCTCGACCTGCAGGTCCGTGAGCGCACGTGCCTGGCACAGCAGCGCGTACCCGCAACGCGCTTCGTCTTCGGTGATGCCCACCGGGCGCTCGCCGGGATACGCGATCGTGCCGGACACGATCCGTGCCAGGCACGAAGAGCAGTGGCCGCCCTTGCAGCTGTGGGGCAGGTTGAGTCCCGCCCTCAGCGCCGCGGCGAGCACCGGCTCGTCGCGCTCGGCGGTGAAGTCCTGACCCGACGGGACCAGCGTGACCTGCGGCATGCGCGCAGGATGCCACGAAGGGCGGCGCGAGCGTCAGCACTCGCGCCGATGCCGCCGTCGCCGCTCGCGTATCCTTGCGGGACATGGATCACCGGTGCGTCATCGCGGGCTGCGGCTACGTCGGGAGGCGATTGGCCGTGACTGTGCAGCGGTTGCGGCAGGTCGTCGCGGTGACGCGAGCGCCGGCGACGGTCGCGGACCTGCGCGCGGCGGGTATCGAGACGTTCGGCGTGGATTTCGATTCCCACCAGGCTGCGCCCGAATTGAGGAGCCTGGCCGACGGAGCCGCCGTGGCGTACCTGGCGCCGCCCCCGAACCACGGCACGACGGACCCGCGCCTCGAGCGGTTCCTGGGCCTGCTCGCCGACGCGCGCCCTGCGGTGCTGCTCTACATGAGCACGACCGGCGTCTATGGCGACGCGGCAGGAGCAGCCGTGGACGAGTCGAGTCCGGCGGCTCCGACCAGTGACCGCTCCCGTCGCCGCCTGGCCGCCGAACATGTCGCGCAGTCCTGGTCCGGTGCCCGCGGCACCCGCTGCGTGATCCTGCGCGTGCCGGGAATCTATGGCCCGCATCGCTTGCCGCTCGAGCGGCTGCACCGCGGTGAGCCAGTGCTGCGAGCCGAGGACTCCGGACCCGGCAATCGCATCCACGTCGACGACCTGGTCGCGTGCTGCATCGCCGCCATCGAGCGACCCGTCGACGGGGTGTTCAACGTCGGCGATGGTGATCACGCCAGCACGACCGCGTTCCTGCAGAAGGTCGCCGCGCTGGCCGGGTTGCAGTCGCCGCGACTCGTCTCGCTGGCGGAAGCACAGGGACAGATCAGCCCGGGGATGCTCGAGTACCTGGTCGAGTCACGCCGCGTCCTCACGACGCGCATGCGCGAGGAACTGGGCGTGATCCCCCGCTACGGGACCCTGGAGTCGGGAATCGCGGCGAGCCTGGCCGAGATGCGCATCCGCTGATCGCGTTCGGATATCCTTACGCCATGCGGCTGGCATTCACGAAGATGCATGGACTCGGCAACGATTTCATCGTCTTCGACGCCCGGGCCCCGGGCGACGTGCCCTCGCCCGCCGAGCTGCGCCGTCTCGCGGCGCGCCGCACCGGCATCGGCTTCGACCAGGCGCTGGTCCTCGAACCGCCGCGCCGCGACGGCACGGACGTGTACTACCGCATCTTCAACGCCGACGGCTCGGAGGTCGAGCAGTGCGGCAACGGCGCCCGCTGCATCGCGCGCCTCGTCGC
>CAZRKS010000099.1:0-9108 GCA_964600315.1 uncultured Steroidobacteraceae bacterium | reverse complement strand
GCTCTGGCCGAGCATCAGCCGGTGGAAATTCCAGCGCAGCCGCATCGGGAAATTGCCGGCGAGCGTCTGGTGCTTGAGGATCGTCTGCAGCGCGACGAGCACGACGCTGCCCGCGAGGATGCCGCCGAGCGCGAGCAGCGTGCCGCGCTCCTCGGTCCAGAGCCGCGACGGCTCGATCTTCGCCAGCCAGTCGACGATGCGGCCGAGCATGGCAAAGAGCAGCGCCTCGAACGCGCCGATCACCGCCGTGCAGAGCGTCATCGCCAGCAGATACGGGCGCAGGCCCGCGGAGCACGCCCAGAGGAACGCGAAGAATCCCCTCGGCGGCGCGGCGGGCGCGACTTGCGGGTACGGCGTGACGAGGTTCTCGAACCAGCGAAACAAAGGGCGGCTTCCGGGCGTGACGGACGCGTCATCCTACGCGCAGAGCCCTCGGGACCGCATGCGGCGGCTGCATTGCCGACCCGTCGCGAAACGAGAACGCCGTCTCGGGACGGCCGGGCGGGGCGGTGTAGTTTGTGCGACGATGCCGGAGAGGCACACGGTCGGACGAGTCAGGGTCGGAGAGCAGACGGAGGTCAGACACCGATGAATTTCAGACAGGTGATCGGCGCGGCGCTCGTCGCCGCCGTTCTCGCGGGTTCCGTGGCGATTGCGCAGCAGGCCGAGGTGGCCGCGCCGCCGACCAAGGCAGCGCCGCCGGCGAAAGCCAAGGCGCCCGCGAATGCCGAAGTCGTGGTCGTGGACCCGACCGGCACCGGCGGGACGCCGTCGGGCAAGCAGATCTTCGCCAAGGACCGCCCGACGGCGGTCGCGAAGTGCAAGGCCATGTGCCCGTTCGGCGGCACGCTCACGCCGTCGATTCCGCCGTCGGATTACTGGTACTGCACCTGCAAGAGCGCCATCGCGGAGTGAGTCCGCTGCGGCCGCCGCCGCCCCTGTGACGGCGGCGTGCCGTCCTACCGGACGGGTAGCTCGAGTCCGGCCACGAGCTCGTCGACGTCCGCCTGGGTCGCGGCGCCGGCCGCGCGCTCGATCACCCGCCGAGTGAGGTGCGGGGCGAACAGCTGCATGAAGTCGAGCTGGTACTTGCGGAGCAGCCCGCCGCGGCGGAAGCCGATCCACGTCACGTGCGCCGGGAAGAGGTGCGAGGTGTCGATCGCGACGAGGTCGGCGTCCTCCACCGGGTCCACCGACATGCTCGCCACGATGCCGATGCCGAGCCCGAGGCGCACGTAGGTCTTGATCACGTCGGCGTCGCGCGCCGTGAGCACCACGTTCGGCACCAGGCCTTCCTTCGCGAAGATGTCGTGCAGCGACGACGGCCCGGTGAAGCTGAACACATAGGTGATGACCGGGTGCGCCGCGAGCTGCTTCAGCGTCGGCTTCTTAACCTTCGCGAGCGGGTGGTTCTTCGGCACGACGACGTGCCGGTGCCAGCGGTAGCACGGCAGCAGCGAGTAGCCCTCGAACAGTGACTGCGAGCCGGTGGCGATCGCGAAGTCGATGCGGTCGAGCGCGGCCATCTCACCGATCTGCTCGGACGTGCCCTGGTGCAGGTGCAGGCGCACCTCGGGGTACTGCTCGCGGAAGCGCTTGATGACCTCCGGCAGCACGTAGCGCGCCTGCGTGTGGGTGGTCGCGATGGAGAGCGCGCCGCGCGATTCGTCCTTGAGGTCGTCCGAGAGGCGCTTGATGTTCTGCACCTCGCGCAGGATGCGCACCGCACGCTCGATCACCTGCTGACCGGCGGGCGTCACTCGCGAGAGGTTGCGCCCGTCGCGCACGAAGATCTGGAAGCCGAGTTCGTCCTCGAGCAGCTTGATCTGCTTGGAGACGCCCGGCTGCGAGGTGTGCAGCTTCTCGGCGGCCGCGGTGATGTTGAGACCGGTCTGCGCGACCGCCGCGAGGTAGCGGAGCTGGTGCAGTTTCATGGCGGCATTCTAGCCAAACCCATTTCTGCACGAACGCGCGCGATTTGCGCCTCGACAGGGAGGCGGCCGCGGCCCGCAAGCTGCCGGCCTTCGCCGCCCCGGAGTCCGGCCGTGACCTTCGCCACCATCCTGAGCCGCACCCAGCAGGGCCTCGACGCGCCGCTCGTCCGCGTCGAGGTGCACGCCGGCAGCGGCCTGCCGGCCTTCTCGATCGTCGGCCTGCCCGAGACGGCGGTGAAGGAGAGCAAGGACCGGGTGCGGGCCGCGCTCGCGAACTGCGGACTCGACCTGCCGCCCGGACACATCACGGTCAGCCTGTCGCCGGCCGACCTGCCGAAGGAAGGCGGGCGCTTCGATCTGCCGATCGCCATCGGCCTGCTGGTCGCTTCGGCCCAGTTGCCACCCGGGCCGTTCGACCGCACCGAACTCTACGGCGAGCTGTCGTTGGGGGGCGACCTGCACGCGATCCGGGGCGTGCTGCCGACCGCGCTGAAGGGCAAGCGTGCGGGGCACCGCATCATCGTGCCGAGCGGCAATCTGCCGGAGGCGGCACTCGCGCGGTGTGACCGCATCCTCGGTGCCGCACACCTGCTCGACGTCATGAGCTATGCGCGCGGCATCCGGCCCCTCGCGCGGGCCGGTGAGCCCGAGCGCGCCGTCCCGGTCGGTGGCGGCCCGGATCTCGCCGACCTGCGCGGGCAGACGCATGCACGGCGGGCCCTCGAGATCGCGGCGGCCGGCGAGCACAGCCTGCTGCTCATCGGGCCGCCCGGCGCGGGCAAGAGCCTGCTGGCGCAGCGCCTGTCCGGGATCCTGCCGTCCATGACCGAGGACGAGGCGCTCGAGACGGCCGCCGTGCGCTCAGTCGCATCCGCGGGATTCCGCGCCGACCAGTGGCGCCGACGCCCGTTCCGCGCGCCGCACCACACGGCGTCCGCGATCGCGCTGGTCGGCGGCGGCGGCCACCCGCGCCCGGGTGAGATCTCGCTCGCCCACAACGGCGTGCTGTTCCTCGACGAGCTGCCGGAATTCGAGCGCGGCGTGCTCGAGGTGCTGCGCGAGCCGCTCGAGACCGGGCACGTCGTGATCTCGCGCGCGGCGCGACAGGCGCGCTTTCCGGCGCGTTTCCAGCTCGTCGCCGCGATGAATCCCTGCCCCTGCGGTCACCTCGGCGATCCGGCCACGATCTGTCGCTGCACGCCTGAGCGCGTCGATGCGTATCGCAGCCGGATCTCGGGCCCGCTGCTCGACCGCATCGACCTGCACGTCGACGTGCCGCCCGTTCCGCCGGAAGCAATAGCGTCCCCGGTGCCGGCGGAGTCCTCGGCCAGCGTCGCGCGCCGCGTCGAATCGGCTCGCGCGCGGCAGATGATGCGCCAGGGACGGTCGAACGCGCGCATCGACGGCGTCGAGGTGATGCGCGCCTGCCGGGCGGACACCGCGGCGCTCGCGCTGCTCGAGAAGGCGATGCGGCGGCTCGCACTGTCGGCTCGCGCCTATCACCGTGTGCTGCGCGTCGCGCGCACGATCGCGGACCTCGCGGCCTGCGACGAGGTGGGTGCAGTGCACGTCGCCGAGGCGGTTGCGCTCCGGCAACTCGACCGGCGCGCAGGCGCTGCGGCGGGTGCGGGCATTTCCGCCTGATCGCGACAGATTTGCGCGGCGACGGCGGCGGGCCGGGCGCGTATCAATGCCGGCCAGGAAGCCTGCACCGTGCAGGTCCGCACCAGGGAAGGTGGCCGCCATGAAGCGAATCTCAGGGATGTGCTGGAGCGCGTGGGTGTCGTTGGGCATGTGCGTGAACGCAGGGGTGATGGCTCAGACGACGGTCGGCCGGACGGCGGGGGAGGCAAGCGTCTCGGCGACGGGCGCGGCGCAATACCGGATCCCGCTCGACCTGCCGCCGGGCACGAATGGCCTCGCACCCGAGCTCGCGATCGTCTACGACCACCACGGCGGCAACGGCCTGCTCGGTGTGGGCTTCCGTCTCGCGGGCTTCTCCGCCATCCGCCGCTGCGGCGGCACCATCGCGCAGGACGGCTCGTGGTTCGCCGTTGGCCTCGACGGCACGGACCGCCTGTGCCTCGACGGACAGCGGCTGCGTCTCACGTCCGGCGCCTACGGCCAGGCGGGCTCGCAGTACCAGACCGAGGTCGAGACGTTCTCGCGCGTCACGGCCTCCGGCACGGCCGGCGCAGGCCCGGCCTCGTTCCAGGTCGAGCGCCGCGACGGGCTGATCTACCAGTACGGAGCCACGGCCGACTCGCGCATCGAGTCGCTCGGCAGTGCGACGCCGCGCGCCTGGGCGCTGAACCGGATCCGGGACCGCAGCGGCAACTACATCGATTTCGTGTACCTCGAGGACACGGCGACCGGCAGCTATCGTCCGGCGCGCGTCGACTACACGGGGCACGTCGGCACCGGCAGCGCGCCGTACTACTCCGTGCGCTTCACCTACGAATCGCGCGTCGCGGGCGACCAGCCAGGCGGCTATCTCGCCGGCGGCCTCGTCCAGGAGTCCTACCGCCTCGCGCGCATCGACGCCCAGCACGTCTCGGGCACCGTGCTGCGCAGCTACCTGCTCGCCTACGAATCCTCGACGGCGACGGCGCGCAGCCGCCTTGCGAGCCTGCAGGAATGCGTCGGGGCGGCCTGCTTTCAGCCCACGCGCTTCACCTGGGCTGGCACTGCCACCGGGTGGTCCGCCGAGGCGCCGACCGGGATCGATGCCGCGTCCCTCGGCACCTCGATCGTGGGCGACGGCAACGGCGATGGCTTCGAGGACCTCGGTTACTGCGACGTCTCCGCGCGCCGCTGGAAGGTGCTCCACGGCGCCGCGACCGGCCTCGCGGGTCCGGCCGTCGACGCCGCGCTCGCCTGCGAGGGCTCTGCGCCGGCGGCGCTTTCCGCGGACCTCGACGGCAACGGTCGCCGCGACATCGTCGTCGCCGGGACCGGCGGTGTCTGGCAGTGGCTCCATCACGACGGAGGCACGACCTACGCGGCGGCCTCGACGGGCGTGGCGGACGTCGCCATGACCGGGGGCACCGCCCTCCTCGACATCGACGGCGACGGGCTCGACGACTTCGTCTACGTGAAGTCCGCCGGCAGCGCCATTCACTGGCGGCGCAATCTCTCGGCGAGCGGCGTGCTCGCCTTCGCCGAGGAAGCCACGCTGTGGACCGCCCCGGCCGGCACGCGCATCGCGGCAGCGCCGTTCGGCACGAACAGCCAGCGCTCGAGGTCGACGTCCCGCGCGCCGGATTTCAACGGGGATGGGCGCGGCGACGCGCTGATGCACGTGCAGGCCGACGGCTGCGCGGGCGCGACGGGATGCACGCCGTCCTGGAAGGACCGCTGGCAGGCGTTCGTCTCGCGCGGCCAGTCGTTCGTGGCGCAGGCGACCCTCGAGTGGTCGACGGATCCGCTGCTCGCGGATTTCAACGGCGACGGACTGACCGACGTCGTGCACTCGCCGAGCGGCTCGAGCTGGCAGCTCGTGCTCGCCACGGGCCGGCGCGGCTCGACCGAGGCCGGCGCGCTGTCCGTGACGGCGGCCGGTGCGCCGACGACCAGTGCCTCCGGCAAGGCGATGGTGACCGACTGGGACGGCGACGGGCGCTCCGATCTGCTGGTGCCCGGCAGCGGCGAGTGGTTGGCGTGCCGTTCGCTCGGCGCGAGCCTCGACACCTGCCGTGCAACGGGCATGAGTTCGATCGGCGTCTCGGGCTCTCCGGTCGTGCTCGACGCCAACGGCGACGGCCTGCCCGATCTCGCCATGGCGACTTCGGGCGTGAAGTACCGCGCCCACGCCGCGGGACGGCCGGACCTGCTCGCGGCGGCGGTCGATGGATTCGGCAACCGCGCCGATTTCCAGTACGCGCCGTTGACGCAACCCGGGGTGCACGTGCCTGGCGTGCCGGCCGTCTACCCGGTTCTCGACAGCGCGGCCCCGCTGTGGGTCGTGTCGCGGCTCTCGAGGTCGGACGGGATCGGCGGGACCTACCAGCTCGGCTACGCCTACGAAGGCGGCAAGCTGCACGCACTCGGGCGCGGATTCCTCGGCTTTGCGCGTCGCACCGCGAGCGACAGCCGCACCGGTCTCGTCACGGTCGAGGACTACCTGCAGGATCCCGCCGCGTTCGAATGGCTCGGGCGCGTCTCTGCGGTCACGACCCGACAGTCGAACGGCGTCACGGTCGCGGCGGCCGCCACCCAGTGGGCGCAGCTCGAATTCGGAACCGGCGGCGAGCTGCGTCGTTTCCCCTACGTGGCCGTGGCGACCACGGATCGTTACGAACTCGACGGCGCGCGGATCTCCCGCACCGAGGCGCAGAACCAGGTCGATGCGTTCGGCACGGTCGTCGCACGAACCACGACCACGACCGAGGTCGGCACCGGTCTCAATCCCGGCGCATCGCACGTCGAACGGGTCGTCGTCGGCCCGGTCACGAACGACACGACGAGCTGGTGCCTCGGCCTGCCCGGCACGACCCAGGTCACGCGCAGTCACACGCTGCAGGGTGGCGAGCCCGTGACGCGTACGTCCGCGCAGACCATCGATGCCGCAGCCTGCCGGCCCACGCAGCAGGTCGTCGAGCCGGGCAATGCCGATCTCCGCGTCACCACGGACATCGCGTACGACGCCTACGGCAACGTGAACTCGCGCACCACGAGCGCGGCGGGCGTCGCCACGCGCACGAGCGCCTATGGATGGTCGAATGCGGGTCGTTTCCTGCAATCGGTCACCAACGCCGAGGGCCACCGGAGCACGTCTGCCTGGGACGCCGTGCGTGCGGTGCGCACGAGTGCCAACGACCCCAACGGCCTGCGGACCCAGTGGATGTACGACGCCTTCCGCCGGCCCGTGCACGTGTACCGCCCGGACGGCACGGGCGCCGAGACGACCTTCGGCAGTTGCGCCGGCAGCTGCGCCGTGGCCACCGCCGACCACTACGCGAGAGTCGTCGAACACGGCAGCGGCGGCCTCTACCTTCGTGCGACCGTGACCGGCTACGACGCGCTCGACCGCGAGGTCTACCGGCAGACGGAACAGCCCGGCGGATCCGTACTCACGATCAATCGCTATTCTGCGCAAGGACTGCTGGCCCAGCAGAGCAGCCCGGCGTGGTGTTGCGCCTCGCCCCAGTTCTGGACCACCCACAGCTTCGACGTGCTCGGGCGGCGGACGCGGACCGAGCGGCCGACGAGCGCGACCGACTCCACTCCGGTGGTCACGCGATGGAACTACGGCGGGCTCACGACCACCGAGACCGACCCGCTCGGCCGCACGAATGTGCAGCGGCGCGATGCGATCGGCAACGTGCTGCAGACCGTCGACGCGGGCAATGCAGCGACCAGCTACGCCTACGACGCCTTCGGCAACATGGTCGAGATTCGTGATGCCCAGGGCAGCGTCACCTCGATGGTCTATGACCTGCGCGGCCGGCGCACCCGCCTGCAGGATCCCGACTCCGGCGCGCGGACGTACCTTTACTCGCCGCTCGGGGAACTGAAGTCGCAGACGAATGCGCGCGGACAGACCGTCACTCTCGCGTACGACCGGCTGTCCCGACCGATCTCGCGCCAGGAACCGGAAGGCACGACGGTCTGGAGCTGGGGGACGTCCGCCGCGGCGCGGAACGTCGGTGCGCTCGCCAGCCTGACCGGCAGCGACTTCCAGGAGACGCGCTCCTACGACAGCTACGGGCGCCTGGCCGTGAAGACGAGCACGCTGACCGGCACGCCGTACACGATGCGTCTCAGCTACAGCGGCTCCACCGGCCAGCTGGACGTGCTCACTTATCCGGCGATCAGCGGCACGGCCCCGCTGCGCGTCCGTCACCTCTACGACCGCGGACGACTGGTCGCGCTGACCGATGCCGACGACCCGAACACGGTGTTCTGGGTGATCGGGCTGCTGGACGCGGCCGGGCGGGTGGCGGACGAGACCCTCGGCAACGGCGTGCGGATCGCGAGCGGCTTCGACGCGGTCACCGGCCTGCTCGGGTCGAGAACCTCCGGGCCGGGCGGCGGCAGCGCGTACCAGAACCTGAGCTACGACTGGGACGTCGTCGGCAACCTGTCGTCGAGGCGGGAGGGCAACCTCGGCGTGCGCGACGACTTCTCGTACGACGACCGCGACCGCCTCGACTTCGTGCAGAACTCGAGCGGCTCGAGCGTCGACCTGGGCTACGACGAGGTCGGCAATCTCACCTTCAAGTCCGACGTCGGCGAGTACACCTACGACGCTACGAAGCGGCACGCGGTGGTCTCCGCCGGCTCGAACAGCTACGCGTACGACGAGAATGGCGCGGTCGTGAACGCGAATGGCGCGACCATCCTGTGGACCAGCTTCGACCTGCCGAGCCGCATCCAGCATCCGGGCGGAAACTACTCGCTGTTCGAGTACGCCCCGGACCGCTCGCGCAAGCGCCAGCTGGCCCGCTCCGGCGACGAACTCACCGACGTCGTCTACGCAGCCGACGGTCTCTACGAGCGGGTCACGCGCAACGGGGTGACGAGCCAGCGCAACTACCTCGTCGCGGACGGGCGCCGCGTCGGCGTGCACACGCGTAAGGCCGGCAGCGCGCCGACCACCGTGTACCTGCTCGCGGACCACCTCGGCGGCGTGGACGGACTCACTTCGGCGTCCGGCAGCCTGCTGGCCCGCGCGTCGAACAAGCCGTTCGGCGCGCGCCGGGCGGGCGACTGGGTGGGCTCGTCGCCGACGGCCGCGGAATGGCAGCAACTGCTCGCGACCACGCCGCGGGGCTTCACCGACCACGAGCACGTGGACAACCTCGGCCTCATTCACATGAACGGCCGCGTGTACGACCCGGTGCTCGGGCGCTTCCTGAGTCCGGATCCGCTGGTGCAATCGCCTTACGACAGCCAGAGCCTGAATCGCTACAGCTACGTGCGCAACAACCCGCTGCGTTACCTGGATCCGTCGGGCTTCTGCGGCGGCCCGCCGGCCATGGGCTATGGCATGGCCAAGTGCTTCTACGCGCCGATGGAGCAGGTGGTCGTCCAGGCCTCGCGCCTGTACGACATGCCCGCCGACGCGTTCTGGGGACGCGGCGGGCGTGGCGGCGGGTTCGGTTACTTCGCGAACGAAGGGTCGGGCGGCGATGGCGCCGGCGATGACATGGAGACCGTGGTCGTGAGCGCG